>NZ_JBYSWT010000008.1:0-198469 GCF_058781435.1 Pseudomonas sp. FW507-12TSA
GTTAAATTAAATAGCAAAATCTGTATTCGCGTTATTTGCATGATCTGTCATTTGGCCTGCATGCAGAATGCCTGTATTTTCCAAGACTCTCGTAGCACACCACGGTGGCCGCCATGAACCCTGAAACACTTGAACTGCTGGTCACCCGGGAAATGCCCTTCGGCAAGTACAAGGGACGCATCCTCGCCGACCTGCCCGGCCCTTATCTCAACTGGTTCGCCCGCGAAGGCTTTCCCAAGGGCGAACTCGGCGGCCTGCTGGCACTGATGCAGGAAATCGACCACAACGGCCTTTCCGATCTGCTCGATCCGCTACGTGCCAAGCACGGCAAGCCCAAGCCCCGCCATTGATCGCTGCCCCTTCCCTGAACCTCAATCACCGATAAAGAGCCCAGCATGCCAAGGACTGTCACCACGCTGGCCCGCGACGAAGAGCATTGGCGGGGCATTGCCCGGCAATTCGACCTCGAGTCCGGACCGATCAACCTCGAGAACGGCTATTTCGGGCGCATGACCCGCAAGGTGGCCGAGGACTACCAACGCAATATCCTCTGGGTCAACAGCAGCAATTCGGTGCATGTGCGCCAGCGCTTCGAGCAGGTCGAAGCCCTGCAGATCCGCCACCAGCTGGCGCGCTTGCTGGAAGTCCCGGATAACGCCGTGGCCCTGACCCGCTGTGCCTCCGACGCCTTGCAATCACTGATCCGCAACTACAATCGCCTGCAACCCGGGGACCAGGTGCTGCTCAGCGACCTGGAGTACGACACGGTGAAAAGCGCCATCCGCTGGCTGGCTCGCCACCGTGGCGTGGAGGTGATAGAAATCCAGCATCAGCACCCTGCCAGTTTTGACAGTCTTGTAGCGACCTACAAGGATGCATTCGAACGTTATCCGCGCCTCAAGTTGATACCCCTGACCCACGTCACCCACCGCAGCGGCCTGGTGATGCCGGTCCAGGCCATCGCTGCCCTGGCCAAGGAATACCAGGTCGATATCATCCTCGACGGCGCCCATGCCCTGGGCCAGATCGATTTCGACCTGCAGCAACTGGGCATCGCCTTCGCCGGTTTCAACCTGCACAAGTGGATCGGTGCGCCATTGAGCCTGGGCTTTCTCTACATCGATCCCGAGCGCCTGGACGCCATCGACCCCGACATGGACGAATTCCACTTTCCAGTGGACGACATCCGCGCCCGCACGCCCTACAGCACACCCAACATTCCGGCCTTGATGACCTTGCCGCTGGTATTCGAGGAACACCGGGCCATGGGCGGCGCGGCAGCCAAGGGCGCGCGCCTGAACTACCTGCGCGAAACCTGGACCGAAGCCGTGCGCCAGTTGCCGGGCATCGAGGTGATGACGCCAGCGGACCCGCGCCTGTGCTGCGCCATTAGCGCCCTGCGCTTCACTGGCCACCAGGACCAGCAAGCCCTGGTGGACCGGCTGCTGCGCGACTACGACCTGTTCACGGTGATCCGCAAGGGCGCAGGCTTCGGCCCCTGTATCCGCATCACCCCGGGCCTGGTGACGCCGCTGGAGCATATCCAGCGCCTGGTCGTCGCCCTCGAGGAGCTGGCCACCAGCTGAGGCCTTCCGGAGCCGCTGCCGCGGGGCCGCCACCAGCCCTTTGCGCCAGCGCTTGCGGGGGGGTCGGGCCGGCACTTTTTCCGGGCAAAAAAAAAGGTGCGCCGACCAAGCGCACCATAAAGCCGTAGAACACACCAACGAACAGGATTGGAGCTTCAGTCCAGCAAGGCCAGGGCCTGTGCCGTGCACTCCTGGATACGGGCCCAATCGCCGTCCTTGATCCACTGCGGATCGAGCATCCAGCTACCGCCCACGCACATCACGTTCTTCAACGCCATGTAGCTCTTGATATTGGCCGGGCCGACACCGCCAGTAGGGCAGAACTTGACCTCGCCGAACGGCCCCCCCAGGGCCTTGATCGCCGCCACGCCGCCGCTGACCTCAGCCGGGAACAGCTTGAAGCGGCGATAACCCAGGGCATAACCCTCCATGATCCCGGAGGCGTTGCTGATTCCCGGCAACAGCGGGATCGGGCTGGCGACGCTGGCTTGCAGCAGCTCGCGGGTGATGCCAGGGGTGACAATGAACTGCGAACCCGCCGCCTCCGCCGCCGCCAGCATCTGCGGGTCGAGCACGGTGCCGGCACCAGTCACCAGTTCCGGCCGCTGCTCACGCAGGATCTGGATGGCCTTGAGGCCGAACTGCGAACGCAGGGTGACTTCCAGGGCCGTCAGGCCACCCGCGGCCAGGGCGTCGGCCAGGGGCAGCACGTCCTGCTCACGGGCGATGGTGATCACCGGCAGGATCCGCGCCTTGGCGCAGAGACTGTCGAGCAGGGCTACTTTGTCCGCCATGGAAACGGTCGGAGGGAGGTTTGTCATCGCGGCTGATCCTTGGCTCATGGGCACCAGTAAATCTCTAACGGGGTTTGCAGGAAGGCGCGAATCGGCATATCGGCGACCACGTCGCCAGCCAGTGCGGCACCCAGGGTGGTCAGCTTGGACTGACCGGAAATCGACAGCAGGCTGCTACGGGCCGACGCCAGCAGGGCCCGACTCATGCTCAGGCGCTGGCGGGGCACGGTGGGCGCCAGCATCGGCCAGCACCGCCGGCTGCCAGCGGGCTCGAGCGCCTCGGCCAGGTTCGGGCTGCCGGGGAACAGCGAGGCCGTATGCCCGTCATCGCCCATGCCCAGCACCAGCACGTCGATCCCGGGCAACTGCGCCAGGGCCTCGTCGGCTTGCTGGGCGGCCTCTTCCAGGCTGGCCGCGGCGCTATAGAGACCAAGGAAACGCGCCTTGGCCACCGGCCCCACCAGCAAGTGCTGCTTGAGCAGGCCGGCATTGCTATCGGCATGCTCCACCGGAACCCAGCGCTCGTCGGCCAGGCTGATCAGCACCTTGGACCAATCCAGCTCCTGCTTGACCAGGGCCTGGAAGAACGCCACAGGGCTGCGGCCACCGGAAACCACCAGGCTCGCCTGGCCCCGCGCGGCAATGGCCTCGCGCAGTTGTTCGGCGACCTTCAGGGCCAGGCCCGCGGCCAGCAGGGTCGAGCTGCGAAATTCGTGGGCGCGCACGCCCGCCGGCAATTGCAAATCAGATATCGCCATACCATGACCTCCCATCCCGCGTGATCAGTGCAATGGAACTCATCGGCCCCCAGGACCCGGCCGCATAGGGCTTGGGCGCATCGCCGGACTTCTTCCAGCCGGCGATCAACTGGTCGCACCACTTCCACGCGGCTTCGATTTCATCTTTGCGCACAAACAGGTTCTGGTTGCCGCGCATCACTTCCAGCAACAACCGCTCGTAGGCGTCGGGAATCCGCGCGCTGCGATAGGTATCGGAAAAATTCAGCTGCAACGGGCCGCTGCGCAATTGCATGCCCTTGTCCAGGCCCTGCTCCTTGGTCATCACCCGCAACGAGATGCCTTCGTCCGGTTGCAGGCGGATGATCAGCTTGTTGCTGATCTGCAGGCGCTGCTCGGGGGCGAAGATGTAGTGCGAGGGTTCCTTGAAGTGGATGACGATCTGCGACAGTTTCTGCGGCATGCGCTTGCCGGTGCGCAGGTAGAACGGCACCCCGGCCCAACGCCAGTTGCGAATATCGACACGCAGCGCGACGAAGGTCTCGGTATCGCTCTGGGTGTTGGAGTTTTCTTCCTCCAGGTAGCCAGGTACCGATTGGCCCTCGCTGTGGCCGGCGATGTACTGGCCACGCACCACCTGGGTGGTCAGGCCTTCGGGACTGATGGGCGCCAGGGCCTTGAGCACCTTGACCTTCTCATCGCGGATGCTGTCGGCCGAGAGGTCGGCCGGCGGGTCCATGGCGATCAGGCAGAGCAATTGCAGCAGGTGGTTCTGGATCATGTCCCGCAGCTGGCCGGCCTTGTCGAAATAGCCCCAGCGGCCTTCGATGCCGACCTTCTCGGCCACGGTGATTTCCACGTGGGAGATGTAGTTCTGGTTCCACTGGGTTTCGAACAGGCTGTTGGCGAAACGCAGGGCAATCAGGTTCTGTACCGTTTCCTTGCCCAGGTAGTGGTCGATCCGGTAGATGCGGTTCTCCGGGAAGAACTGCGCCACGGCATCGTTGACCTTGCGCGAGGAATCCAGGTCCGAGCCGATGGGTTTTTCCAGGACCACCCGGGTCTGCTGGTTGAGTCCGACCCGCGACAGGTTCTCGCAGATTGCCCCGTACACCGCCGCCGGCGTGGCGAAATAGGCGATCAGGCGCTGCTCGCTGCCAACCCGCTCGGCCAGGGCCACATAGTCCTCGGCCTTGAGGAAATCCACATGCAGGTAGCTCAGGCGGGCCAGGAACCCCTTCAACACGGCGGCGTCGATGTCATGGGCGCCGACGTACTTGTGCAACTCAGCCTCGATATTGGCCAGGTGTTCCTGCTCGCTGCCCGGCTCGCGGGCCAGAGCCAGGATCCGTGTGTCCTCATGCAAGAGGCCGGCGGCATCGAGCTGGTACAAGGCAGGAAACAGCTTACGCAGCGCCAGATCACCCAGCGCGCCGAACAAGGCAAAGGTGCAGGGTTCAACCGTTATCGAAGGCATGATGTTTGTTCTTTTATCAAGTTAAGCTACAAATACCTTTTTTCAAGGTATCACTCAAGGGAAAATGTAGTAATAAACACAACATCTTCACAAAATATCGATTCCAGGTGGTCCTCACTCCGGGCCACCAGTACGATAGGCCACCTTTCAACTTCGCATTGCAGGCGCGGCGAGCCCGGCACGCAGCGTAATCCCGGGACCCCGGCGGCATCACGATCGCCAACGCCCTTCCCGGATTGACCGCCTCCCGGCTTCCCCGTTTCACCTGTCTAGCCGATCTAGGAAACCTGAATGGACCGAGTGCGAAATCTACTGGAGCAGATCCAGAACCGCCTTGAAGAATTGAACAAGGCGGAACGCAAAGTCGCCGAAGTCATCCTGCTCAACCCGCAGCAGGCCACCCGCTTCAGCATCGCCGCCCTGGCCCAGGCCGCATCGGTCAGCGAACCGACGGTCAACCGCTTCTGCCGTTCGTTCGGCGTCAGCGGCTACCCGGAACTCAAGCTGCAACTGGCCCAGAGCCTGGCCAGCGGCGCTGCGTACGTCAGCCGTGCGGTGGAAGCCGACGATGACCCGGCAGCCTACACCCAGAAGATCTTCGCCAGCGCCATCGCCTCGCTGGACAGCGCCTGCCAGCAGATCGACCCGCAGCAGGTCAGCCGCGCCGTGGACATGATGATCCAGGCCCGGCAGATCCACTTCTTCGGCCTCGGCGCCTCGGCTCCGGTGGCCATGGACGCCCAGCACAAGTTCTTCCGCTTCAACCTGGCGGTGTCGGCCCACCCCGACGTACTGATGCAGCGCATGCTCGCCTCGGTGGCGCACACCGGCGACCTGTTCGTGATCATCTCCTACACCGGCCGCACCCGCGAATTGGTGGAGGTCGCGCGCCAGGCTCGGGAGAACGGCGCCTCGGTGCTGGGCATCACCGCCGCCGGCTCGCCGCTGGCCAAGGCATGCAGCCTGAGCGTGCACCTGCCACTGCCGGAAGACACCGATATCTACATGCCCATGACCTCGCGGATCATCCAGCTCACGGTGCTCGATGTCCTGGCCACCGGCATGACCCTGCGCCGTGGCGTGGACTTCCAGCCGCACCTGCGCAAGATCAAGGAAAGCCTCAACGCCAGCCGCTACCCGGCAGGCGACGAGCTCGACTGAAGCCACAGGCTCCCGCGACCTGCGGGAGCCTCTTTGCCCTACCCCGCCGCGCGCGCCTGCAGGCTCAGGTGGGCCCGTTCCCCCGGCGCCAGGCGCAGGCTGTCGGTGCCACCGGCGGCCGCTTCGACACAGACGAAACGCGACACCTCGCTCCAACTCACCCCCAACAGTGGCCGGGTACCGGGATGCCAGACCACGGTGTCGGCGTCCTCGCCGGTATCGATGCGCAGCGCGCGCTGCCAGGCACGGTCCTCGATCTGCAACTCGCCCTCGTGCTGGAACACCCGCTGGCAGCCACCGTCGACACGCAACTCGCCCTGTTGCCGGCAGGCCTGGCGATTCAAATGATCGTAGCCCTCGGCGCCATCGAGCCCGGACAGCGCTACCTCACCGACATCGCCAATACGCCAGTAGGCGTGCAAAGCCTGGCTCAACTGGCAGGGTTCGCTGTCCTGGTGCTCGGTGCTCAAGCGCAGGTCCATGCCCCGACCCAGGTGCGCATGCAGCTCGACCTTCCAGTCGCACAGCTGCAATTGCCAATGCAGGCGCACACCCTCTGCATCGCTGTCGCTGCCCAGCAGCTTCCAGTCCAGCAAGCGCGCCCAACCATGGGAAGGCCAGGCATTCTCGCTCGGGTGCCGACCATACCAGGGCCAGCACACCGGCACCCCACCACGGATCGCCCCCACCTGCGGCCACTTCGCCGCGCACCAGAGCCAGGGTTTCTGCCCGGCGGGCTGGAAGTGCAGGAGCTGTGCGCCCTGGCGACTGAACACGGCCTGGCACAGTGGATGATCGATCACCAGCACATCGCGCATCTGGTAGCGCTCCCAGGCAAACACCGGGCGCTCGCGCAGGGTCTTGAAAAAACGTTGCAGGGGATGCTCATGCATGTGCCGCGGTCCTGAAAATCATGGGGGGTAGTCGTACAGCTGGCGGCCATCGCGAGAGCGCCTGGCAAAAAAAAGCGGATAGCCAAGGCCATCCGCAATATGCGCACAGAGAAAGGAGCTTATCGCAACAGCGTCAGAACACCGACTGAATTTTCAGGCCGGCCACCAGGGCGTTGTCGACCTGGTCCACACCGCCCGGATGGGTGATGTACTGCAGGTTGGGGCGCACGGTCAGCCAGTCGGTCACATGGAAACCGTAGTTAATCTCGTAGTTGTACTCGGTCTCGCGCAGCGGCGAGTACAGCGGGTTGTCGTAGTCGCTCACGCCGATGGCGGCGTTGGCCAGCTGGGCGTTCTTCTTCACGTCGTCGTTGACATGAATGCGGGCGAAACCGATGCCCACGTCATCCTTTGGCCGGGCATCGAACGGCCCCTTGTAGACGAACATCAGCGACTGGTAGTTGTCGATGATGTTGGTGTCCTTGTCATGGAAGGTGGCGTTGGCGGCGATGTTCAGGCCACGCGAGGCGTCGCCGTTATGGCTGGTAAGTTGCTGCTGGGCGACGAACCAGTAGCCGTGCTTGCTGTTGTGCACGCGATAGGCGCTGCCGGTGGTGGCGGCATCCTGGCCATTAGCGTCCTCGCGCACGTCATTGGCCTTGGCCGTGCTCTTGTAGTAACCCACACGGTACTCGCCCGGCAGGTTGTTGACCTTGGGCGACCACACCAGCTCTACCGGCAATACCGTGCCCTTGGTGCCGCTGCCGCTGAGCTTGAAGCCATTGCCGTGCTCGGTCTGCGACGGGTTCTGGTTGTAGGCGCCGATCTGCGCATAGAACTCGGGGGTGATGTGGTACTTGATGCGCAGCGCCGCCTGGCTGACCGGCCAGTTGTACCAGATGTTGGTCGCCCAGTTGCCCACCTGGGAACCGCAGAAGGCCAGGTTCTGGAACTCGCAGGGGAAGGTGTTGAAGTCCTCGCCCTCGCCGAAGTAACCGGCCTTGACGTCCAGCTTGCCGTCCAGGAACTGGTGCTGGATCCACAATTGGGTCAGGCGCACCATGTGCCCGCGGCCGTAGACCTCCTGGGAAGAACTCAAGGTGCCGGCCCGGGGATCGCCGACGCGATCGTTGGAGATGTTCTGGCCATTACGATTGGTCAGCTGGATCTTGGCCTGGGTGTTGTCCCAGCCCAGCAGTTTCTGCAGGTCGAACGCCACGCCCAGGCCGAACTGGTCGCTGTAGCGCCCGGTCTTGTCGTCGTTGTAGCCGCCATGCAGGTTGGCGCCCATCTCCGCGACGTAGTCGGCCTTGATGTCGATCCCCTGCTCCAGCAGCTTGGTGCGCGTACCGCCCCAATCGCCGGTCATCCACTTGGAGTTGGCGCCGAACGCTTCGTCGGCCATGGCCTGGCCGGACAGGACCAGCGCCGCCACTGCCGAAAGCTGGCAGAGCAGGCGGGTATTGCCGTGTTGCTTTTTCATCCCTACATCCTCGTCTTTATTGTTATTAACGGTTTATCCAACGCGGTTTACAGTCCTTGCGACGGATGACAGGCCATCCGCCCCGAATTCATCGCCCCTTGAATTGCGCCACATTGCCGCCGTGGCCCTGGGCCATGGCAGGGCCGGCCGCGCCCAGGCGCTCGCCGCTCTGGGCATCGAACAGCAGGACCCGGGCCGGGTCGAACTGCAGGGTCAGGTTCTGCCCGGCCGCGGGCGCCTGGTCCGGGGCCAGGCGGCAGCAGACCTTGGTGCCATTGAGGGTGACGAATACCAGGGTATCGGGCCCGGTGGGCTCCACCACCTCGACTTCGGCCCGGATGCTCGGCAGGCCGTTGGCCTCGGCGGGCGCCAGGGCGATCTGCTCCGGACGGATGCCGAGGATCACCTCGCGCTCCTCGAGCCCGGCGTCACGCGGTCCCAACGGCAGCTCGCAACGGGCCTGGCCACTGTCCAGCAAGGCCAGCAACCGCCCCTCCTGGCGCTGCAGGCGCAGGGGAATGAAGTTCATCGGCGGCGAGCCGATGAAGCTTGCCACGAACAGGTTGGCCGGATCGTTGTAGATCTGCTGTGGCGTCCCGAATTGCTGGATGATCCCGTCCTTCATCACCGCCACCTTGTCCCCCAAAGTCATGGCCTCGATCTGGTCGTGGGTGACATACACCGTGGTGGTCTTCAGGCGCTGGTGCATCAGTTTCATTTCGGTACGCATCTCGACCCGCAGCTTGGCGTCGAGGTTGGACAGCGGCTCGTCGAACAGATAGATCTTCGGCCGCCGCGCCAGGGCCCGGCCCATGGCCACGCGCTGCTGCTGGCCACCGGAGAGCTGGCCCGGCTTGCGCGCCAGCAGGTGCTCGATCTGCAGCAGCTTGGCCACTCGCGCCACCTCGGTATCGATCTCGGCGGTGGGCATCTTGCGGATCTTCAGGCCGAAGGCGATGTTGTCGCGCACGCTCATGGTCGGGTACAGCGCGTAGGACTGGAACACCATGGCGATGTCCCGGTCCTTGGGGCTCATGCCGCTGATGTCGGCATCATCCACCAGGATCGCCCCGCCGCTGATGGTCTCCAGGCCAGCGATGCAGTTCATCAGGGTCGACTTGCCGCACCCCGAGGGGCCGACGAGGATCAGGAACTCGCCGTCGTCGATCTTCAGCTCGATGTTCTTCAAGGTGTCCGGCAGGCCGGCACCGTAGGTCTTGTTGACGTTGCGTAATTCGAGAGTTGCCATGCCTTACCCCTTGACCGCGCCGGACGTCAGCCCGCGCAGGAAATACTTGCCGGCGAAGATGTACACCAGCAGTGTCGGCAGCCCCGCGATCATCGCCGCCGCCATGTCAACGTTGTATTCCTTGGCCCCGGTACTGGTGTTGACCAGGTTGTTCAGGGCCACGGTGATCGGTTGCGCGTCGCCACTGGCGAACACCACGCCGAACAGGAAGTCGTTCCAGATCTGGGTGAACTGCCAGATCAGGCAGACCATGATGATCGGCACCGACATCGGCAGCAGGATCTTGCCGAAGATGGTGAAGAACCCCGCGCCATCCAGGCGCGCGGCCTTGACCAGGGCATCCGGCACGCTGACGTAGTAGTTGCGAAAGAACAACGTGGTGAAGGCCAGGCCGTAGACCACGTGCACCAGCACCAGGCCGGTGGTGGTGTTGGCCAGGCCGAACCGGCCAAGGGTGAACGAGGCCGGCAGCAGCACGGTCTGGAACGGCAGGAAGCAGCCGAACAGCAACAGGCCGAAGAACAGCTGCGAACCGCGAAAGCGCCACATCGACAGCACATAGCCGTTCAGCGCGCCGATCAGGGTGGAGATCAGTACCGCCGGCACGGTGATCTTCACCGAGTTCCAGAAATAGCCACCCACGATGTCCCAGGCCTTGATCCAGCCGATGCCATCGACCACCTGGGGCCAGCTCAAAAGGTTGCCGGTGCGGATATCCTCGGGGGTCTTGAAGCTGGTGAGCAGCATCACCACCAGCGGCACCAGGTACACCGCCGCCGCCAGCAGCAGCGTGGCGTAGATGGCGATCCGGTTGAAATTCAGGCGCGGCCTGGCGAGCGAATCAGTCATGGCGCTTGCCTCGCAGTTCGGAATACAGGTACGGCACCAGGATGGTCAGCACCGCGCCCAGCATCAGCATGGCGCTGGCCGAACCGATGCCCATCTGGCCACGGCTGAAGGTGAAGGAGTACATGAACATCGCCGGCAGGTCGGAAGAGTAGCCAGGGCCGCCGGCGGTCATCGCCGCCACCAGGTCGAAGCTCTTGATCGCGATATGGGCCAGGATCATGAAGGCACTGAAGAACACCGGGCGCAGGCTCGGCAGAACGATCTTCAGGTAGATGGTCGGCAGGCTGGCGCCGTCCACCTGCGCCGCACGGATGATCGACTGGTCGACACCCCGCAGGCCGGCCAGGAACATTGCCATGACGAAACCCGAGGCCTGCCATACGGCGGCGATCACCAGGCAGTAGACCACGCGATCCTGGTCCACCAGCCAGTCCAGGCGAAAGCCTTCCCAGCCCCAGTCGCGCAGCATCTTGTCCAAGCCCAGGCCGGGATTGAGCAGCCATTTCCAGGCGGTACCGGTGACGATCATCGACAGCGCCATGGGGTACAGGTAGACGGTGCGGATAAAGCCCTCGCGGCGGATGCGCTGGTCCAGCAACACCGCCAGGAATACCCCCAGCACCAGGCTGATGCCAATGAACAAGCCGCCGAACAGCGCCAGATTCTTGCTCGCCACCCACCAGCGGTCGTTGTCCATCAGCCGCAGGTACTGCTGCAAGCCGACCCACTTGTAGCTCGGCATGAAGCTGGAGTTGGTGAAGGACAGAATGAAGGTCCAGATGATGTAGCCATAAAAGCCCACCAGCACGATCACCATGCTCGGCGCCAGCACCAGCTTGGGCAACCAGCGCTGCAAGGCATCCAACGGCGAGGCCTTGCTGAAAACCGCCACAGAGCTCATCGAGATAATCCAGTGTGAAGGAGTGAGTATCCGCAGGAACGAGGCTCGCCCGCGAATGGGCACCGACACTCAAGTCGATGCCCACCGATGCACCGCCTTCGCGGGCAAGCCTCGCTCCTGCCAGGGAGAGCGTTTCGGGAATGGCCGCAGGTACGCCTGCGGCCCGGACCTCACTGCGCGGCCTTGACCGCCGACGCCAGTTGCGCACTGGCCTTGGCCGGGTCCGCATCCTTGTCGTTCATGAAGTTGGTCACCACATCGAAGATCGCGCCCTGCACCGCCAGGGACGTGGCCATGTTGTGCGCCATGCTCGGCTGCAGCCCGCCGGTCTTCTCGTCCGCCAGGAAGTCCTTGGCGGCGGCCTGGGCGCAGGAGTCGAAACCTTCGGCGTCCATGGCGTTGAGCATGTCGGTGCGCACCGGGATCGAGCCCTTGTTGATGCTGAAGACTTTCTGGAAGTCCTTGCCCAGGGCGACCTTGGCCAGGTCCTGCTGGGCGGCGATGTCGCCCTTGCGGTCGGCCTTGAGCTTGAACACGGCCAGGGAATCGATGTTGTAGGTGAAGGCCTTGTCGGTGCCCGGGAACGGCACGCATTGGTAATCCTTGCCGGCGACCTTCTTGGCCGCGGTCCATTCGCTCTTGGCCCAGTCGCCCATCATCTGCATCCCGGCCTTGCCGTTGATCACGTCGGCGGCGGCGATGTTCCAGTCACGCCCGGCACGGTTGGGGTCCATGTAGCCGGAGAGCTTCTTCAGCTCGGCGAAGGTCTTGGTCATCTCCGGGCCTGCCAGGGTCTTCTGGTCCAGGTCCACCAGGGCCTTCTTGTAGCCTTCGGCGCCCATCACCGAGAGCACCACGTCTTCGAATACGGTGCTGTCCTGCCAGGGCTGGCCACCGTGGGCCAGGGCGATGAAGCCGGCGGCCTTGAGCTTGTCGCCGGCGGCATAGAATTCTTCGAGGGTGGTGGGCGCCTTGGCGATCCCGGCCTTCTTGAACACCTCGGGGTTGATCCACAGCCAGTTGACCCGGTGGATGTTCACCGGCACGGCCACGTAGTCACCTTCGTACTTGACGGTATTGGCCACCTTGGGTGAAAGCAGGCCGTCCCAATTCTCGCTCTTGGCCACGTCCTTGAGGGTATCGGTACTGAGCAGGCCGGTGCTGCCCCATTCCTGGATGTCCGGGCCCTTGATCTGCGCCACACCGGGCGGGTTGCCGGCCACGGCGCGGCTCTTGAGCACGGTCATCGCGGTGGAACCGCCACCGCCGGCCACGGCGCCGTCCTTCCAGGTGAAACCGTCTTTCTCCACCTGGGCCTTGAGCACATCGACCGCAGCCTTTTCACCACCGGACGTCCACCAATGGACCACTTCCACGGAACCTTTGGAATCGGCGGCCAGGGCACTCAGGGGGAACAGGGAGGCAAGGGAAATGACAGTGGCGAGGCGAGAAATCGCATTCATCTGAAGTACCTTTCTTGTTGTTATGCATGCAAGTCTGGTGCTTGCGCTGCAAACGAGTCTAAACAGCCTAGTCCAGCGCCCGGGTAACGAAGCGATGGAGAAATGTCACCGCATGGTTACACAGAGCCCGTGGCAGGCACTCGGGCCAGGGCCGAAGCCATGCTCGGCGCCAGCGGCAGGCGTGGAATCAGCACGGCCTGCCAGGCGTGATAAAGGTCCGGCTTGCCGCCCCAGATTTCTGCCGCAGGGCGGTTGTCCAGGCCCAGCTCGTGGTGCCAGCTGCCGAACTCGCAGTCGATGAAATGCGCCTGGCAGAACTCCCAGAAAACCCGATACCAGGTCTCGTAGCGCTCCTCTGCGGTGCGCCTGAGCAGGGCACTGGCGGCGGCGCTGGCTTCGGCGTGGGTCCAGTGCAGGCGCTGGCGCACCACCGGGCGGTTGTCCCAGTCCAGGGTGTAGACGATGCCCGGGGCGCCATCCACGTTCCAGCCATGACGGCAGTTGCTGTCGAACAGGCGCTGGGCATCCAGCACCAGCCAGCCAGGGGTCAGCATTCCGGCCTGGCCCCGCGCGGCCTCCAAGTGCAGCAACAGCCGCGCCCACTCGAATCCGTGGCCCGGCGTGGTGCCGAAGGGGCGAAAACCATCGGCGGGACAGTCCCGGTTGTAATCGCGCAAGGGCTGCCAATCCAGGTCGAAGTGCTCGACCACCATGAAGTCGTTGGCCGCGGCATGGCCGTGGATCAAGCGCTCGGCGATGCGCAGGGCGCGGCTGAGCCAGCGCGGGTCCTGGGTGACATCGGCCAGGGCGAGAAAGGCCTCGGTGGCGTGCATGTTGCTGTTGGCCCCGCGATAGGCCTCCTGTTCGCTCCAGTCGCGGCTGAAGGACTCGATCACCGCGCCCTCCTGCTCGCTCCAGAAATGCTCCTCGATCACGCCGACCGCCTGCTCCAGCAAGGCCTCGGCACCCGGGCACCGGGCCACCACCGCGGAACTGGCGGCCAGGGCGACGAAGGCATGCAAGTAGGCAGCCTTGCCGCCATTGCCGTCGGCCTGCCCGGCCACCGCGAACCAGCCGCCATGCTCGGCATCGCGCAGTGGACCTAAGAGCGCCGCGACGCCGTGGTCCACCAGCTCGGCAAAGCCAGGCAGCCCCTGGATATGGGCCATGGCGAAGCTGTGGGTCATGCGCGCGGTATTCATGGTTTCGGCCCGGGCGCCAGCAGGCAGGCAGCCCCGGGCATCCAGGTTGCCGAAGCCCTCGGCAAGCCGCGAAGCCTTGGCGAAATCCAGCAGCCGCAGGCCCTCGGCGGCCAGCCAGCTGTGGTGTGCGGGAGCGTTCAGCCAACTGCTGAACGGCAGGGAAAGAGGTTCCATGGACGACCTGTTGTTGTTCTTGTCGAAGGCTTGAGTCTAATCAAGCCAAGGTTCGCCCCAGGTAACGAAGGACACGGCAAATGTCACCAGGTCGTGACAAACCAGCGGGCGCCGGTAGGAGCGCAGCTTGCTCGCGATGCGCGATAACGCGCCCTGCCAGGCATGACGCTTGCCAGGCAGGCCTCGCTGCTACAGGAGAAGAAGAGTTGTTCAGTCCGCGAAACGCGGCAGGTACAAGGTCACCCGCAAGCCACCTTCGCGCAGGTTCTGCAAGCTGACTTCCCCGCCATGGCTATGGGCGATATTGCGCGCGATGCCCAGCCCCAGGCCGTAGCCCTGTTGCTGGCCGGCCAGGCGAAAGTGCGGCTCGAAGACCTGCTCCAGCCGCTGCTGGGGCACTCCGGGGCCCTCGTCGTCCACATGCAGGATGAAGGCGCCGGCGTCATCCTCGATATGCAGGTGGGCGTTCTGCCCATATTTCAGGGCATTGTCGATCAAGTTGCCCATGCAGCGCTTGAGCGCCAAGGGCTTGCCCGGGTAGCTGGCCAGGGCCCGCCCCTGCTGGGTCACCCGGCCATTGCCGGCGGGCGCCAGGTAAGGTTCCACCAGGCAATCGAGCACCTGGTTCAAGTCCACCGGCTCGATGTTCTCGTGGATGTCGGTGTCCTTGACGCATTGCAGTGCGCCCTTGACCAGCAGCTCCAGCTCATCGAGGTCGCGGCCGAACTTGGCTTGCAGTTGTTCGTCTTCCAGCAGCTCCACCCGCAACCGCAGGCGGGTGATGGGAGTGCGCAAGTCATGGGAGATGGCGCTGAACAGCTGGCTACGCTCGGTCAGGTAGCGGCTGATGCGCTCGCGCATGCTGTTGAAGGCCCTCGCCACCTCCACCACCTCGCTGCCGCCGCCCGGCGCCACCGGCTGCACATCGGCGCCCAGGGACAGCTCGCGAGCGGCCCGGGCCAGGCGCTTGAGGGGCCGGCTCTGCCAGTGCACCAAGAGGCCGATGAACAACAACAGGAAGCAGCTGGTCAGTAGGATGAACCACACCTGCTGCGCCGGCAGGCCCTGCTCCTCGAGGCTGGTGTAGGGCTCGGGCAGCAATGAAGCGATATACAGCCACTCGCCCGGGGCCATCTGGATCTGGGTCACCAGCACTGGCGGGTTCACCGGCTCCAGGGTCAGGGCGTAGTGGGCCCAGGACCGTGGCAGCTCGTCGAGCTTCAAGCCTCCATTGAAGATCCGCAAATCGTCGGGCCGTACGAAGGTCACAGAGATATCCGCATCGTTGCCCAGGGACTGGCGCAGCACCTGCTCCACCGCCTGCAATACCGCCTCCTTGCGCGGCGTGGCCGGCAACACCTGCATGTCCAGCGGCTTGTCGTTGAGGGTCACGACAAAACGCGTGCCGCCCATGCTGCGCAACTGATCGAGCACCAGCGGCCGATAGGCCACCGGTAGCGAACGCAGGTAACTGACGCTGGCGGTCATCGAATGGGCCAGGCTGCGGGCGCTGGTCACCAGGCCCTCGAGCTGGGTGGCGCGCAACTGCGAGACCCAGATCACGCTGGACAGGGCCTGGGCCAGCAGCACCACCAGCAGGGTCAGCAACAGCATCCGGCCCAACAGCGAACGCGGCATGGGCATCCGCTGCAGGCAGCCCTTGAGGGTTTCAGCGAGCACAGTCAGCGACCACATTGGCCGCCAGCTGGTAGCCGCTGCCGCGCACCGTGCGAATCAGCCGCGGCGGTTTTTCCGTGTCCCGCAGGCGTTGGCGCAAACGGCTGACCGCCATGTCGACGATGCGATCCAGGGGCATCAGGTCGCGGCCACGGGTGGCATTGCCGATGGTGTCGCGGTCGAGGATTTCCTGGGGATGATCGAGAAACAGCTTGAGCAGGGCGAAGTCGGCGCCGGAGAGGATCACTTCCTCGCCGTCATTGTGGAACAGGCGGTGGCTGATCACGTCCAGGCGCCACTCGTCGAAGCACAGTACTTCGCCGCCAGCCCGTTCCTGGGCGAATTGCGCGCGGCGCAACAAGGCCTTGATCCGTGCCTGCAACTCACGAGGGCTGAACGGCTTGCCCAGGTAGTCATCGGCCCCCAGCTCCAGGCCGATGACCCGGTCGGCTTCATCGGAGCTGGCGGTGAGCATGATGATCGGCACCTGGCCGCGCTTGGGGTGCTGGCGAAGCCAGCGACACAGGCTGAAACCGTCTTCGTCGGGCAGCATCACGTCGAGGATCACCAGGTCGCTGGGCGCCTCGTTCAGGGCCTGGCGAAAACCCGCGCCATCGGCGGTGCTGCGCACCTGGAAACCGCAACGGCTGAGATAAGTCTCCAGCAGCTCGCGGATTTCCTGATCGTCGTCGACCAACAAGATCGACCTACTGACTGAACTCACCCATGCCGTCCTTTGTTGTTGTCATGAATGGAGGGCGATTATGCCTGTTCCAGGGCCACCCCGGCGCCGGTCAGTCCGGAATAGGGCGCGGTCACCAGCCACACCGGGATGCCCTTGAAGTAGTCGCTCATGCAGCCCTTGTCGGCAAAGCTCTTGGCGAAGCCGCTCTGGATGAAAAAATCGGCAAAACGCGGGATCACCCCACCGACGATGTACACCCCGCCCCGGCCACCGGTGGTCAGCACGTTATTGCCCGCCACCCGGCCCAGCCAGCAACTGAACTGTTCCAGTACCTCGCGGGCGATAGGGTCGCCGGCCAACCCCGCGGCAGTGATCGCCTCGGGGGTATCCAGGCGCGGCTCGTGGCCGTCCACTGCGCAGATGGCCCGGTAGACCCGCGGCAGGCCGCCGCCGCTGAGGGCGGTCTCGGCGCTGACATGGCCGATTTCGTCGTGGATGTGTTGCCAGAGCTGGGTTTCCCGGGGGCTGCTCAAGGGCAGGTCGACATGCCCACCCTCCCCTGGCAGGGCCATGTAGCGGCCATCGCCGAAGTTCAGCAGGGTGCCCACGCCCAGGCCGGTGCCCGGGCCGATCACCACCGCCGGACGCAACGGCTCGGCAACGCCCTCGCAGACCACGCGGAATTCATCCGGTTGCAGCCGGGTCATGCCCAGGGCCATGGCCGAGAAATCGTTGACCAGCAGCAAGCGCTCGACCTGCAGTGCCTGGCAGAACGCCTGGCGGCTGAGGTGCCAGTGATTGTTGGTGAAGCGGAACTCGTCGCCGCTGACCGGCCCGGCCACCGACAGGCACACCGAACCCACCGCGCCCAGGGCCAGGCCCTGTTCCTTCAGGTAGGCCTTGATGGCATCTTCCGGACAGCTGTAGTCCGCCGTGGCATGGACCTGGATCGCGTCCAGCTGTTGGTCTTTCCACAACGCGAACCGGGCGTTGGTGCCGCCGATATCACCGACCAGGGCCAGTTTCAATTCAGTGTCTCCAGGGCAGAAGTGAAGGCGCTGGCGCCCTGCTCTGCCGAGCTGAAGGCCATGCGCATGAAGGCGAAGAGTTCGCGGCCGGTGCCGACGTTGTTGCCCAGGAGGCCCTTGGCCGGCTCGCGGGCGGCGAACTGTTCGGCGTCCACCTTAAGCTCCAGGGTGCCCTTGACGCCATCCACACGAATGATGTCGCCATCCCGCACCCGGGCCAGCGCCCCGCCGACCTGGGCCTCGGGGCTGACGTGGATGGCCGCCGGGATCTTGCCCGAGGCGCCGGACATGCGCCCGTCGGTGACCAGCGCCACCTTGAAGCCACGGTCCTGCAGCACACCAAGGAATGGAGTCATCTTGTGCAGCTCGGGCATGCCATTGGAGCGCGGGCCCTGGAAGCGCATCACCGCCACGAAGTCTTTCTCCAGTTGGCCGGCCTTGAAGGCGTCGGCCAGGTCCTGCTGGTCCTGGAACACCATGGCCGGAGCCTCGACGACCTGGTGCTCGGGAGCCACGGCGGAGACCTTCATCACTCCGCGCCCCAGGTTGCCTTCCATGACCCGCAGTCCGCCTTCCGGCGAGAAGGCCCGGGCCACCGGACGCAGGATGCTTTCGTCGAGGCTCTCGATCGGGCCGTCGCGCCATACCAGCTTGCCGTTGTCCAGGAATGGCTCCTGGGTATAGCGGCTCAGGCCGGGGCCAGCCACGGTGTTGACGTCTTCGTGGAGCAGCCCGGCCTCCAGCAATTCGCGAATCAGGAACGACATGCCGCCGGCGGCCTGGAAGTGGTTAATGTCGGCCTTGCCGTTGGGATAGACGTGGGACAGGGTCGGCACCACCTCGGACAGGTCGGCCATGTCCTGCCAGGTCAGCTGGATGCCCGCAGCCTGGGCGATGGCCGGCATGTGCAGGGTGTGGTTGGTGGAGCCGCCGGTGGCGTGCAGGGCGACGATGGAGTTGACCAGGCAACGCTCGTCGACGATTTCACCAATGGGCGTGAAGGCGCCGCTCTGGCGGGTCAGGCGGGTGACCTGTTGCGCCGCCTCATGGGTCAGGGCATCGCGCAACGGCGTGTTGGGGTTGACGAAGGACGCGCCGGGCAAATGCAGGCCCATGACCTCCATCAGCAACTGGTTGGTGTTGGCGGTGCCATAGAAGGTGCAGGTGCCCGGGCTGTGGTAGGACTTCATCTCCGATTCCAGCAGTTCTTCGCGACTGGCCTTGCCTTCGGCATAGCGCTGGCGCACATCGGCCTTCTGCTTGTTGGAGATCCCCGAGACCATGGGGCCACCGGGGACGAAAATCATCGGCAGGTGGCCGAAGCGCAGGGCTCCCATCATCAGGCCAGGGACGATCTTGTCGCAGATACCGAGCATCAGGGCGGCATCGAACATGTTGTGCGACAGCGCTACCGCCGTGGACAACGCAATGACCTCGCGGCTCGGCAGGCTCAGCTCCATCCCCGCCTCGCCCTGGGTCACGCCATCGCACATGGCCGGGGTACCACCGGCGAACTGGCCCACCGAACCGATCTCGCGCAGGGCCTTCTTGATCAACTCGGGGAAATGCTCGTAGGGCTGGTGCGCCGACAACATGTCGTTATATGACGAAACAATCGCCACGTTGGCCGCGTTCATCATCCGCAGGCTGTGCTTGTCTTCGGCGCCACAACCGGCCACCCCATGAGCGAAGTTCGCGCATTGCAGCTTGCCGCGCTGCGGACCGTCGCTGGCTGCACCGCGAATCAGGGCGAGATAGGCCTGGCGAGTGGCGCGACTACGGGCGATGAGCCGTTCGGTGACCTCAAGAACGCGGGGATGCATGTGTAGAACTCCAGGCTAACGGATGTGGCGACCTGTTTGTCTATGCTGGTCCAAAGTCCCGCCGCTGGGGGGCAGAGGAGGAAATTCCTGACCATTCGGACCAGTTGATTCAGGTCACTCGTTGTAGATAAGACAAAATACTGCCACTAAAAAGGCTTGTTTTCTATTTCTATGCGAATAATCTTGTAATTCCAACAACAAATCCTACGACAGGCGCTTACCCATGACTCTTCGAATCGCAATCAATGGTTTTGGCCGCATCGGCCGCAACGTCCTGCGCGCACTCTATACCCAAGGCTATCGCCAGGATCTGCAGGTCGTCGCCATCAACGATCTCGGAGACAGCGCTATCAATGCCCACCTGCTCAAGCACGACACTGTCCACGGCCTGTTCGACGCCGATATCCAGCATGACCAGGAGAGCCTGACCGTCAATGGCGACCGTATCGCGGTCAGCGCCATCCGCAACCCGGCCGAGCTGCCCTGGGCCGCAGAGAAGATCGACGTGGTGTTCGAATGCACCGGGCTGTTCACCGACCGGGCCAAGGCCGCTGCCCATCTTACTGCCGGCGCACGCAAAGTGATCATCTCGGCTCCGGCCAAGGGCGCCGATGCCACCGTGGTCTACGGGGTCAACCATGACATCCTGCGCCAGTCGCACCAGATCATCTCCAACGCCTCCTGCACCACCAACTGCCTGGCCCCGGTGGCCCAGGTGCTGCATCGCGAGGTGGGGATCGAGAACGGCCTGATGACCACCATCCACGCCTACACCAACGACCAGAACCTCACCGACGTCTATCACACCGACCCCTACCGCGCTCGCTCCGGCACCCAGAACATGATCCCGAGCAAGACCGGCGCAGCCGAAGCCGTGGGCCTGGTGCTGCCGGAGCTGGCCGGCAAGCTGACTGGCATGGCGGTGCGGGTGCCGGTGATCAATGTCTCCCTGGTGGACCTGACCGTGACCCTCAAGCGCGACACCAGCGCCGAGGAAGTCAACGCGCTGCTCAAGAGCGCCAGCCAGCATTCGAAGATCCTCGGCTACAACACCCTGCCGCTGGTTTCCAGCGACTTCAACCACAACCCGCTGTCGTCGATCTTCGACGCCAACCACACCAAGGTCAGCGGCGGTCGCCTGCTCAAGGTCCTGGCCTGGTACGACAACGAGTGGGGGTTCTCCAACCGCATGCTGGATAACTGCCTGGCCCTGTGCAACGCCGAATGATCGGCTGACCATCGGCCAACGGCAGAGGCTCCCGCCAGGAGATTGTCAACTGCCTGGCGGGATGGCCCACACAAGGCTTGACCACGGATGTATATGACAATCATTATCATCCGCTAAAAAATGGATCAGGCCTTGCTGTGAGTCAGACGCACTTCAACCACGTATTCCTCACTCAACGAACTTCTCTGCTGCGTACGCTGGAGCGGATGGTCAACAACCACAGCACCGCCGAAGACTTGCTGCAAGAGACCTACCTGCGCGTGACCCGGGCGCTTGCCGAGCGAACCATCACCCACCTGGAACCCTTCGTGTTCCAGACCGCCCGCAACCTGGCGCTCGACCACCTGCGGGCCCGGCGCATCCAGGACCGGACCCTGCTCGAGGACGTACCGCAGCAGGTACTGGAGAGCGTCGCGGCGCCCACCAGCAGCGCCGAGGATGCTGCCCATGCCGAACAACTGCTGGAACGCCTGAACCTCAGCCTGGGCCAGCTCAGCACCCGCCAACAACGGATCTTCATCCTCAGCCGCCTGCACGGCCAGAGCTACCAGGAGATCGCCGACGAACTGGGGGTCTCCCCGAGCACGGTACAAAAGGAACTGAAACTGATCATGGCCATCTGCATCGGTGTCGCCGAACGCCTCGAAGGCCAATGAGCCTCGACGACCAGGCAGAATGACTGCGTCGGCCCCGGGGCTTTTGCTACCCTTGCCCGGCTTTCGCTCTCTCTTGAAAAAACAGCTGCGCACAGACGTGGCCGAGGAACACCCGTGACGGACTTTCACAGCGCCGAGCCCCCCACCCCTGCCGGCCAGAATCCGAATATCCAGGCCATGGACCAGGCCCTGGACTGGCTGATCGAACTGGAACACCCGACCCAGGAACAGATAAGTCGCTTCCACCAATGGCTGGCGGCGTCACCGCTCAACGCCCAGGCCTTCGCCAAGGCCCAGGCCATCTGGGATGGTCCGCAAGTGGCACAGTCCGCCCTGGCCCTGGCCGCTCCCGCGAAGGTCTCGCCCCTGGCCCGCCTGCGCCCACATTGGAAACCGCTGGCCACCGCCGCCGTGCTGGTCCTTGGATTGTTCAGCTTCAGCAACCTGCCCCTGCGCCTGCAGGCAGACCACCTGACCCTGGTGGGCGAACGCCAGCGCCTGCAACTCGAGGACGGCTCCCGGGTGCTGCTCAACACCAACTCGGCGTTCTCCAGCGATGTCGACGAGCACCGGCGCACCGCGCGGTTGTACCAGGGCGAAGCGTTCTTCGAGATCCCGGGCAATCGCGGGCTGCCCCTGGAACTGGAGGCCGGCCCGGTACGCGCCAGCGTGCGCGATACCACCTTCGCCGTGCGCTACCTGGATGGCATCGCCCAGGTCCAGGTCCAGCGCGGGGATGTCGATCTGCGCGCCACCCAAGCCGACCAGAGCCTGCGCCTGAGCGCCGGCGAAAGCGTAAGGGTCGGTCCCCAGGGTTTCGACCAACCGGCCAAGCTCGACGCCGGCAAGGAGCTGGCCTGGGTCGAAGGTCGCCTGGTGTTCGAAAACTGCCCGCTGAGCCAGGTCCTGGCCGAGTTGCGCCGTTACTATCCAGGCTGGATCGTCAACACCAACGAACAGTTGGCCAGTGTCGCGGTGACCGGCAACTACCGCCTGGACCAGCCCCTGGACGTGGTTCGCTCCCTGGCCCACATCACCTCGGCACGACTGTCGGAGCTGCCGGCGCTGGTGATTCTCAATTGAGAACAATTATTTTTACGCGATAGCCACAGGTCGTACGTCTCGTTATAGCCAATGCAATTGATTCGCATTTTTGAATGTAAATCTGCACACCTATAAAAGATTCGTGCGACCCGGAGCGCTTTCGATGTCTTCTTGCCTCAACAGCCGATCCTCAGTTCCTCACTCCCGCCTGCATCACTGCACCCTGTCTCTGCTCACCGCGGCCATCCTGCTGGCCGGTGCCCAGGCCGCACCGGCGCTGGCCGACCAGCGTGCGGCGCCCGCCAGCCAGCGCATGGGCAACTACACCTTCGCCATTGCCCAACAACCCCTGGTATCGGCCCTCAACGCCTTCACCAGCGTCACTGGCTGGCAGGTAGGCCTGCCGGCCGAATTGGGCAAGGACGTGGTTTCTCCGGGAGTACGCGGTGCGCTGACGCCGGAGAAAGCCCTGGACCGGCTGCTGGCCGGCACCAACCTGAGCTATCGCAAGTTGGGCAACAACAACATCGTCCTGGAGAAACGCAGCAATCCCAATGCGGTGAACCTGCAACAGGTGACCATCAGCGCCACTCGCCAGGAACAGGACATCAACTCGGTACCGAGCACAGTGAGCGTGCACACCCGGGAAGAACTCGACCGCCAGAACGTCACCAACATCAAGGACCTGGTGCGCTACGAACCCGGGGTTTCGGTGGGCGGCGCCGGTCAGCGCGCCGGCATCAGCGGCTACAACATCCGCGGCATCGACAGCAATCGGATCCTGACCCAGGTCGACGGCGTCGAAGTCCCGAACCAGTTCTTCAGCGGCCCCTACGCCAAGACCAACCGCAACTACGTCGACCCGGAAATCGTCAAGCGCGTGGAAATCCTCCGCGGCCCGGCCTCGGTGCTGTACGGCAGCAACGCCATCGGCGGCGCGGTCAGCTACTACACCCTGGACCCCGACGACATCATCAAGCCCGGCCAGGACTTCGGTGCCCGCTTGAAGACCGGCTACAGCTCGGCCAATGACAGCTGGTTGAAATCCGGGACCTTTGCCGGCCGTGTAAACGAGTTCGACGGGCTGCTGCACCTGAGCCAGCGTGACGGCCACGAAACCGAATCCTATGGCGGCAACAACGGCACGGGCCTGGCGCGCACCGCCGCCAACCCGGAAGACACCCGCACCACCAATGTGCTGGCCAAGCTCGGCTGGAACTATGCAGACAATGCACGCCTGGGCCTGACCTACGAAAGATACAAGGACGATCGTGATACCGATCAGAAAAGCTCCTATGGCGGCCCCTTCGACAAAGGCAAACCTGCGATTCCCGGCAATATCCTGCCCGGAGGCATGTATCAATGGCGCAAGGGCAACGACACCCTCACCCGCGAGCGGTTCGGCCTGGAGCACAACTTCGCCCTGGACAGCCTCCTGGCGGACAACGTCAAGTGGAGCCTGAACCATCAGGTCGCCAAGACCACCCAGGGCACAGAGGAGTTCTACTACCCCATTACTCGTAAGGTCCTGCGCACCCGTGAAACCAAATACGAGGAACAACAATGGGTGTTCGATGCTCAGTTGGACAAGGCGTTCGCTATCGCTGAAACCGATCACCAACTGACCTACGGCACCACGCTCAAACGCCAGAAAGTCACCGGTTCGCGTACTGGCAACGGTGTCTGCCTGAGCGTCGGTCGCGGTTGCCCGAGCGTTGGAGCCATCAGCACTGCCGACGTGCTGAACAAGTCCAGTGACTTCCCTGACCCAACCATCAACAGCTACGCGCTGTTCGCCCAGGACCAGATCAGCTGGAATGCCTGGACCTTCACCCCGGGCCTGCGCTACGACCACATCCAGCTCAAGCCACACATGACCCAGGAGTTCCTCAATGCCGTCAATCCCAAAGGTACGACCCAGGTCAATGTCGAGGAAAAGACCTGGCACCGGGTCTCGCCAAAATTCGGCCTGACCTACGCCTTCGACGAGCACTACACAGCCTATGGCCAGTATGCCGAGGGCTTCCGCACGCCGTCGGCCAAGGCGCTCTACGGGCGTTTTGAAAACCTCGCGGACGGTTATGTGGTCGAGCCCAACTCCAACCTCAAGCCGGAAACCAGCAAGGGCATCGAGACCGGCTTGCGTGGCAACTTCGCTGCCGGCTCCTTCGATGTATCGGTGTTCTACAACCAGTACCGCGACTTCATCAACGAAGATGCGATCAACCCAGGCGCGCAACAGACGGCGGTCATCCAGAGCAATAACATCAAGCGCGCCACCATCAAGGGCGCGGAGGCCAAGGGCCGCTTGAACCTGGATGCCCTCGGTGCACCCCAGGGCCTGTACAGCATCGGTTCGGTGGCCTATGCCCACGGGCGCAACAATGACAATGGCGAGCCGATCAACAGCGTCAACCCGCTCAAGGGCGTGTTCGGCCTGGGCTACGACCAGGACGACTACGGCGCGTTGCTGAGCTGGACCCTGGTCAAGCGCAAGGACCGGGTCGACAGCACCACTTTCAAGGCTCCGGATGGCGCCAGTAGCCAGTTCAAGACGCCCGGCTTCGGCATCCTCGACCTCACCGGCTTCTACAAGGTCACCGACGACCTGACCGTCAATGCCGGCCTGTACAACCTGACCGACAAGAAATACTGGAACTGGGACGACGTGCGCGGCTACGACGGTGCGGGTGAAGCTGGCGCCACGGCCCCGGCCAACCTCGACCGCCTGACCATGCCGGGCCGTAACTTCTCGGTGAACCTGGTCTGGGATATCTGACCCAGCTGCTCCTCACTGCTCTTTTTCATCAAGGGCAGTGAGGATTTTTTACTGTGTCGCGTCTTCTTGTTCGTCTAGTTATAACTGCCTCTCATTCTCAAGGACATCGGTATGACCGCCCAGGCTTGCGCCCAACCTCACCACCTGCGTTCCCAACGCCTGAACCAGATCACCCACGAGCCGCATTCCAAGCTCGATGCCCTGGTCAAGGCCCACGCGCCCTTCGAAACCCAGGGCGCCTTCGCCCGTTTCGTGGTGGCCCAGTACCTGTTCCAGTCGGAACTGGTGGAGCTGTACAACGATCCCGAGCTGATCGCGATCGTCCCTGACCTGGCCGAGCGTTGCCGCGCCGAAGCGGCCAAGGCCGACCTCGCCGACCTGGACACCGAAGTACCGGCGCCGGTTGCCGGTGCCGTGCGCAACCCGAGCAAGGCCGAGGCCCTGGGCTGGATCTTCGTTTCCGAGGGCTCCAAGCTTGGCGCCGCGTTCCTGATCAAGCGCGCGGTGGGCCTGGGCCTGAGCGAAACCTTCGGTGCCCGCCACCTGGGCGAACCGGCCGGTGGCCGTGCCGAAGGCTGGAAGACCTTCACTCGCATCCTCGACGGCCTGGAGTTCAGCGCCGAGGAAGAAGCAGCGGCGGAAAAAGGCGCCCTGGATGCCTTCAATCGCTTCACCGTGTTGCTGGAACAGGCTTACTCCAGCGCGGCACAACCGGCCTGATCCCCGCGACTGTGGCCAGGGCACGGTGGAGTGTCCTGGCCCACAGCGGTATCCTCTGCCGCGGCCCGTCTCGCGGATCAGCCGTACCACGCGTTACCTCAGCATCGATGCCATGACCCCCATTCGCCCCCCCGCTTCGAAAATCTCCCGCCTGCTGTTCGGCGCGCTGGCCTATGTCAGCCTGGCCATCGGCCTGATCGCCATCGTGGTACCGGGCCTGCCGACCACCGAGTTCATCCTGCTGGCCGCCTGGGCCGCCACCAAGAGCTCGCCGCGCCTGAGCGCCTGGATGGAGAACCATCGCCTGTTCGGGCCGATCCTGAGCAACTGGCGCAATGGCCGGATCGTCAGCCGCAAGGCCAAGGTCAGCGCCACCATCAGCATGCTGCTGTGCGCCGGCCTGATGCTGGGCCTGCTCAACCACCACTGGACCCTGTATGCCGCCATCGCCGGGATGACCCTGGGCAACCTGTGGATCTGGTCACGTCCCGAGAGCCTGGCGCAGGCCTCCTGAAGCCCCTTATCTGGCTGCTATGCCCTGTGCCTTGGGGCATTTATGTCAAGGGCATGACCGTTCGTCGGCGGCGCCTCACGCAAAGATCGCCCTAGCCGATGTTCCGGGCATGGCGCTGAAATGGACTTGGCGAGCGGAGTCATCCGACTCCGTGCTTTCCATCTGTCCTTTCGCGAGATCGCCCCATGTTCGACTCTCTCTCCATTCGCCTGAAGATCGTGCTGCTGTCCGGATTGTGCCTGCTGGGGGTCGTGGCCCTGATCGTCAGCATGAACCTGTACCAGAGCCGGCAGAACAACCAGCTGGTCAACACCTCCAGCACCCGCATGCTGACCGCCGGAGTCGAAGACCTGCTGCAGGCCAAGGCGGCCGACCAGGCGGTGCGCATCCAGAAGACCTTCGGCGAGAGCCAACTGGCGCTCAACGCCCTGGCGGACCAGGTCCGCGACCTGCGCCAGATGGCCAGCAAGCGCGGGCTGGAAGCCTCCGCCCTGCGCGAGGAACTCAACCACAGCCTCAAGACCGCCTTCGAGCGCAACGCCAAGGTGCTCGGTATCTGGCTGGCCTACGAACCCAACGCCCTGGATGGCAAGGACAACGAGTTCACCAATGATGCGGCTCGCTCGTCCAACGAGCGCGGGCGCTTCGCCACCTACTGGAGCCGCTCCGGCGGCCAGGGGCTCAATACCGTGATGACCGAGGATGACCTGACCAGGACCACCCTCAACCTCAGCGGCACGCCCTACAACATCTGGTACACCTGCCCCCGGGACAACCGCCGCACCTGCCTGCTCGATCCTTATGCCGACACCATCGGCGAGGACAAGAAGCAGGTACTGATGACCACCATCTCCCTGCCGTTGCTGGCAGACGGCAAGGTAATCGGGGTGATGGGCATCGACATCGCCCTGGACTCGCTCCAGGCTGCCGCCGGCGAAGCCCAGCGATTCCTGTTCGATGGCGCCGGGCACATGATGATCGTCGCCGGCAGCGGCTTGCTGGCGGCGGTCGGCGCCGATGCCGGCCAGGTGGGCAAGAACATCAACGATACCCTGGGCACAGAGGGCAAGGACCTGCTCGCGGCGGTGACCGGCAACCAGGCCAAGACCCTGCAGCAAGGCGAGCTGATCCGCTCGGTCTACCCTTTCAGCCCGATCGCCGATGCCAAGCCCTGGGGCGTGACCATCGACCTGCCCCGGCAGGTGCTGCTGGCCGACTCGGTGAAGCTGCAGACACTGCTGGACGAAGCCCAGACCAGCGGCACGCTCAAGACCGTGCTGGTCGCCATCGGCGCCGGCCTGCTGGGCCTGGCCCTGATCTGGCTCAGCGCGTCGGGCGTGACCCGGCCGATCAACGGCGTGGCGCAGATGCTCAAGGCCATCGCCAGCGGCGATGGCGACCTGACCCAGCGCCTGGACTACAGCAAGAAGGACGAGCTGGGTGAGCTGGTGGGCTGGTTCAACCGCTTCCTCGACAAGCTGCAACCGACCATCGCCCAGATCAAGCAAAGCATCATCGAAGCCCGCGGCACCGCCGACCAGTCTTCGGAAATCGCCCGCCAGACCAGCGAAGGCATGCAGGTCCAGTTCCGCGAAATCGACCAGGTGGCCACTGCCTCCAACGAAATGAGCGCCACCGCCCACGAGGTCGCCAGCAGTGCGGCCAATGCCGCCCAGGCCGCCCGCGGCGCCGACCAGTCGGCCAGGGAAGGCATGACCATCATCGAACGCAGCACCCAGGACATCAGCCTGCTGGCCGACGAGGTGAGCAAGGCGGTGGGCGAAGTCGAGGCCCTGGCGGTGAGCAGCGAGCAGATCGGTTCGGTGCTGGAGGTGATCCGCAGCATCGCCGAGCAGACCAACCTGCTGGCCCTCAACGCCGCCATCGAGGCTGCCCGCGCCGGTGAAAGCGGCCGTGGTTTCGCGGTGGTGGCCGATGAAGTACGCAACCTGGCCAAGCGCACCCAGGACTCGGTGGAAGAGATTCGCGTGGTGATCGAGCGCATCCAGAGCGGCACCCGCGACGTAGTGACCACCATGCATGCCAGCCAGAGCCAGGCGCAGAGCAATGCCGGGCAGATCCAGCAAGCGGTCCAGGCCCTGGGCAAGATCAGCGACGCGGTGACGGTGATCAGCGACATGAACCTGCAGATCGCCAGTGCCGCCGAAGAACAGAGCGCGGTGGCCGAAGAGGTCAACCGCAATGTCTCGGCGATCCGCAGCGTCACCGAGACCCTCACCGAACAGGCCAGCGAGTCGGCCCAGGTCAGCAGCCAGCTCAATGCCCTGGCCACCCAGCAGATGCAGCTGATGGACCAGTTCCGCGTCTGAGCCAGGCCCTTGTGACGCGGCAACCCGCGTCACAAGACCCGCGCCTGCGCCTCGACAGGCCAGGGGATTTCAGGGTGCAATGCCCTCCTCTTGTCTCGAGGAGCCGTCCATGTCCCCGCTACTGGCATCCATTCAAGCCGCCCTGGACCTGCCGCCGTCCAATCTCAACGAACAAGGCGAGGGCGCCCTGCCCTCGGCCTTCGCCGTCAGTGACCTGGCCAGCGCCAGCATCGGCGCCGCCGGGCAAGCGCTGGCCGAACTGCTGCACAGCCACACTGGCCGTCGGCCCGTTGTCAGCGTCGATCGGCGCCTGGCCTCGTTCTGGTTCGCCAGCTCGCTGCGTCCCCAGGGTTGGAACCCGCCGGCGCTCTGGGACCCGATCGCCGGCGACTATGCCACCCGCGACGGCTGGATTCGCCTGCATACCAATGCTCCCCATCATCGAGCCGTGGCCGAACACGTCCTGGGCGCCGCCAGCGACCGCGCGACCATGGCCACCCGGGTGGCCGGCTGGAACGCCCTGGAACTGGAGCAGGCCATGGTCGAGCAAGGTGGCTGCGCGGCGCAGATGCGCAGTTGGGCCCAATGGCAGGCCCACTCCCAGGGCCAGGCGGTGGCCGGCGAGCCCCTGGTGCACTGGCTGCCCGGTGGCGAACCCCGGGGCAAGGCCTGGAGCGGTTGCAGCGAACGGCCACTGGCCGGGCTCAAGGTCCTGGACCTGACCCGGGTCCTGGCCGGTCCCGTGGCCAGCCGCCTGCTGGCCGGGCTCGGCGCCGACGTGCTGCGCATCGATCCGCCCTGGTGGAACGAACCGGCCGTCGAACCGGAAATGACCCTGGGCAAGCGCTGCGCCCGCCTGGACCTGCACGATCGCCAAGACCGCGCCACCTTCGAAGGCTTGCTGGCCCAGGCCGACCTGCTGCTGCATGGCTACCGCGGCGACGCCCTGGACGGCCTGGGCTATGACAGCGAGCAGCGCCAGCGCCTGGCCCCGGGCCTGATCGAGGTGAGCCTCAACGCCTACGGCTGGAGCGGTCCGTGGCGCAACCGCCGGGGGTTCGACAGCCTGGTGCAGATGAGCAGCGGGATCGCCGAGGCGGGCATGGCCTGGAAGGCTGCGCAACGCCCCACGCCATTGCCGGTCCAGGCCCTGGACCACGCCACCGGCTACCTGATGGCCGCCAGTGCCCTGCGGGCACTGGATCCGACCTGGCGCCACGGCGGCCAGGCGCGCCTGTCCCTGGCGCGTACCGCGCAGTTGCTGGTCGAGCATTCAGGCCAGGGGCCAGCCACTAGCGGGTTGCGCGGGGAAGATCAGGACGACCAGGGACTGGTGCTGGAGCAGACCGCCTGGGGTCCGGCCCATCGCTTGCGCGTGCCCCTGCAGATCAGCGGCACGCCGATCCAGTGGGATTGCCCGGCCGGCCCCCTGGGTGCCCATCGCGCCCGCTGGTGGTAGGCGCCTGGCTCCTCAGCTACCCGATGTCCACAGCTGCTGCGCCACATAACCGCGCCAGGGCCGCCAGGCCTCGGCCCGGGCCAGCAGTTGCCGGGCACTGGGCCGCTGGCCCTGGAGGGTGGCCATGGCATTGAGCAGGCCCACATCGGCCGCCGGGAAAGCGTCCATCTCACGCATGTGCCGCAAGGCGATGTAATGCGCCGTCCAGTCACCGATTCCTACCAGCCGCAGCAGGCCATCGAGCCCCTGCTGCAAACTGGCCTTGGGGTCGAGCAAACCCGGATCCGCCAGCAATGCCCGGGCCACGGTGGACAAGGTCCGGCCACGGCTGGCGGGCATGCCCAGGGCAGCCAGGTCCGCCACGGCCAGGACGGCGGGCGTGGCGAACACCTGGGTCAGTCCCGGCCAACCGGGATCGGGGAGTGCCAGTGGCTGGCCATGCACCGCCACCAGCCGAGTGGCGAGGCGGATCGCACCCGCTACCGTGATCTGCTGGCCCAGTACCGCGCGGATCGCCAGTTCGAAGCCATCCCAGGCGCCCGGTACACGCAACCCGCGATGGGCCAGCAGCAAGGGTTGCAACAGCGGGTCGGCGGCCAGCTCTTGGTGGATACGCAGTACGTCGGCATCCAGGTCGAACTGCCGGCGCACGCGCATCACCACCTGGCCGATCAGTGACGGGGACGGTTCCGCGCCCCCCAGGTTCAAGCGCAAATCCAACTGCTCGCCAGGTCCGGGGCGCAGGCTCAGGGTGCCCTGTCTCCCATCGAGCTCGAAGCTGCGAGCGTAGACACCGTCCTGCACCACCTCCAGGCCGCCGATGGCGCGCACCGCGAAGAACCCCAGCATGGCCTGCCAGTCATAGGGCCCCTGGTAGGGCAGCAAGAGCCGCTGCTGCGGGTTCATAGCGCCAGCAAACCACTGTAGAGGCCGTAGGCCGCCAGCAGCGCACCGACGATCACGGCACTGAAGATCAGCTTCTCCGGCAGGGTGAACAACGGCTCGCCCTGCTCATGCTTGGCCTTGGCGAACAGGATCACTCCCGGCGCGTAGAGCAGCGCCGAGAGCAGCAGGTACTTGACCCCGCCGGCATACAACAACCAGATGGCATAGCTCAGGGCGACCACGGCGATGCACAGATCCTTGAGGCGTTCCCCCGAGGCTTGCTCGTAGGTTTCGCCACGGCCACTGAGCAGCACCGCATAGGCCGCCGACCACAGATAGGGCACCAGGATCATCGACGACGCCAGGTAGATCAGCTTGGTATAGGTGCCGGCGGACACCAGGGTGATCAGCAGGAATACCTGGATCATCACGTTGGTCAGCCACAGGGCGTTGACCGGTACATGGTTGGCGTTTTCCTTGCGCAAGAAGGCCGGCATGGTCCGGTCGCTCGCGGTGGCGTGGAGGATCTCCGCACACAACAGGGCCCAGGACAGCAGGGCCCCGAGCAACGATACCGCCAGGCCGACGCTGATCAGCAAGGCGCCCCAGGGCCCGACGATATGCTCCAGCACCGCCGCCAGGGACGGGTTCTGCAAACTGGCCAGCTCCGGCTGGCTCATGATCCCCAGCGACAGCACGTTGACCAGCACCAGCAGCGCCAGCACGCCGAGGAAACCTATCACCGTGGCCCGCCCGACATCCGCGCGCTTCTGCGCCCGCGCCGAATACACGCTGGCTCCCTCGATGCCGATGAACACGAATACCGTGACCAGCATCATGTTGCGCACCTGGTCCAGCACTCCGCCGAAATTCGGGTTGGCGCGCCCCCAGATGTCGCGGGTGAAGATCTCCGCCTTGAAGGCCACTGCGGCGATCACGATGAACATCACCAAGGGCACGATCTTGGCCACCGTGGTCAGCTGGTTGATGAACGTGGCCTCCTTGATCCCGCGCAGTACCAAAAAATGCACGGCCCACAGCAACAGCGAGGCACAGCCGATGGCCACCGGGGTGTTGCCCTGGCCGAACACCGGGAAGAAGTAGCCCAGGGTGCTGAACAGCAGGACGAAGTAGCCGACGTTGCCCAGCCAGGCGCTGATCCAGTAGCCCCAAGCTGAGGAGAAGCCCATGTAGTCGCCGAAGCCGGCCTTGGCGTAGGCGTAGACCCCGGAATCCAGTTCAGGCTTGCGATTGGCCAGGGTCTGGAACACGAAGGCCAGGGTCAGCATGCCCACCGCGGTAATCGCCCAGCCGATCAGTACCGCCCCGGCGTCGGCCCGGGCCGCCATGTTCTGCGGCAGGGAAAAAATCCCGCCGCCAATCATCGAGCCCACCACCAACGCGATCAGCGCACCCAATTGAAGCTTCTGTGCCGGTTGTGACATCCCTACTCCTTATATCAGCGAGTCGCCCTGGCGATAAAATTAGACGCAATTAAATAACTTTCTAGGAATTTGATTCTGATAGTAACAGTCAATTAATCATCCTTTATTCGGGCACTCCGCGACTACCCGCCAGAACACACTGAATAACCGAGTATTTTGTCAAGAGTATGTACCAAGTGCCATCATCACTCTCGCCTTAATTAGCAAGCGGCATGATTTGCATATTCTTTGAAAGGGTCTAGCGTCAATCGACATCGATAATGGAAGCCACCTCTTGAAAGGAGATCAAAGCCTTATGGGATGGGCCTTGCAGGGCTGCATTCTACCTCTCGCTATAAGACTTAAGTCATTCATTCACAACGAAATGCAGCAATTGACTGATCCAAGTCAGCAGTTTGGATTGGCGACAGACTTAATCTGAAGTCTCTCTTCTCCTGCATTGGAGTCATGCGATGTCTGAATCTCCCGGAAAACTAAAACTGGGCGCATTAGTCGCCTTGGTAGTGGGTTCCATGATTGGCGGGGGGATCTTTTCCCTGCCGCAGAACATGGCAGCCAGCGCCGATGTCGGGGCAGTTCTTATTGGTTGGGCAATTACTGCAGTCGGCATGTTGACATTGGCATTCGTCTTTCAAACCCTGGCCAATCGCAAACCTGACCTGGATGGCGGTGTATATGCCTACGCCAAGGCCGGATTCGGCGACTACATGGGCTTCTCCTCAGCTTGGGGCTACTGGATCAGCGCCTGGCTGGGCAACGTCGGCTACTTCGTCCTGCTGTTCAGCACCCTGGGTTACTTCTTCCCGATATTTGGGGAGGGGAACACTCCTGCTGCGGTGATCGGTGCCTCGGTCCTGCTCTGGGCGGTGCACTTTCTGGTGCTGCGCGGGATCAAGGAAGCGGCTTTCATCAACCTGGTGACCACGGTGGCCAAGGTAGTGCCGCTGCTGCTGTTCGTACTGATCGCGCTCTTCGCCTTCAAGCTGGACATCTTCACCGCTGACATCTGGGGCGTGAAGAACCCGGACCTGGGCAGCGTGATGAACCAGGTACGCAACATGATGCTGGTCACCGTCTGGGTGTTCATCGGCATCGAGGGCGCGAGCATCTTCTCTTCCCGGGCGGAAAAACGCTCCGATGTGGGCAAGGCCACCGTCATTGGCTTCATCACCGTGCTGCTGTTCCTGGTGCTGGTGAACGTGCTGTCCCTGGGGATCATGACCCAGCCGGAACTGGCAAAGCTGCAGAACCCATCCATGGCCGCAGTCCTGGAACATGTGGTGGGCCACTGGGGCGCGCTGCTGATCAGCATCGGCCTGATCATCTCGCTGGTGGGAGCGCTGCTGTCGTGGGTCCTGCTGTGCGCCGAGATCATGTTCGCCGCCGCCAAGGACCACACCATGCCGGAGTTCCTGCGCCGCGAGAACGCCAACCACGTACCGGCCAACGCCCTGTGGCTGACCAACGTCATGGTGCAGGTCTTCCTGGTCATCACCCTGTTTTCCAAGGGCACCTACCTGTCGCTGATCTACCTCGCCACCTCGATGATCCTGGTGCCGTACTTCTGGTCGGCGGCTTACGCGGTGCTCCTGGCAGTGCGTGGCGAAAGCTACGAACAAGCCCTGGCCGAGCGCAAGAAGGACCTGGTGATCGGCGCCATCGCCCTGCTCTACGCGGTGTGGCTGCTGTACGCCGGCGGGGTCAAGTACCTGCTGCTCTCGGCCCTGCTCTACGCCCCCGGCGCGGTGCTCTTCGCCAAGGCCAAGATGGAATTGCACAAACCGGTTTTCACCCGTGTCGAGAAGCTGATCTTCGCGGCCGTGCTCCTGGGCGCCGCAGCGGCTGCCTACGGCCTCTACGACGGCTTCCTGACCCTGTAGCTGCACCTGCATTACCCCCTGATTGTTTTGTCTCTGGAGGATCACAGTAATGACCACGGAAAAAGTTAAGTACGGCGTCCATTCCGAAGCCGGCAAACTGCGCAAAGTCATGGTTTGCTCCCCAGGCCTGGCCCATCAGCGGCTGACTCCGAACAACTGCGATGAACTGCTGTTCGACGACGTGCTGTGGGTGGCCCAGGCCAAGCGCGATCACTTCGACTTCGTCACCAAGATGCGCGAGCGGGATATCGATGTGCTGGAGATGCACAACCTGCTGACCGACATCGTCGCCATCCCCGAAGCCTTGGACTGGATCCTGGAGCGCAAGATCACCGCCAACACCGTTGGCCTGGGGCTGGTGGAGGAAGTCGGCTCGTGGTTGCGTAGCCTGGAGCCGCGCAAGATCGCCGAATATCTCATCGGCGGGGTCTCGGCCGATGACCTGCCCAGCAGCTTCGGCGGCAGGACCATCGAGATGTTCCGCGACTTCCTCGGCCATGCCAGCTTCATCCTGCCACCGCTGCCCAACACCCAGTTCACCCGCGATACCACCTGCTGGATCTATGGCGGCGTGACCCTCAACCCCATGTACTGGCCGGCGCGACGCCAGGAAACCCTGCTGACCACCGCCATCTACAAGTTCCACCCCGAGTTCACCAACGCCGACTTCCAGATCTGGTACGGCGACCCCGACCAGGAGCATGGCGCCTCCACCCTGGAAGGCGGTGACGTCATGCCCATTGGCAACGGCGTGGTCCTGATCGGCATGGGCGAACGCTCGTCCCACCAGGCCATCGGCCAACTGGCGCGCAACCTGTTCAAGAACAAGGCCGTGGAGCGAGTGATCGTTGCCGGCCTGCCGAAGTCCCGCGCGGCGATGCACTTGGACACCGTGTTCAGTTTCTGCGACCGCGACCTGGTCACCATCTTCCCCGAAGTGGTCAATCAGATCGTTCCCTTCACCCTGCGCCCTGACGAGAGCAAGCCCCACGGCATCGATATCCAGCGCGAGAAGACCAACTTCCTCGACACCGTGGCCGCCGCCCTCAACCTCAAGGCCCTGCGGGTCGTGGAGACCGGCGGCAACAGCTTCGCCGCCGAACGCGAGCAATGGGACGACGGCAACAACGTGGTGGCCGTGGAGCCCGGCGTGGTCATCGGCTACGACCGCAATACCTACACCAACACCCTGCTGCGCAAGGCCGGTGTGGAAGTCATCACCATCAGCGCCGGAGAACTGGGTCGCGGCCGTGGCGGCGGCCACTGCATGACCTGCCCGATCGTGCGTGACCCGATCGACTACTGAGCCTTTAGAAGACCCGCTGTCCGACCGCGCCTGCCCGGCGCCGGTCGGGCCGATCACCGAATTCGAGGAAAATCACCATGGCCTTCAATATCCACAACCGCAACCTGCTGAGCCTGGAACACCACACCCCACGCGAGCTGCGCTACCTGCTGGACCTGTCCCGCGATCTCAAGCGCGCCAAGTACACCGGCACCGAGCAACAGCACCTGAAGGGCAACAACATCGCCCTGATCTTCGAAAAGACCTCCACCCGTACCCGCTGCGCCTTCGAGGTAGCGGCCTATGACCAAGGGGCCAACGTCACCTACATCGACCCCAACTCCTCGCAGATCGGCCACAAGGAAAGCATGAAGGACACCGCCCGGGTGCTGGGGCGCATGTACGACGCCATCGAGTATCGCGGCTTCAAGCAGGAGATCGTCGAGGAACTGGCGAAGTTCGCCGGGGTGCCGGTGTTCAACGGCCTGACCGACGAATACCACCCGACCCAAATGATCGCCGACGTGCTGACCATGCGTGAGCACGCCGACAAGCCGATCCACGAGATCAGCTACGCCTACCTGGGCGATGCTCGCAACAACATGGGCAACTCGCTGCTGCTGGTGGGCGCCAAGCTCGGCATGGACGTGCGCATCTGCGCGCCCAAGGCCCTGTGGCCACATGACGACCTGGTCGAGCGCTGCAAGAAATACGCTGAGGAAAGCGGTGCGCGCATCACCCTCACCGAGGACCCGAAAGCCGCGGTCAAGGGCGTGGACTTCATCCACACCGACGTCTGGGTCTCCATGGGCGAGCCGGTGGAAGCCTGGGCCGAGCGCATCGAGCAACTGCTGCCCTACCAGGTCAACACCCAGCTGATGAAGGCCACCGGCAACCCACGGACCAAGTTCATGCACTGCCTGCCGGCCTTCCACAACAGCGATACCAAGGTCGGCAAGCAGATCGCCGAGCAGTATCCGCACCTGGCCAACGGCATCGAAGTCACCGATGACGTGTTCGAGTCCCCGGCCTGCATCGCCTTCGAGCAGGCGGAGAACCGCATGCACACCATCAAGGCGATCCTGGTCTCGACCCTGGCCGACCTGTAAATCCCCTTCGGCACCGGCGCTGCCCAGGTAGCGCCGGCACCGGACTCTAGAAGGACTGCATTATGCGTATCGTCGTTGCATTGGGCGGTAACGCCCTGCTGCGCCGTGGTGAACCCATGACCGCGGACAACCAGCGCGCCAACATCCGCATCGCCACCGAACAGATCGCCAAGATCCATCCCGGCAACCAGCTGGTGATCGCCCACGGCAATGGTCCGCAAGTGGGACTGCTGTCGCTGCAGGCGGCGGCCTACACCCAGGTCTCGCCCTACCCGCTGGACGTGCTCGGCGCCGAGACCGAGGGCATGATCGGCTACATCATCGAACAGGAACTGGGCAACTTGCTGGACTTCGAGGTGCCCTTCGCCACCTTGCTGACCCAAGTGGAAGTGGACGCCAGGGACCCGGCGTTCAAGAACCCGACCAAGCCCATCGGCCCGGTCTACGACAAGGAAGAAGCCGAGCGCCTGGCCAAGGAAAAAGGCTGGGCCATCGCTGCGGACGGCGACAAGTTCCGCCGCGTGGTGGCGAGCCCGACACCCAAGCGCATCTTCGAGATCCGTCCGATCAAGTGGCTGCTGGAGAAAAGCAGCATCGTGATCTGCGCCGGTGGTGGCGGCATCCCGACCATGTATGGCGAGGACGGCAAGCTCCAGGGCATCGAGGCGGTGATCGACAAGGACCTGTGCTCGGCGCTGCTGGCCCGGCAACTGGAAGCCGACCTGCTGGTGATCGCCACCGACGTCAATGCGGCGTTCATCGATTTCGGCAAGCCGACCCAGAAGGCCATCGCCCAGGCCCATCCGGACGAAATCCAGAAGCTGGGCTTTGCCGCCGGCTCCATGGGGCCCAAGGTCCAGGCGGCCTGCGAATTCGCCCGGCAGACTGGAAAAGTCGCGGTGATCGGTTCACTCTCGGACATTGAAGCCATCGTCCAGGGCCAGGCCGGCACGCGCATCAGCACGGAGAAACCCGGCATTAGCTACCTGTAGACGCCCGCTGCCGGAACACGGGCAGGCCCATCGCCTGCCCCTCTTCAACGCCCAGGAGGACAACGCCTATGGCCATGTTTGAGCCCGGTCACCTGCATATCGAGCGCCATGCGCTGAACAAGGACGACTACAGCTACAACCTGTGCATCGACTATGAAGTGGCCCATGACCCCAAGGAGGGCCGGGGCATGCAATTCACCCTGCACGGCACCATCGAGGACAAGCCACTCAAGGAACAGTTCTTCCTGGCCAAGGACCAGGCCTTCGATTTCGCCCGCCATGCCGCGCGTATCGCCCAGCAACACGGGATGCCCAAGAGCGCCAATATCTCGTCCCTGCACAAGTACTACGACGAGATGTTCGAGGATGTGCGCAAGCAACTGGACATCAAGTCCGGCGACCCGATGAACCCCGAACACCTGGAATAAGTCCCGGGCAGCTGCGAGCCTGCCGGCGCCAGTCACGCCCGGCGGTCTTGCGCACCTGCCCCGGACCTTGCTCGGCGCCGGCCACGGCGACTTCGACTAAGCCCCGCGCCCAAGGCATACTGGCAGCCCTCCAGTGCCCCAGAACCTTCCGTCACCCCATGCGTATCCACGTCAGTTTCATCGACCGCGTCGGCATCACCCAGGAAGTGCTGGCCCTGCTCGGCGGGCGCAACCTCAACCTGGATGCGGTGGAAATGGTGCCGCCCAACGTCTACATCGACGCCCCGACCCTGAGCCCGCAAGTCCTGGATGAGCTGCGCGACGCGCTGTTCAACGTACGAGGTGTACAGGCCGTGACGGTGGTCGACATCCTCCCCGGACAACGCCGCCACCTGCAGCTCGATGCCCTGCTGGCCGCCATGACCGACCCGGTGCTGGCCCTGGACAGCGCCGGCAAGGTGCTGCTGGCCAACCCGGCGCTGGTGGCCCTGTATGGCCGTGAGCCTGCGGGGGAAAGCGTGGCCGAGCTGTTCGCCGACCCCGGCCTGCTGGCTACGCTGCTGGAACAGGGCTTTCGCCTGCCGCTGCGGGAAGTCACGGTCAATGGCCAGACCCTGTTGCTCGACGCCATGCCCATCACCGACGCCGGCGCACTGCTGACCCTGTACCAGCCCAATCGCATCGGCGAGCAGTTGTCGGCCCTGCACCACGATCATGCCGAGGGCTTCGATGCCCTGCTCGGCGAGTCGCCGGCGATCCGCACCCTCAAGGCCCGGGCGCAACGGGTCGCGGCCCTGGATGCACCGTTGCTGATCCAGGGTGAAACCGGCACCGGCAAGGAACTGGTGGCCCGCGCCTGCCACGCCATCAGCGCTCGCCATGGCGCGCCGTTCCTGGCCCTGAACTGCGCGGCGCTGCCGGAAAACCTCGCCGAGAGCGAACTGTTCGGTTATGCCCCCGGCGCCTTCACCGGGGCCCAGCGCGGGGGCAAGCCAGGGCTGATGGAGCTGGCCAACCAGGGCACGGTATTCCTCGATGAAATCGGCGAGATGTCGCCCTACCTGCAAGCCAAGCTGCTGCGCTTTCTCAATGACGGCAGCTTTCGCCGGGTCGGTGGCGACCGCGAGATCAAAGTCGATGTGCGCATCCTCAGCGCCACCCACCGCGACCTGGAGAAAATGGTCGCCGAGGGCAGCTTCCGCGAAGACCTGTTCTACCGCCTCAATGTGCTGAACATCGAAGTGCCGCCATTGCGCGAACGCGGTCAGGACATCCTGTTGCTGGCCCGCTATTTCATGCAGCAGGCCTGCACCCAGATCCAGCGGCCGGTATGCCGGCTGACCCCGGGCACCTACCCGGCGCTGCTGGGCAACCGCTGGCCGGGCAACGTGCGCCAGTTGCAGAACGTGATCTTTCGCGCGGCGGCGATCTGCGACGGCAATCTGGTGGACATCGGCGACCTAGACATCGCCGGGACCTCGGTAGCGCGCCAGAACGATGCCGAGGTCGAGAGCCTGGAGCAGGCGGTGGAAGGTTTCGAGAAAGAGCTGCTGGAAAGCCTCTATGTCCATTACCCCTCGACCCGGCAGCTGGCCAACCGCCTGCAGACCTCCCACACCGCCATCGCCCATCGCCTGCGCAAGTACGGTATCCCCGGCAAGCCCTGAAGCAGGCTGCACTGCTTCTTTAGCAGCGAAGCTCGCTCGCGAAAATCTCAACGACGCCGCAATGCCTGGAGCCTGCGCAGCGCCCTCGGCTTCTATCGCGAGCAAGCTGCGCTCCTACAAAAAACGGGCGAAAAGCGACCTCCATCTGTACTGAAAGCGCTACAGCGGAACGATATCGCTACAGTCGCGTCAAGCCTCTGTTCTCCAAGACTTTGATCCCAAAAGCGTTTTTTTCGCAGCCAGGGCTGTAGCGATTTCGCTACAGCCGATCCAGTCATTTGCTCGCCAAAATAACTCAAGCCATTGATTTATAAAGAATAAATAAGAATTGGCCATGTTCTTGCTATGGATATCGCCATTCGGCTCGGCCCCGCACGAGCATTCAATCGCGTCCACCAGACGAAATCTGGCCCCTGAGGAGTTTCCATGAGCGAGTTGCGTTTTACCGAAGATCACGAATGGCTGCGTGCTGAAGCCGATGGCAGCGTCACCGTTGGCATCACGGCTTTCGCGCAGAACGCCCTGGGCGATGTGGTGTTCGTGCAACTGCCCGAATTGCAGGGCTACGACAAGGGCGCCGAAGCCGCCACCGTGGAATCGGTGAAGGCTGCCAGCGGCGTGTACATGCCCCTGGACGGCGAAGTGGTCGCCATCAACCCGGCCCTGGAAGACCGCCCGGAACTGGTCAACGAAGACCCGCTGGGCGAAGGCTGGTTCTTCCGCTTCATTCCTGCCGATGCCGGCGCTGTGGGCCAACTGCTCGACCAGGACGCCTACGACCGCCTGATCAAAGCCAACGCCCAAGCCTGAGGAATCCGTGATGACCGTCAACCTCACCACCGCCAACGAATTCATCAGCCGCCATATCGGCCCGCGCCAGGACGATGAGCAAGCCATGCTCAACCGCCTGGGCTTCGACTCCCTGGAAGCCCTGAGCGCCAGCGTAATCCCCGAGAGCATCAAGGGCACCAGCGTGCTGGAACTCGGCGCCGGCCAGAGCGAAGCCGATGCCCTGGCTTCGATCAAGGCCATCGCCGCCAATAACCAGCTGTTCAAGACTTATATCGGCCAGGGCTACTACAGCTGCCATACGCCTTCGCCGATCCTGCGCAACCTGCTGGAAAACCCGGCCTGGTACACCGCCTACACCCCATACCAGCCGGAGATTTCCCAAGGCCGCCTGGAAGCCCTGCTGAACTTCCAGACCCTGATCAGCGACCTGACCGGCCTGCCGATCGCCAACGCCTCCTTGCTCGACGAAGGCACTGCCGCCGCCGAAGCCATGACCTTCTGCAAGCGCCTGAGCAAGAACAAGGGCAGCCATGCCTTCTTCGCCTCCGTGCATTGCCACCCGCAGACCCTGGACGTACTGCGCACCCGCGCCGAACCCCTGGGCATCGAAGTGGTGGTGGGCGATGAACGCCAGTTGACCGATGTCAGCCCGTTCTTCGGCGCCCTGCTGCAATACCCGGCCAGTAATGGCGACCTGTTCGACTACCGTGAGCTGGCCGAACGTTTCCATGGGGCCAATGCCCTGGTGGCCGTGGCCGCCGACCTGCTGGCCCTGACGCTGTTGACCCCGCCGGGCGAATTCGGCGCCGACGTAGCCATCGGCAGCGCCCAGCGCTTTGGCGTGCCACTGGGCTTCGGTGGCCCGCACGCGGCCTATTTCTCCACCCGCGATGCGTTCAAGCGCGACATGCCTGGCCGCCTGGTCGGCGTCTCGGTGGACCGTTTCGGCAAGCCGGCGCTGCGCCTGGCCATGCAGACCCGCGAACAGCACATCCGTCGCGAGAAGGCCACCAGCAACATCTGCACCGCCCAAGTGCTGCTGGCCAACATCGCCAGCATGTATGCCGTGTACCACGGTCCCAAGGGCCTGGTGCAGATCGCCCAGCGCATCCACCAGCTGACCGCGATCCTCGCCCAGGGCCTGGCGCAACTCGGCCTGGCCCCGGAACAGCAGGACTTCTTCGATACCCTGAGCCTGCACACCGGCGCCCGCACTGGCGCATTGCATGAACAAGCGCGTGCGCAGCGCATCAACCTGCGGGTGATCGACGCCGAGCGCCTGGGCCTGTCCCTGGACGAGACCTGCTCCCAGGCCGACGTCGAAACCCTGTGGCAGCTGCTGGCCGAAGGCAAGCCGGTACCGGACTTCGCCAGTGTGACCCAGGCCGTCTCCAGCCGCATTCCGGCGGCGCTGGTACGCCAGTCGGCGATCCTCAGCCATCCGGTGTTCAACCGCTACCATTCGGAAACCGAGCTGATGCGCTACCTGCGCAAGCTGGCGGACAAGGACCTGGCCCTGGATCGCACCATGATCCCGCTGGGCTCGTGCACCATGAAGCTCAACGCCGCCAGCGAGATGATCCCGATCACCTGGGCCGAGTTCGGCGCGTTGCACCCCTTCGCCCCGACCGAGCAAAGCGCCGGCTACCAGCAACTGACCGACGAACTGGAGGCGATGCTCTGCGCCGCCACGGGCTATGACGCCGTGTCGCTGCAGCCCAACGCCGGCTCCCAGGGCGAGTACGCCGGCCTGCTGGCGATCCGTGCCTATCACCAGAGCCGTGGCGAAGGCCGTCGCGATATCTGCCTGATTCCATCCTCGGCCCACGGCACCAACCCGGCTACCGCCAACATGGCCGGCATGCGCGTGGTGGTCACTGCCTGCGACGCCCGGGGCAACGTGGATATCGAGGACCTGCGAGCCAAGGCCATCGAGCACCGTGAGCACCTGGCCGCGCTGATGATCACCTATCCCTCGACCCACGGCGTGTTCGAGGAAGGCATTCGCGAGATCTGCGGCATCATTCATGACAACGGCGGCCAGGTGTACATCGACGGCGCCAACATGAACGCCATGGTCGGCCTCTGCGCCCCGGGCAAGTTCGGCGGCGACGTGTCCCACCTGAACCTGCACAAGACCTTCTGCATTCCCCATGGCGGTGGCGGCCCTGGTGTCGGCCCGATCGGCGTCAAGTCGCACCTGGCGCCGTTCATGCCGGGCCACGCGGTGCTGGACAACAAGCAGGGCGCCGTCAGCGCCGCGCCGTTCGGCAGCGCCAGCATCCTGCCGATCACCTGGATGTACATCCGCATGATGGGCGGTGCCGGGCTCAAGCGTGCCTCGCAATTGGCGATCCTCAACGCCAACTACATCGCCCAGCGCCTGGAAGAGCACTACCCCGTGCTCTATACCGGTAGCAACGGCCTGGTGGCCCACGAGTGCATCCTCGACCTGCGTCCACTCAAGGACAGCAGCGGCATCAGCGTCGACGACGTGGCCAAGCGCCTGATCGACTTCGGCTTCCACGCCCCGACCATGTCGTTCCCGGTGGCCGGCACGCTGATGATCGAGCCGACCGAAAGCGAGTCCAAGGAAGAACTGGATCGTTTCTGCGACGCCATGATCCGCATCCGCGAGGAGATCCGCGCCGTGGAGAACGGCACCCTGGACAAGGACGACAACCCGCTCAAGAACGCTCCGCACACTGCGGCGGAACTGGTTGGCGAGTGGACGCACCCGTACAGCCGCGAGCAGGCGGTGTACCCGGTGGCGTCGCTGGTCGAAGGCAAGTACTGGCCACCGGTGGGCCGGGTCGACAACGTGTTCGGCGACCGCAACCTGGTGTGCGCCTGCCCGTCGATCGAAAACTACGCTTAAGGCAGCCACAAGCTAATAGCCTCAAGCTGCAAGCAAGAGTTGCCCGACTTCTGACTTGCAGCTTGCAGCTTGCGGCTTGCGGCTTACAGCTGCCGCTATAACAAGAAACCGGAGAACCAACATGTCCCTGAGCGTGTTCGACCTGTTCAAGATTGGCATAGGCCCCTCCAGCTCCCACACCGTCGGCCCGATGCGCGCAGCCGCGCGCTTCGTCGAGGGCTTGCGCCGTGAACAGCTGCTGGCCGCCACCGCCAGCGTCAAGGTCGAGCTGTATGGCTCGCTGGGCGCCACCGGCAAGGGCCACGGCAGCGACAAGGCCGTGCTGCTGGGCCTGGAAGGCGAACACCCGGACACCGTGGATACCGAAAGCATCGGTGCTCGCCTGCAAGCGATACGCAGCAGCGCAAGCATCAACCTGCTCGGCGAACAGCGCATCGCGTTCAACGAGAAAGAACACCTGGCGCTGATCCGCAAGCCCCTGCCCTATCACCCCAACGGCATGATCTTCCGTGCCTTCGATAGCGCCGGATTGCAGATCCGCAGCCGCGAGTACTACTCCGTGGGCGGTGGTTTCGTCGTCGATGAAGACGCCGCCGGCGCCGACCGCATCGTCGAGGACGCCACGCCACTGACCTTTCCGTTCAAGACCGCCCGGGAACTGATGCAGCATTGCAGCACCTACGGCCTGTCCATCAGCCAGGTGATGCTGGGCAACGAAAGCGCCTGGCGCCCGGAAGCTCAGACCCGCGAGGGCCTGCTGAAGATCTGGCAGGTGATGCAGGATTGCGTGGATGCCGGCTGCCGGCATGAAGGGATATTGCCGGGCGGGCTCAAGGTCAAGCGCCGGGCCCCGGCCCTGTACCGGCAGTTGTGCAAACACCCGGAAGCCGCGCTGCGCGATGCGCTGTCGGTACTGGATTGGGTCAACCTCTACGCCCTGGCGGTCAACGAGGAAAACGCCAATGGCGGTCGGGTGGTCACCGCCCCCACCAACGGCGCGGCCGGCATCATCCCCGCGGTCCTGCACTACTACATGCGCTTCATTCCCGGGGCCAACGAGGACGGGGTGGTGCGTTTTCTCCTGACTGCCGCCGCCATCGGCATCCTGTACAAGGAAAACGCCTCGATCTCCGGCGCCGAAGTCGGCTGCCAGGGTGAAGTGGGCGTGGCTTGCTCGATGGCCGCCGGTGCCCTGTGCGAAGTCCTGGGCGGCAGCGTGCAGCAAGTGGAGAACGCCGCGGAAATCGGCATGGAACACAACCTCGGGCTGACCTGCGATCCCATCGGCGGGCTGGTGCAGGTGCCCTGCATCGAGCGCAACGCCATGGGTTCGGTGAAAGCCATCAACGCGGTGCGCATGGCCTTGCGCGGAGACGGGCAGCATTTCGTGTCCCTGGACAAGGTCATCCGCACCATGCGCCAGACCGGCGCCGACATGAAAAGCAAATACAAGGAGACCGCCCGTGGCGGTCTGGCCGTGAACATCATCGAGTGCTGATACCCACGCTTGGTATCGGTCCATTTTTCAGGAGTCGCCATGTCCACCGAAACACTGTTGAAAACCCCATTGCACAGCCTGCACCTGGAACTCGGCGCGCGCATGGTGCCGTTCGCCGGCTACGACATGCCGGTGCAGTACCCATTGGGCGTGATGAAGGAGCACCAGCACAGCCGCGAGCAGGCCGGGCTGTTCGATGTATCCCACATGGGCCAGATCCTGCTGCGCGGCGCCAACGCCGCCAAGGCCCTGGAGACCCTGGTGCCGGTGGACATCATCGACCTGCCGGTGGGCATGCAGCGCTACGCCATGTTCACCAATGAACAAGGCGGCATTCTCGACGACCTGATGGTGGCCAACCTGGGCGACGAGCAACTGTTCCTGGTGGTCAACGCCGCCTGCAAGGACCAGGACCTGGCCCACCTGCGCCGGCACATTGGCGAGCAGTGCGAGATCCAGCCGCTGTTCGAGGAGCGTGCCCTGCTGGCCCTGCAAGGCCCGGCGGCAGTCAGCGTGCTGGAGCGCCTGGCGCCGCAAGTGGCGCAGATGACCTTCATGCAGTTCAAGCCGGTGACGCTGCTGGGCGTCGACTGCTTCGTCAGCCGTTCAGGCTACACCGGCGAAGACGGCTTCGAGATCTCGATCCCCACGGCCCGGGCCGAGAAGATCGCCCGCGCCCTGCTGGCCGAACCGGAAGTGGCCCCGATCGGCCTCGGCGCCCGCGACTCGCTGCGCCTGGAAGCCGGCCTGTGCCTCTATGGCCATGACATGAACGAACAGACCACGCCGATCCAGGCCAGCCTGCTCTGGGCCATCTCCAAGGCCCGTCGGGCCGATGGTCCGCGGGCGGGTGGCTTCCCCGGCGCCGCAGTGATCTTCGCCCAGCAGCAGGAGGGCGTGGCGCGCAAGCGTGTCGGCCTGCTGCCCCAGGAACGCACGCCGGTTCGCGAAGGTGCGGAAATCGTCGATGCCGACGGCAATATCATCGGTAGCGTCTGCAGCGGCGGTTTCGGCCCGACCCTGGGCGGCCCGCTGGCCATGGGTTACCTGGATATCCGGTACACGGCGCTCGACACGCAGGTTTGCGCAATAGTTCGTGGGAAAAAGGTGCCAATGCTTGTAAGCAAAATGCCATTCGTGCCCCAACGCTACTATCGCGGCTAAACGACTGTTTCTATAAGTAACGCGGTTGCGTTAGAAGTGCACTAATCTGTAACGCAACCGCCATAAAACAGTGCATATTTTCGATACTGAAAGGCACTTATAACGCTCGAAAACAATTGAACAACTCTATCGAATAAGCCGTGCACGCTAGTTCCGCCAAACCTCGGCAAGCTATGTAAAACCGGGGCTTCGCGGGGCTTGTTTTTTCTCCCGTAGTTGGCGTAGAGTCTCCCCACTGTGTTTGCATGGGTCGCTTGGAATCGTGACCTGGGCAGTAGCTAACAAGTTTGCTACACCCGTTCGACGTCTCTTACTTTCCTGCAACCCAGCCCAGTACTCTTCCCCAGGGAAGAGACTGTCATTAATTTTTTAGCGTCAAAGGAAATAAGAAATGTCCCAACGTCAGAGCGGTACCGTCAAGTGGTTTAACGACGAGAAAGGTTTTGGTTTTATCACTCCAGAGAGCGGTCCGGATCTGTTCGTACACTTCCGCGCCATTCAAGGTAACGGCTTCAAGAGCCTGAAAGAAGGCCAGAAAGTGACCTTCATCGCTGTGCAAGGCCAGAAAGGCATGCAGGCTGACGAAGTACAAGCAGAAGCTTAATCGTCTGCAACGAAAAAGCCCCTGATGCTGACATCAGGGGCTTTTTTGTGCGCGCAAATCCGTAAAATGGCTTCTTTTTTCCAGATGAGAGCCTGTCATGCCCAAACACCTGCTAAGCCCCCAGGGCGAATTCCCCGCCGCCGGCCTGGGCCGTCGCCTGGCAGCGATGTTCTATGACTTCCTGCTATGTGTCGCCCTGCTGATCGTCACGGGCGGCATCTACAAGCTGATCCAGATGCAGATCATTGGCGAAGCCAAGATGCGCGCCCTGACCGAGTCCGGGGCCCTGGATGGCGACCCGTTGTACTCCACGGTCCTGCTGTTCGTGCTGTTCGGTTTCTTCGCCAAGTTCTGGACCCACTCCGGGCAGACCCTGGGCATGCAGGTCTGGGGCATTCGGGTGCAGAACGCCGACGGCAGCCGTATCAGCCTGTGGCAGGCGCTGCTGCGCTTCATGGTGTCCATCGCTTCCTGGCTGTGTGCCGGCCTGGGCTTTTTCTGGGTGCTGCTGGACAAGCAGAAACGCAGCTGGCACGACATCTATTCCAACACCCAGTTGGTGCGCATCCCCAAGCGGAAGAAATGATTCGCCCCCAATGAAAAACGCCCCGACAGATCGGGGCGTTTTTTTGCCGGGACAAGCTTCAGGCGTTGCCAGCCAGCTTCATCCGCGCGGCCTGGGTGAAATCCAGCATGCGCTTGAGCGGGCGGATAGCGTTGGGGATCAGCGCTGGGTCCACATGGATCTCGTTGCTGCCCTGCTGCAGGCAATGCAGGGTGCGCTCCAGGGTGTTCATGGCCATCCACGGGCAGTGGGCGCAACTGCGGCAGGCCGCGCCATTGCCGGCAGTAGGGGCCTCGATGAACACCTTGTCCGGGCACAGCTGCTGCATCTTGTAGAAGATGCCGCGGTCGGTGGCGACGATGAAGGTCTTGTTCGGCAGGCGCTGCGCCGCAGCGATCAGCTGGCTGGTGGAACCCACCGCATCGGCCAGTTCGATCACTGAGCTGGGCGACTCCGGATGCACCAGGATCGCCGCATCCGGATACAGCGCCCGCATGTCTTCCAACTGCTTGGACTTGAACTCTTCGTGGACGATGCAGGCACCGTCCCACAACAGCATGTCGGCACCGGTCTGGCGCTGGATGTAGGTGCCCAGGTGCTTGTCGGGCCCCCAGATGATCTTCTCGCCGTTGTCCATCAGGCTCTCGACGATCTCCAGGGCACAGCTGGAAGTCACCACCCAGTCGGCCCGGGCCTTCACCGCCGCGGAGGTGTTGGCATAGACCACCACGGTGCGCTCGGGATGCTGGTCGCAGAATGCCGAGAACTCCTCCACCGGGCACCCCAGATCCAGGGAGCAGGTGGCGTCCAGGGTCGGCATGAGCACGCGTTTTTCGGGGTTGAGGATCTTCGCCGTCTCGCCCATGAAACGCACTCCGGCCACCACCACGGTCTTGGCCGGATGGGCATTGCCGAAGCGGGCCATTTCCAGGGAGTCGGAAACACAGCCACCGGTCTCTTCGGCCAGGGCCTGGATCACCGGATCGCAATAGAAGTGGGCAACCAGCACTGCGTCCTGGGCCTTGAGCTCAGCCGCGATGGCGGTACGGAAATGGGCTTCTTGCTCGGCACTCAACGGCACGGGTTGCTTGGCGTCGAGGTGGGCTTGAACCAGAAGGCGTTCGGAAATTTGCGTCATGTTCGCAAGACCTGCAGGCGCTTGGGCGCGAAAGTCGAGTATACCACCGGCTCCGGACCGCTCAGGGCCCCGCCGGGAGAGTGGATGCATCAGGCACGGACAACGTTGGAGCCGCGCAAGGCTACAGAATATCCCGGGTATTCAAAAGCTTATTCTGCCCGGTGCCTGCCCTTCACCACCCGAGCCGACTGACGGCCAAGCCCCCCAGCAGGCCCGATGCGCGAGCGCTCCGGGCCCTGGCTGGCAGGGCATGCTCGAACCTCAGTCGATGCCTTGCTCGGAAGACTCTTCCAGGACCCGCTTGGGGTGCATGCCGTTGACCATGCCCATGAACGGCGCATGGATCGAATACCCCAGCAGGCGCTGGATATGCTCGCTGCACTGGCGCACGGTATGGCGGGGAATGGACAGGCTGAAGTTCTCTTGCTGGCGCGCCCAGGGTTCGCAGTACTGCGCGGTCAAGGCCAGGCGCGGTGCCGTGCTGCGATTGGCCCCACCGCCATGCCAGAGAGTACCGAGGAACAACACCAGCGATCCCCTGGGCATCACCACTGGCCGCGCCGCTGCACGCTCGGCCGCAGTGGGCAGGCGCGCGTCCCACAGGTGGCTGCCGGGAATCACCAGGGTCGCGCCGTTCTGCTCGGTGAAATCGTCGATGGCCATCACCGTCGCCGCGCCATAGGGCGGACGCGGGCGAGCCATGGGATAGAAGGCATCGTCGTAGTGCAGGCTCTGGGCGATCTCTCCTGGCAGGATATTGATGGCCTGCAACTGGGAAAGCAGGTAATTGGGCGCCAGGATTCGATCCAGCAAGCCCAGCACCAGGGGATGCTCCACCAGCGGGTTGCAGGCCAGGGTCTTGGCGATCACCGCATACAGGCGCTGGGTCCGCAAGCCTTCGAAGGCATTGCGGCCGGTATGGGGCGACAACTGCGCCAGCAGTTCTTCGCGCATGCGGGTAACCTGCTGCTCATCGAACAATCGTTCGAGCACCACGAAACCATCGCGCAGCAGATCCTCCAGGAGCGAGTCCAGGCGCTGCGCCGGCACGGGCTCCTGGGTGCCGGCGGTCGAGGGATAGGTTCTGGCATAGCCGCTGCTCATGAAGTCATGCTGCTCGGGCAAGGTCTTGTCAGTCATCGCTGCACTCCCGGGTGGTAGGTCGCATCAATGTGCAAGACTAGAGGAGCCATCGCCAATGACGCTTTGCCTCAACTGACATGACCGACTGGATCGTTGCCCCGACCATCCCCGCGCGCTTCGCCCGCGAAATGCTGGCCCAGCTACGCCTCGAGCCACCGGCCCTGGCTGCGCTGTTGCAGCGCAGCGGCTTGTCGGCGCAAGTGCTGCGTGACGGGCAACGCATCGCCCCACGGCACTACCGGGCCTTGAGTCGCCTGGCCGTGGGTAGCGGCCATGACGAGGCCTTCGGTTTCTTCGCCCGCCCGGTGCCCCCGGGCAGCTTCGCGCAATTGTTGCGGCTACTGGTGCACCTGCCGACCCTGGCCGATGCCTTCGACGAAGCGGCGCGCTTCTATCGGCTGTTCGACGACTCGCTGCCCTGGCACCTGGAAAAGGACCACAAGAGCGCCCGCCTGGTACTGACTCCACGGACCGCAATCCAGGCCGATTCCGCCTTGTGGCCGCACATGCTGTTGCTCGCCCTCTGGCACACCGGCAGCTGGCTGGCGGGCCAGACCCTGGCGCTGCGCAAGGTGGTCCTGCCCGAGGCCCTCGTCGGCTTCGCCGCCCAAACCCGCTTCCTGTTCGGGCGCCAACCCCTGTGCGGCACGCAGGCCCTGCTGGAGCTGCCCGCGGCGAGCCTGCGAGCGCCACTCCTGCGGCGCCCCGAGGAGGCCGCGCGTTTTGCCCGTCACTTGCTGCAAACCCTGCTCTCCCCCGGCCCGGCGGCCAGTTTCGAAGCTCATCTGCGCGGCTTGCTCAGTGTCGCCGACCCCTTTGCCGGCCTCTCCGAACCCCAGGCCGCCGAGGCCCTGGGCATGTCGCGGCAAACCCTGGCGCGCAAGCTGGCGGAACTGGGCACCAGCTTCCTTGGCATCCGCGATGACCTGCGGCGCGACCTCGCTTGCAGCCTGCTGGTGCGCGGTTCGATGAGCGTCGCGGACCTGGCGCAGTTGCTCGGCTATTCCGAACCCAGCGCTTTCCAGCGTGCCTTCAAGCAATGGACCGGCCTGCCACCCGGCGCCTACCGCGGCGGCAAGCGCACAGCGGCTGACGACGACTGATCACCAGGCCCGGGAACGCAGTCCCGGCGCCTCGGATGATCGGCGCCTGGCCACCCTCCCCCCTACCAAGCGTCCACGTAATCGGTGATTTGCCGCAGGTACGCAGCTTTCCTCTCGGCCGGCAACCAGCTGACCTCGAAGGAATTGCGCGCCAGTTGCACCATCTCGGCGGGGGTCATCGAGTAGCTCTGCGCCAGGGCGAACATGTCGTCGGACACATAGCTCTGGAAGTACGCCGGATCATCGGAATTGACCGTGACCTTCACCCCGGCCCGCAGCAATTGCAGGATCTCGTTGCCCTTCATGTCGCCGACGAAACCATTGGACACCGGGCAGCAGGTCAGGCCGATGCCCTTGTCCCGCACATACGCCACCAGTTCCTGGTCCTCGACGATGTTGGTGCCGTGATCCAGGCGATCGACCTGGATATCCAGCAAGGCCTGGCGAATGTTGCCGATGGAATTGTGCTGGTCGATGTCGCAATGCATGGTCAGGTGGAAACCCGCCTGCCTGGCCTTTTCGAAGACCTCCTTGAATTTCCCCGGCGGGTTGCCGTTCTCGTCGGAATCCAGGCCGATGCCCAGGATCTGCTCGCGGTACGGCAGGGCCTGTTCCAGGGTATCGGCGGCCGATTGCGCGGACATGTCCCGCAAAAAGCACATGACCAGGGCGCTTTCCACGCCAAGGGCGGGGCTCTCGCGGACGGCCCGGTGATAGCCGTCGATCACGGTCGCGAAAGCGATGCCACGGCTGGTGTGGGCCTGGGGATCGAAGAACAGCTCGACATAGCGGACATTGTGTTCCCGGGCCTTGTGCAGGTAGGCCATGGCCAGTTGGTAGAAGTCCTCCTCCTGCTGCAGGACGTTCATCGCCGGGTAGTACACCTGCAGGAACGACGACAGCGAATCGAACCTGTAGCTGCGCTTGATCTCCTCGATGGTGCCCTGGCCGATATCGATCCGGTTGCGCTGCGCCAGGGCCAGCTTCAACTCGGGCTCCAGCGTCCCTTCCAGGTGCAGGTGCAATTCAGCCTTCGGCAAGCCTTTGACGAAGTCGTGGGTAATGGTGGTCGGTAGCATCGGGTCAGCCTCCTGTTTTTATTGTCACGTCGGATCCCGCACCTGCGGGTTCGCCCTCGCCACCGATCGGCTGGTGGACCAGGGTGTAGTAGGCCAGGGCCGCCACACAGGCCACGCAGGCCGCCAAGACGAAAGCCAGGGCAATGGAATGAGTACGGTCGATGATCCAGCCGCTCACCACGGGGGCGAAGGAGCCGCCGAAAAAGCCGACGAGGTTCTGGATGCTGCCCAGCGAGGCCACGAGCTGGCGCGGTGCGGCCACGCTCACCAGCCCCCAGGCAGAGCCTCCGGCCAGGTTGACGAAGAACATCGCCAGCGAGAGGCAGGCGATGCAGGCGACGGTGCTATCCACGAATACCGAGGGCACGCTGAACAAGGCGCCGCCCAGTAGCCCGACGATCAACGGCAACTTCCTGCTGGCGATCGGCCTGGCCCCGGCGGCGATCAGTCGATCGGCCAGCCACCCGCTGCTGAACATGCCCAGGGTCGCGAACAGATAAGGAACGGTCAGTGCCCAGCCGGTGCCCGCCACGCTCAGCTGGCGTTCGCCGGCCAGGTAACCGGGCAGCCACGCCAAGGTCAGCAGCACCATGTACATGACGCCGATGAAACCCAGGGCGATGCCCCAGGTGGTGCGGTGCCGGAACAGCCCCTTCCAGTCGGCGAAGCTGGCCTGGAACGCTGGGGTATCGGCCGTGCTGGCGACCTGGAAACAGTCCAGGTCTGCGCAGGTGCACTGCGTTGGCTGGCGATCGCGGTACAACACCAGCCACACCAGCGCCAGCAGGCCACCCACCAGGCCCATGATGACGAACATCCCACGCCAGCCGAAAGCCAGCATCAGGCCGGTCAAGAGCGGCGGCGCGATCATCGAGCCCAGGGTGGTGGAAGCCAGGAACGCGCCGGTCGGCAGGCCGCGCTCGCTCACCGGGAACCAGTCGCTGATCACCTTGACCCCGCCGGTGTATTGCGGTGACTCGCCAACGCCCAGGCAGGCCCGCGCCACCAGCAACTGCAACATCGAGGTGGCCAGGCCACAGACCGCCTGGGCGGCCGACCATGCCGCCAGGGCCCAACCGAGCACCAGCCGCGCGCCCTTGCGATCCACCAGGGCACCGCTGGGCAACTGCGCAAAGGCATAGGCCCAGGAGAAGGCCGAGAAGATCCAGCCCATCTGCGTGGCGGACAGCGACAGGTCGGCGCTCAACAAATGGTTGGCGATCGCCACCGTGCTCCTGTCGAAATAATTGACGATGCCCATCAGCATCAGCAGCACCACCGCCGTCCACTGCGAGCGGCGCAGGTGCCGGGTCTTGGCATGGCTCATCACGATGACTCCCAAGCGTCGCGACAGCCTGGACTAGGCGGCCCGCTCACCGATGTAGGACGGCTTGATCCGTGGCCAGACCTGGACGGTGAGCCGGTCGATTTCCAGGGAGAACTCCTGGTGCAACGTCCTCTTGGCGTCAGCGTCCAGCCAACAGGCATCGACCCCGGCCAGGGCCAGTTGGCGAGCCTGGTGGATGCCCCAGCCGCAGTGGCTGAACAGCTTGGTCCAGGAATGCTCGAGGTCGGTGTGGTGCAGGTAGGGATCGTCGGTGCCGATGTTCAGGCGCAGGCCGGCATCGTGCATCAGCTTGATCGCGTCCATGCGGTTGTCCAGGTTGCTTTTCTTGGCGGTGCACACGGTGACATTGAAGGCGATGCCCTGCTCCCGCGCCGCGATTACCGCTTCCGGGTCGGCCAGCAGGTTGTAGCCATGGTCGACACGATCGCAGGCCAGGGCCTCGATGCAGGTCCGCAGGTGAGTGGGCGGTGCCAGCGCCAGGGGCTGGTTGTCCTCGCAGACATGGGCAGTGCGCCGCAGGCCATGGCGCGCAGCCAGCTGGTAGGCCTCGATGAACCGTTGCGGCGGGCCCTTGCCCTCGGCGAAGTCCATGCCGATGCCGGCCACTTCGTCACGTCGATGCTCCAGCACTTGCTCGACCATGGCCCGGGCCACCCCTGCCGGACGTTCGCGGTCGATACAGGGAACCAGCAAGCTGGAAATGGCGAAATCGCGCCGGGCGGCGTGCATGCCATCGACCAGGCCATCCACCACCACGGGATAACGCACCTGGTTATCGAGGAACACCGTGGGGTTGAACGACAGCTCCAGGTGCCGGCAATTGCCCTTGCGCTGGGCGTCTTCCAACAGTTCGTAGGCCACCCGGGCAAAATCCTCCCGGTCCACCAGGCACTGCCCGGCCAGGCGCAGGAGCTTCAAAAAGCCCGGAAAGTCCCGGTACTGGTAGATCTGCCGGGCATCCCCGGTGGGCAAAGACAGGCCATGCTTGCGCCCCAGGGCAGCGAGAGTGTCCGGGCGAATGGCGCCCAGCAGGTGGATATGCAAGTCGGTCTTGGGAATACGCCGCAGGAAATCACCCAGCACGGGATCTTGAATCATGGTCGAGCGCCCCTCTGATCATTATTGTTGTTCTGTCATCCAGCAGGCTCTGGCGGGCCAGTGGCCACGGCTTGGTGTTTCGAGTATATGCCGGCAAATCAATGGAAAAAGTTGTTAATTCTGCATGTTCATTAGATTTTCATTAATGAGCTGGCAGACTCTCCGACAGTCCTTCGCGCCAGGAATACCCCCATGAATTCCAAGGAAACCAGTGGCGTCTCCAAGCGCCTGCTCGCTGCCCTGTCGTTGCGCCACCTGCACTACTTCGCCACCCTAAGCCGGGTCCTGCACTTTCGCCTGGCCGCCGAGGAACTGGCCCTGACCGCCTCCGCCCTGAGCACCTCGATCAAGGAGACCGAACGCCTGATCGGCGCCCAGCTGTTCATTCGCAAGGGCCATCAGGTCACCCTCTCGGAGATCGGCGCGGCGATCCTGCCCATCGCCGAGCACCTGCTGAACACCGCGGGCAATGCCGTGGCCGACATGGTCCACATCAGCCAGGAACGCCAGCAGACCATCCGCATCGGCCTGGTTCCGTCGGTGGCCCACCGGATCCTGCCCAAGCTCCAGGAGCTGCAACGACAACATGCCGACCTGCGTTTCGACTTCATCGACCTGCCCACCCGGGCGCTGATCAATGATGTGCGCAGCGCCAAGGTGGACTTCGGCATCGGTGCCGGCGATGCGACAGCCGGATTGCCCATGCACCGCTTGCTGGTCGACGAACTGGTGGTGGTGGTGCGCCAGGACGATCCGCTGTGTGCCGCCCGTAGCGCGAGCTGGGCCCAGCTCGATAACCGGCCGGTGGCGCACTTCCTGCTGGGCAGCGTCGCCGACCTGGCGCTGGGTTCGCCCAAGGCCCAGGAAGTCATCGTCAAGGCGGCGTACCGGGTCTCCTTCACCGAAACCCTGTACAGCCTGATCCGCGCCGGATTCTGTGTCGGCATCGTGCCTCGCCTGACCGCAGAAGGCCTGCTGTGCAACGAGCTGACCTGGCTGCCCATCGTCAAGCCGCGGATCCAACGTGACATCGTGCTGTTCGAAACCAGCCACGGGCCACGCACCCCCGCGGTCGCCACCTGCCTGGCCTTTCTCAAGGCCCAGGCTTGCCAGGCCGCCGAGGAACCTGCCGCGGATACTTCAGGAGCGCACTGAACATGCACCACTGCTTGACCAACGATCCGCAGCTACAAGCTGCGCTGGCGCTCCTCAAGCAAGTACTCGGCCCCTGGGGCAACTGATGGACGACTGGTCCGACAAGCAGGCCCAGGCAGGACAGCTGGCCCGGGTCTTGCGCGAACGAATCGGCGAACTGCCCTGAGCCGCCGGCAGGTTCAGACCGGCTCGCCCAGCACCCGACGCGCCTCGCGCCAGCCCGATAGCAGCGCGCCATGGACCGTCGCGCTGTAGTCCGGATGGGTAGCCTCCCCGGCGAACAGCAAGGTATTGCCGACCGGGGCCGCAAGATCCTGGCGGTCGGACGGCCGCGCCCCGACCTGGGGAAAGGAATAACTGCCGCGGGCAAAGGGATCCGCATGCCAGCGAGTGATGTGCATATCGCTCGGCAGCGGGATCGAGGAACCGAACATCTGGCGCAGGTGGGCCATGGCGTCGTCCTGGATCTCCTGGTTCGACATGCCTTCGAGCAACCGGGCCGGGGTGCCGCCATGCAGGGCGCAGAGCACGGGTTTCTTGGCGTAGTGGTTCAAGGGGTACCAGTTGGCCCACAGGCCCTTGTCGGTATTCAACTGGCTGATGATCGCGGCCTGGCCCCAGAACACCTCCGGGAACAGGAACACCGCCTTGTTGTAGACCCCCATGCCCAGGCGCTCGATGGCACCGCGCTTGGCCACAGGCAGTGCCGGCGAGAACGTGACTCCGCCTTCCTTGAGTACTCCCAGGGGCAAGGTGACGATCGCGATATCCCCCGCCAGCTCGCCATGGCTGGTAACCACGCGCACGCCCGATGGGTCATGCCGGATGCCGGTGACCCGATGGTTGAAGCGAATCTCCAGGCCTTCGGCCAACCGGTCCACCAGTTGTCCGTAGCCCTTGGGAAAGATCACTTCATGGCCATCGAAGCCACTGCCTTCCTGCAACCCCCAGGCAGCGATGTCCTGCGGGTCGGCGGCGAGCCCGTCCTCCAGTTCACGACTGAACAGCTCCATGACCGTGGCCTTCTCGGCCTGCGTACCGGCCAACCCGGCGAGTACCTGCAGCATTTCATCCCGGGCATTGCGCTCCGGCGCGGCGCCTTGCACTTTGCGCCCGAGGAGCTTGTTCGCCTGGTCCTGAAGTTGCGTGAGCCACTCCAGCTCCTTACTGCCCAGCTTGCGTCCATCGGCGTCGTAGACCAGGTTCGACGCAGGTCTTTCCACGTCATACACCACGGTCTGGATCCCCAACTGCCGGGCCAGGTTGGCGACCGGGTTGCCATCGACGCCATGGATCCAGGAGGCCCCCAGGTCCACCGGAGTATCCCGCCAACTGCGATTGGTCCATATCCGCCCACCGACCCGGTCACGGCCCTCGATCACCGTCACACGATGACCGGCCGCATGCAGCATCCTGGCGGCGGCCAGTCCGGAAATACCGGCACCGATCACCAGGACGCTCTTGGCAGCGGGAGCTGGCGCGCCCCTGGCAATGACTGGAGCCACCAATGGCGATGCCGCAAGCAGGCTCAACTTGATCAGGGTTCTACGAGAAAAATCAGGCATGGTCCAAACTCCAGGATTGAACAATCCGAATGGTCCAGCCTTGTACCATGCAGAAACTTGTATTCATTGGGCCTCGAGGTCCCATGCTCCACGCAGCAGACTTATCGAGGCTTCAAACAATAGCCGGCAACTTGCAACTACCCGACCGGAAGCACAGCAGAACCCAGCCTGAACTTCCCCATCTGGTTAATTCAATATCTACCTGATATCAAAAAGCAGTATGACTGCACGTACCAGACCAACCATAAGCGCTATTTCATTGGCGTCGGCCTTCAACCAGCAACTTGCATCGGGGCTCATAAGAACCTCATCGAAGTTAAATCTTGGTAAAAAATCGATAAACCCCGGCGTATCGCCGCAGCACTTGTTCGAACATGTCGGAATTGCAATGAAAGCCGCGGGCTATTGAGCCCGCTACATTAACAATCAGGAAAAGTGATATCTGTAAATATAAGTAAGAACAAGTTCGTTCATATTCACAGGATGCGCGAACAGGCCAGCCCATATCCTCGTTCATCGACGCGGGTGGACAGCGAGTACCAGGCTCAACGGACCACGGTCGCCCAATCGCTGTACTGTGCCGCGTGGACCCGATCGGACTCCTGCAACTGTCGCTCCCGGGCGTAGACCGGGTCTGCCGCGATCTGCCGCTCCTGGGCCGGGCTCAGGGCGATGCCATGGTCGATCCCCGCCTGCTCGAGGAATGCCTGGGCGGCCAGATAATCATGCAGGTCGATGATCGATGCCTGGGCACACTCCAGGCTCGCCTCCTGCCCCTCCTCGAAGTACAGCAACAGGTCCGAGAAGGCATACAGGTACAGGTTGCCCAGCACCTGGGCGCCACTGGCATCCTGCTCGTCCACCACCACGGCATCTAGCTCCGCTTCCAGGCCTTCGCAGTCCGGCGACGCCCCTCCACCCAGGCAGATCCAGGCCTGGTCGAGAAAGTCCCGGCAGAACCCGGGAACCGCCAGCGGCTGCGGCAATTGGAGGCTTGCCAGTCGATCAAGGGACTTCAAGACGACGTACAGCTGGATGCGCTCTTGTGCTTGCATAAAATCTCTTCGCTCCCGGGCTTACTGATACTGATCCAGCTCGTCGTGGATCAAGCCTGCCAGGTCATCGGGGCTGATGAGTACTCCTGGATGCGTCGGCACGGGGAATACCTGGCAGGCGCGGTTGTCCGCCTGCAACCCCGGCAACCATCTGCCACGAAACTCGTCGAGGGCGATAGGCCGCGCGCTAAAACCAGCCCAGGCGCCGGTGGCGCAGGACTCGGCCAGCGCGGCCTCGGGCCAGAAGGGCACGGCCTCGCCAGCATCGCAAGCCGAGGTGGCCCATCCGCTGTCGTAGAGTCCCCATGCCTGCTCGAAATCCACCAGCTTGCGCACGAAATAGTCGAGCCGCTCCTCGGGCCCCAGGGCCAGGAGATTGTGCAATTTGCGCTCATGCATTCCAGGCACCTGCCGCGAGCTGTCGAAGGGTCATCGCCGATATCCGGCCTGGCAGGTCATTGGCCATTGCTGGCACACAGTGCTGCTGGTTGTCCCAACGCAGTCGCGCGATCGAGCGCGGATCGTCCTGCTCGCCGCACTCCAAAAGCTCCAGCAGGCTCGAACACCAGGCAAGCTCATGGGCGATTTCCTGCTCCAGCGGTTCATCCAGCACATCGATGGCCTCGAGCACCTTGCCGACGGCCCAGCGAGCCTTGTCAGGTTCGCCCGCAAGCAGGCACTCGATGCAGTAGCAAGTACCGATCACCGCGCACTGGGCCTGGTCGGCCAACTCGTCGCTGAAGTCCCGGGTATCCGGGATCGCCTCGTACAACCGCTGGTGCAGCGCCTGCAACGGCAAGCCATGCCAGCGACCGACCTGCTGGAACAGCAGCTCCAGGACCTCGGCATTGACGTCCGTGCCCGAACGGTACTTCTCGGAAAAAGCCCGGTAGACCGGCACCAGCCGCTTTGCAGCCAGCAGGCAGAACAACCCGGCTTGCGCCCTGGGCATGCCCTGCAGCCTTCCATGGTCGAACATCATTGCAGCCACTCTCCCGCTCAAGCTTCCAATTCCAGGCGCCCCGCGATCAGCGGCAGGGGCGCGCCATGGTAGACAACCCAGCGCCCTTCCCGAAACCCTGACGGAATCTCTTGGCGGCTTGCACGGAGGCCATATCGGCCCTCTGCCGAAGCGCCAGGACCAACCAGCGGCAAGCCGCGCCCCGTTCAACTGCTGGAACACTCCTGCACTTGCTGGCGCAACCAGCGATGCACCTGGTCGTTGTTCACCCGTGGATGCCAGGCCTGGGAGAACTCGCCGCTGGGGGTCACCACCGGCAGGGTGAAGATGCTCAGCGGCAGCAGCGGCAAGGACCATTCGACGAAACGCCGGGGAATCACCGCCACCAGCTCCGAGGTGCTGGCCAACTGCATGGCCGCCTGGAAGCCGGGCACCACCAGCGGCACCTTGCGTTGCAGGCCGATCTTCTCCAGCTCCAGGTCCAGCGGCCCGCGGGTGCGCCCCCGACGCGAGACCGACAGGTGCGGATAGGACACCAGGTCCTGGGCACTGACATGGGCCAGGCGAGCCAGCGGATGCTGGTTGTTGACCACCCCGACGAAGCTGTCGATGTACAAGCGCTGCTTGTACACCTCGGGGCCCAGCGGCCCGGCGATGCCGATGTCCAGATCGCTCAAGCCATCGCGCAGGGCAGCGACATCCTCGTTGCCCTGGGACATGAAGCGCAGGGTGACATGGGGCGCCTGCTCGGCGACCCGCTGGCTCAGGCGCAAGGCCCAGGCACCGGTGAAACCGTCCTCGGCGCGCAGGGTGAACACCCGCTTGATGGTGCCCAGGTTGAGCTGCTGCTTGTTGCCCAGGACATTGCGCGCGTCTTCCAGCAGGTCATGGACCTGAGGCGCCAGCTCCAGGGCCAGCGGCGTAGGCACCAGGCGCCGCCCCGCCAGGACGAACAGCGGATCGCCCATGGTCTCGCGCAGGTTGGCCAAGCGCCGGCTCATGGCCGGGATGCTCAGGTTCATGCGTTCGGCGGCGCCGGTGACGCTGCCTTCGCGCAGCATCGCGTCGAAGGTCAAGAGCAGGTTGAGGTCGGGGAAGTTCATCGTGGCGTCTCGTTTGCATTTGGTGCAAATCTAAACTCCGTTATTTGCAATTTTCAATACACCTGGGCCTCTCTAGCATCCCGTCACAACCTAATCGTTCAAGGACGTTGTGATGGCTCCTTATCGTTTGCTCCAGTCTGCAACCCTGCTGGGCCTGCTACTGACGCTGCCGGCCTGCATCAGCCCCCGGCACACGCCCGAACCGCCCAAGCTGCTGTCCGCCGACGCCCTCGCGGCCGGCCAGGACCTCACCCTGGCCACCACCCGGAGACCGGCCAGCGACCACGACCTGTGGTGGCGAACCTTCCAGGACCCGGACCTGGATCGCCTGCTCGACGCGGCCCTGGACCATTCGCCCAGCCTGGCTCTCGCCAGTGCGCGCATCAGCCGGGCCGAGGCCGAGGCCAACGTCGCCCAGGCCAATACCCGGCCCGGCCTGTCGGCCATGACCCAGATCCTGCGCAGCCAGGATTCCGAGCACTACAAGACCAGCGCCAGCGAATCCGGCACCTGGCATAGCGACGGCCAGGCATTGCTGCAAGGTCGCTACAACCTCGACCTCTGGGGCCTGAACCGCGCGTTGAACGAAGCGGCGGTGGGTAGCCTGCGGGCCGCCGAGGCCGACCGCGCGGTGGCGCGCCTGGCCCTGAGCGGCAGCCTGGTGGAAACCTGGTTCGCCCTGGCCGGCGTGCTGGAGCAGCAGACCGTGGTCGACCAGGCCCTGGAGCAGCGGCGCAGCATCTACCGCATCAGCGAACAACGCTTGCAGTCCGGATTGGGCACCCAGGTCGACGTGGTCCGTGCCCGCGGCCCCATCCCTTTGCTCGAGGCCGAGCAGGCCCGGCTGCAGGGCGCTGCCCGCGTGTATCAACTGCGCCTGGCGGCCCTGGCCGGCAAGGGACCGGACTGGGGCGAGCAATGGCGGCCTCGCGGCACGGACCTGCGACGCAGCGTGGTATTGCCCGGGCAGCTGCCAGCCGACCTGGTGGGCAACCGTCCGGACGTCATCGCCCAGCGCTGGCGCGTCGAAGCCCAGGCACAGCGCATTGGCGCGGCACGCGCGGCGTTCTACCCGAACATCGACCTGCTGGCCTTCGCCGGATTCCAGAGTTTCAGCTTCCAGAACTTGTTCCACCACGACAGCCGCACCTACGGCGTCGGCCCGGCGCTGACCCTGCCGATCTTCGATGCCGGCCGCCTGCGCGGCCAGTACCAGGCCCAACAGGCCGGCTATGCCGAGGCCGTGGCGAACTACAACCAGGTGCTGGTGGATGCCCTGGCCGACGTCGCCCGCTATCTCTCGCAACTGCAGGCCCTGGAGGGCCAGCGGGTGAAGACCGTGCAGGGCCTGGACGAAGCCGAACGGGCCTATGACCTGGAATACCTGCGCTACCGCCAGAGCCTCACCGACTTCCTGCATGTGCTCGACGCCCAGACCCGGGTGCTCGATGCCCGCATGCAACTGGTCCAGCTCAAGACCGCAGCGCAACAGAACCACGCCGGCCTGTTGCGTGCCTTGGGCGGCCGGACCGAAACCGACAAGAACGTCACCCGACTTGCAGAGACTTCCCATGACTGACGCCTCCCCAACCCCGCCCCCGGCCAAGTCGCGCCGTGGCCTGAACTTCCTGATCATCACCCTGGTGGCCCTGGCCCTGATCCTCGTGGCCGGTGCCTGGTGGCTGCTCTACGGCCGCCTCTACGAAAGCACCGACAACGCCTACGTGCGCGGCGACGTGATCCTGGTCTCGGCCCAGGCCCGCGGCACCGCTACTGCAGTGCACATCCAGAACACCGACACGGTGAAGGCCGGCGACGCCCTGGTGGAGATCGACCCGGTCGACGCCCGCCTGGGCCTGGATGCCGCGACCCATCAACTGGCCCTGACCGTGCGTGCGGTCAACAGCCTGTATGCCGAGGAAAACGACCTGGCGGCCCAGGTCAAGTTGCGCCAGGCCGAGGCCAGCCGCGCCAGCCAGGACCTGCAACGGCGACGCGCGGTGATCGCCCAGGGCGGGGTCTCCGGCGAAGACCTGCACCACGCCGAGGAAGCGGCGCAGGTGGCCCAGTCCGGAGTGCGCGCCGCCGAGGCCAGGCTGGCGGCCCTGCAGGCACGGATTCAGGGGACCACGGTGGAAAATCATCCGCAGGTTGGCGCGGCGGCCGAACGGGTACGCGAGGCCTACCTGGCCCTGGCCCGGACCAAGGTTCCCGCACCGGCCGATGGCCTGATCACCAAGCGTGCCGTGCAAGTGGGCCAGCACATCGAGCCCGGCACCGTGCTGATGGGGCTGGTGCCATTGGACAAGGTCTGGGTGGAAGCCAACTTCAAGGAGTCGCAGCTGGGGCAGATCAAGGTCGGCCAGGCGGTGGAACTGTTCGCCGACCTGTATGGCCAAAAAGTGACGTACCACGGGCGCATCCAGGGCATCGAGGCCGGCAGCGGCGCTGCGTTCGCCACTATCCCGGCGCAGAACGCCACCGGCAACTGGATCAAGGTGGTGCAACGGGTGCCGGTGCGTATCGCCCTGGACCGCGAGGAAGTGCTGCGCCACCCACTGCGCATCGGCCTGTCGATGACCGTCAAGGCGATCCTCGGTGAACCCGGGGAACAGCCCGCGCAAGCCAAGGTGCAAGACAGCACCGGGGTCTACGACAACCTCGAGCAGGGTAGCCAGGCGCTGGTCGAGCAGATCATCGCGCAGAACCTGCAAGCGTCGAAACTCAGCCTGTCGAGGAACGAACGATGATCGCCAAACGTCCCATCGAACCACTGAGCGGCGGCACGCTGTTCCTGGGCGCGCTGGCGATCGGCATGGCCAACTTCATGATGGTGCTCGACACCACCATCGCCAACGTCGCGGTGCCGACCATCTCCGGCAACCTCGGCGTGGCCCCCGACCAGGGCACCTGGGTGCTGACTTCGTTCAGCATTTCCCTGGCCATCGGCCTGCCCTTGACCGGCTGGCTGGTGCAGCGCTTCGGCCAGGTCAGGCTGTTCATGACCGCGGTCGCCCTGTTCGTGCTGGCCTCGGTGTGCTGCGCCCTGGCGCCGAACCTTGGTTCGCTGCTGCTGTTCCGGATCTTCCAGGGAGCGGTGTGCGGCCCCCTGGCCCCGTTGTCCCAGGCCCTGCTGGTGGCGATCTTCCCGCCTGAACGACGCACCTCGGCGCTGGTGGTGTGGTCGATGACCACCTTCCTCGGGCCGGTGTGCGGCCCGATCCTGGGTGGCTATCTGACCGACAACATCAGTTGGCCGTGGATCTTCTACATCAACGTGCCGGTCGGGGCGTTCATCCTGCTGACCCTCGGCCAGGTCCTGCATGGCCGGGACAACCCGACCCGCAAGCTGCCGGTGGATGTGGTCGGCTTGCTGCTGCTGATGGTCGCGGTCGGTTCGCTGCAGATCCTCCTCGACAAGGGCCAGGACCTGGACTGGTTCGCCTCCACGCCGATCCGCGTACTCGCGGTGGTGGCGGTGCTGGGTTTTGCGTCATTGATCAGCTGGGAACTGACCGAGCAGCATCCGATACTCGACCTGCGCCTGTTCAAGGAGCGCAACTACGCCATCGGCACCCTGTGCGTGACCCTGGGCTTTTCCCTGTACTTCGCCTCGCTGGTGCTGGTGCCGCTGTGGCTGCAGACGGAGATGGGCTACACCGCGACCTGGGCCGGGATCGCCACCGCGCCGCTGGGGATCGCCGGAGTGGTGCTGGCGCCCTTCATCGGGCGGCTGATGCAGCACCTGGATGCGCGGATGCTGGCGAGCATGGCCTTCATCTGCTGGATCGGCGCCTCGTTGTGGCGCATGGGCTTCGAGACCGGCCTGGACATCCAGTTCATCGGTTGGAACTCGGTGCTGATGGGCGCCGGCACGGCCTTCCTGTTCACCCCGCTGGTGGCCATTTCGCTGTCGCGCCTGCCACCGGAAAAGATCCCCGCGGCCCTTGGCTTGCAGAACGCCCTGCGCATGACCGGCGCCAGCTTCGCCGTGTCCCTCGGCCCGGCGTTCTGGGACCACCGGGCCCGTGGCCACCAGGTCGACCTGGCCGAACGCATGAGCCCTTTCGATCACTGGAGCGGCCAGGCCCGGGCCAACCTCGACAGCCTCGGCCTGTCACCCGAGGGCGCCCTGGAATGGCTGGGCCGGGCCATCGATCGGCAGGCCCACATGTTGGCGCTCAACGACTTCTCGCTGGCCAGCGCATGGCTGTTCTTCGCCGTGCTCGGCATCGTCTGGCTGGCTCATTCACCCAAGGCGAAAGCCAAGTAGATCCGGAGTATTCATGTTCCTGCGTAAAAAAATGAAGTACGACATCGAAGTCACCGCCATCCATGACCTCACCCCCCTGGTACGGCGCGTCACCTTCAGGGGCGAGCTGTTCGGCGGCGACCTGGAGTGCCAGCCGGCCCAATGGCTGAAGCTGTTCCTGCCCAATGGCGGCAACCCCGCCAGCCGTGCCTACAGCATCCGCCGGCATGATCGGCAAGCGTCCAGCGTCGATATCGATTTCGTCCGCCATGGCCATGGCCCGGCCGGACGCTGGGCGGAACAGGCCCGGGTCGGCGACTGGATCGGCTGCTCGGCATTGCGTGGTGGTTTCCAGCCCCAGGAAGAGGCCGAATGGTTGCTGCTGGCCGCCGATGAAACCGGCACCCCGGCGGTGATGAGCATCCTCGAGAGCCTGGCCCCCGGCGACCGCGCGGTGGTGGTGCTGGAAGCTGCGAGCATGACCGAGCTGCAGGCCATGGACACCCTGGCCACGGTCAACTACGAATGGATGTTCCGCGACGAGCATCCGCACACCACCAACCTGCTGCTCGAAGGCATCGACAAGCTCCAGCTGCCTTCGGGGGTCGGGCAGTTCTGGATCGCCGCCGAAGCCCAGGCGATCAACGAAGTCCGCGACTACCTCACCGACGCCTGCTCGATCCAGCGCCGCCTGGTACGCAGCAAGGGCTACTGGATGCGCGGCGTCGCCGACCACCGCGACCGCGACTGAAGCGCCCTCCTGCTTCTTCCCTGGGGCACGACGTCCAGCCGTGGGCCCGGCGCCGAGCCGGGCCCCAGGTCCTAGTCGATCCGCGGGTGCTGCTGCACCAGGTTCTTGCGCTTGGCCTCGAGCTCGGCGATCTGCGCATCGATGTCTTCGATCTTCTGCTCGATGTTGTCGTGGTGCTCTTGCAGCAACTCCCGGGCCTCCTCGATATCGGCCGCCGCCGGAGCGGCGCCACGCAATGGCTTGTTGGCCGTCTCGCGCATGGAAATACCGGTGATCAAGCCGATCACCGCAATCACCATCAGGTAGTAGGCGGGCATGTACAGGTTCTGGGTGGTTTCCACCAGCCAGGCGGCGATCGTCGGGGTCAGGCCGGCGATCAGCACCGAGATGTTGAACGCACTGGCCAGGGCGCTGTAGCGGATACGCGTGGGGAACATCGCCGGCAACGTGGAGGCCATCACGCCGATGAAGAAGTTGAGCAGCACGGCCAGGATCAGCAGGCCGGCGAAGATTACCCCCAGCACCCCGCTGTTGATCAGCATGAAGGCCGGGATGGCCAGCACGAACAGGCCGACGCTGCCGAAGATGATGAAGGGCCGGCGGCCGATCTTGTCGCTCATGAAGCCGATCAGCGGTTGCACGAACAGCATGCCGACCATGATCGCGATGATGATCAATACCCCGTGGTCTTCGCTGTAGTGCAGGTTGTGCGACAGGTAGCTGGGCATGTAGGTCAGCAGCATGTAGTAGGTGACGTTGGTCGCCACCACCACGCCGACACAGGTCACCAGGCTGCGCCAATGCTGGGTCGCCACTTCCTTGAACGACACCGCCGGGCCCGAGGCCAGGCCTTCGCGGTCACCTTGCTCGAGTTTCTCGACATGCTGCTGGAAGGCCGGGGTCTCCTCCAGGGCATGGCGCAGGTAGAGGCCGATGAGGCCCAGTGGCAAGGCCAGGAAGAACGGCAGGCGCCAGCCCCATTCGAGGAACTTCTCTTCACCCAGGATGGTGGAGATCAGCACCACCAGGCCCGCGCCAAGGACGAAGCCGGCGATCGAGCCGAAGTCCAGCCAGCTGCCGAGGAACCCGCGCTTGCGGTCCGGGGCGTATTCGGCGACGAAGATCGAGGCGCCGGTGTACTCCCCACCCACGGAAAAGCCCTGGGCCATCTTGGCCAGCAACAACAGGATCGGCGCCCAGATGCCGATCGAGGCATAGGACGGGATCAGGCCGATGGCGAAGGTGCTCAGGGACATGATCACGATGGTCGCCGCCAGGACCTTCTGCCGTCCGTAGCGGTCGCCCAGGACCCCGAAGAACAACCCGCCCAGGGGCCGGATCAGGAATGGCACGGAGAAGGTCGCCAGGGCGGCGATCATCTGCACGCTGGGGCTGGCATTGGGGAAGAACACCTTGCCCAGCGCATAGGCGACGAAACCATAGACACCAAAGTCGAACCACTCCATGGCATTGCCCAGCGCGGCGGCGGTGATCGCCTTGCGCATCTTGGCGTCGTCGACGATGGTGATGTCCTTCAAGCCGATCGGCTTGACCCTTTTCTTGCGCGACTTCATAGCAGTTTCCCTATGGCTGGACTGTGCTCATGCATACCTTTGCCCCGGGCCCGAATGGTGGCAGGTACGAGCTGACAGCGAGATGACCAGTGTTCTACCGGCCGGGGCTCCATGCCATCAGATAGCCAGGAATCCGAAAAAATTCACTGTCCATGGCAATTGGCGATTTGTTTGTCCCGTGGTGCCTGCTGGCAGGCCGTACGACAAGGGCGCCTTGCGCTTTCCATCCCTAGGGCTTTAGTGCTATTGAAAACGCCGATCAGGCTGTTCGACAGTGATCCAGTCGACGGCAGGTTGGAACTCCCGGTGCTGCCCATCCACTAACTTCGGTCGCCGCAACTCCAGTACCCAGACATGGCCTAGTGCCGATAAGGACATCCAATGAAAACTCTAAAAAGCCTGCGTTCCTTGGCGATCCTGGCCCCCGCCAGCTTGTTGGCCGCCTGCGCATCGATTGGCGGCCCTGCCAGCCCCGCGCAAAAGAACCCTACCAGCCAACTGCTGGACATGCTCGACCAGGCCACCCGCGAAGGCATGTCCGTGGTGCTGGTGCCGACGCTGATGCCCAACAAGAGCGTGACCGATCTTTCCAGCTATTCGCACCGGGTCATCTTCAAGAACAAGGACATGCCCGGCATCGCCTACATGCAGGCCTTCGCCAACAACGACCTGGAGAAGATCAAGGAGGCGGTCTATCTGTGGGACTTCCTCGAGGTCAACATCATCCCGCCGGGGACGTACCTGTTGTCCGGCGGGATCGACTACAAGATCGACAGCACCCTGGCCGACATCAAGGCGCCCAAGGGCCAGCCGGGGGCCACGCCCTTGGGCGCGGTGAACCTGTCCGCCGTGCTGTATCGCCGGTTCGTCAAGGAAGAGTATTGGCGTGATGCCTCCTATGCCGACAGGACCTATTCCCAGAACGTCTGCAGTGCCGTGCACATGGCGTCCGGCCAATGCGTGAGCTGGTCACAACAGAACTACACCCAGCGCGAGCAGGTCTCCCAGGGCGGTTGGACCGAAGGCACGAAGATTCAGGACGTCCAGTCCATCAAACTGCAAGCGCAGATACCCGACGCCTATGCCCCGCTGGCCTTCACCATCAAGCCGGGCCAGATCCTGCTCAGTGACCGCTTCCACCTGAAGACTCCGGGCGTGCACTACGACCCGAAAACCTGCAAGGCCGTGGACACGCAAAACATCAAGTGCGCCCTGCGGGACATCCAGGTCTACATGCGACCCGCGCCCATGGAGTTTACGCAGAAGTTCATCGATCACGAGCAACCGAAACTCTCCGAGACAGGCCGCCAGGTGCTGGCGCGCATCCAGCCGATGAAGACCCAGGTACTGGGTGAGAAAGGCATGGAGGACCTGGTGTGGGGCCTGCCGGTCAGCCTGAAGAAACCAGGCAAGTAGACCCGTCGCCGCACCGCACCCGGCCTAGGGAACCGGCTCGTCATCGGGCCGGAACTCCACCGTTGCCCCTGCTGCCTGCAGTTGCTCTTGCAGCGCCAGCAGGCGTATGCGCAAGCCACTGCCGACCAGGATTTCGTCCAGCTGCGCCAATGCCAGGGCCTGTGCCAGGGGCACATCGAGCGCGGCGCGGAAAATCTTCACCACCTTGATCTTCTGCGGGCCAATGCCGGTGATGAGCAATTGGCCGCATTGGTAGAGGCTCTGGTCCAGCACTTGCTGCTCGGCATCCGGTTCTGCCGGCTGGTCGCACTCGCTGCGTTGCCGATGGACTTCGCGCCACAGCTCAAGGGCCAGGTCGGTTTCATTCTCGATCAAGTGCAGGGCTTGCGGACTTGCCGGGGCCAGGTCGTGCAATGCCGACAACAACTGGGCGAAACCCTGGAGGCTGGGAGCGATCATCGTCGCCTCCCAATGACCCGCTCCATGCCGGGCAAAGTACACGGGAAAGCCCGCGGCCTGCTCATGGATATCGATGAAGAACGGATCGTCGAAGTAGTTCCTGGCGATCACGTACCAGCCCGGCCGCCAGGCGCCGCAGGTAGAGGCGACAAGGCTTTCGCCGGTCAGGCCATGGGAGCGATAGCCGATCTGGAAGCGCGCCCACTCGCCTAGCGTCGGATAGCTATCCGGCAACTCGAGGTCGCCGGTGACGATGGCTGCGGCCATGAACTCTGCGACCTCGCCCGGCATGGGGTCAGGGAGGTGGTCCTGGTCGGTGCTGGACATACGGCGGATCATCCTGGCTGGTATGGGCGCAGGGCCTGGAGTGCAGGCGCCATCATCTGGACAGTTGCCTGGCCTGGGTTTCATCGAAGCCCTCGGGCGCCAAGTCCTTGATCACAAGATTCATGTGGAAGACCCGGTGCTGGTCTTTCGACCAGGCGCCATGAACATGCCGCCAGGTCGGAAAGTCGGCCCGCGCCAGTTTTCTCTCGGCGAAATAGAGGTTCTTGCCATCACCCGAAAACTCCTCGGTGAGGATTCGCCATTGTGCGGCGAGCACGCCCTTGAGCGGCTTGCCATCGTAGTAGACGGCCTCGCCATCACAGGCATACAGGTCGTTCTCGGCAATGACCCGCAAGGCCATGCAGCGTGGGTTGCCGCTCATCTTCCGGCCGTAGTACCAGGCGCTGTGGTCGTCGGCGCCGTAACTGCCGCCCACATGGCGAAAGCTGCCGGGATCGACGTCCCGCAGGGCCTTGAACGAGGTTTCATATTCGAAGTAGACATGCTGCCGGTCCAGCCAATACAGGCCGACTCGGCGAAAGCTGTCGCGGTCTATTTTCGGCAAGCGGCTCCAGGCGTGGTAAATGCAGGAAGCATCCCGGCCCAGGAAATACTGCTCTTCGCAGAACTCGAATGTCTGCGGATCAGCGGCCGCCAGCTTGCGCCCTTGATGCCAGACCTTGCCCTCGCGAATGGCCCAGTATTGGATCCCGTAGGCACCGACGAACTTATGCTCGGGGAGTGCGGCCAGCTTTTTCCATGTCATCGAAGCGATCCCTGGTGCGAAATGAGGGCGAGGCTACGCCATCTGGCCTTGGGGGCGCTAGACAGGCGCAGGCGACAGCGGATGGCCTTGCAGCCCTGCGGGCGACTGATCTCAATCCGCTTTCAACTGCACCCAGAGCTTGCCAAGAACCTTTTGCAGCAGCGCGCATTCGTCCTGGTCCAGGCTGCTGGTCAGGGATTCGCACATCCCCCAGAACACCGGCAAGGACCGCTCCAGCAACTCGCGCCCCTGCTCGGTCAACTCCAGGGCGAAGCTGCGCCGGTCCTCGGTACTCAGGCGGCGCCTGAGCAGGTCGCGCTTCTCCAGCCAATCCAGCAGGCCAGTCACCGTCGAACGGGTCACGCCAAAGTAATCCGCGATGTAGGACGGCGTGACCGCCTGGCTTTCTATCAGGCCCCGCTCGGCCAGGCCGAAGAACATCAGCAGGTCGAACTTGCTTTCCGATAGCCCGAACGGCGCCAGGCTGGCATTGGCGCGTTGCTCGATGTCATCGCACAGCCAGAGCATCAGCAGGCCCAATCCGGCACGGGATCGATCGGTCGCGCCTTCGGCGGTATCGCGCATCAGGGCGAGGTGGGGACGGGTCGCGGCGGATGCGGCGAAAGATGTTCCGGAGCCTTGCTCGGGACTGGCGACAGGCTTGGATGCAGGTGGTTTTGAGCGGGACATGGGCGACATGGGTCAATGAGGAGGTTGCCAATCATACCAAGGGGAAATAGTATTTTATCCGTATAGTACGCTACACGTACTATATTTCGATATTGCTATCACGCCCCTTCCCGGGGCCAGCGCGTGCAAACCAACAAGGAAAACGCAATGTCCGTGAAAGTTGTTGAGCTTCACCACGTAGGCTTCGGCGTGAACAACGCCCAGGCCGATGCCATGCTGGACTTCTATCGCGATGTCCTTTCACTGCCCCAGGACCCGGCCCGCTGGAAGATCCCGGGTATCTACGGCTCGTGGTTCAACCTGCCCAATGGCACCCAGTTGCACATCCTCGGGTGCGATGGCGTTTCGCAATATGCCAAGCGCCCTGACCAGGACCCGGTCTCCAACCACTTCGCGCTTGCGGTGGAGGATGTACTGGCAGCCGAGAAGGTGCTCGTGGAGCGGGGTATCGAGTACTTCACCCTCGACAATGTGGCCTCGCCCTCCTTGAAACAGCTGTTCCTACGCGATCCGGCCGGCAACCTCATCGAGTTGCACCAGGCCAGCGAGCGGCGCCCTGGCGTCGACTCGGCCAACCAGGACAAGACCCCCACCGCCAATCGCTGAAACCGTTCAGGACATAGCCATGTATTTTGATATGAAGGCGCTGAGCCCGGAGCAGCGCAGCAACCTGGTGCACTCCACCGTGATCCCCCGCCCCATCGCCTGGGTCAGTTCCTGCGATGGATCGGGGGCGGTCAATGTCGCACCATTTTCCTTTTTCAACGTGATGTCGGGAGACCCACCGCTGCTGTGCCTGTGCATCGGCTCGCGCTCGGGAGAACCCAAGGACACCGCGCGCAACATCATCGAGCGTGGAGAGTTCGTGGTTAACCTGGTCTCGGCCCCGATGGCCGGGCGCATGACCGTCACCTCCATCGATTTCGATGCCCAGGTCAACGAGGCCCTCGAGGCCGGCCTGCAGATGCTGCCCGGCCAGCAAGTGAGCATTCCACGCATCGCCTCGAGCCCTTGCTCGATGGAGTGCCGGGTTCGCCAACTGATCGACATCGATGGCGTGCGTACCTTCATCCTCGCCGACATCGTCGGTACACACCTGTGCGAGGAAGCGATCATCGACGTGACCCGCATGTTCATCGACCCGACGTCCATGGCCTTGATCGGCCGGCTGCACAGCCCCGGCTGGTACTGCGAAGTGTCTGCGGATTTCCAGATGCCGACACCGACGCCACAGGCCTGGCAGTCCTTGAAGGCCCAGGGCCGAGAGCAGGAACTGCTGGCATGGCGGGAACCATCCACCTCGCAAACAGGCGCAAAAGAACGATGCTGAATGCCCATGAAATACAGGAATGCGCCAATCGCCTGGATGCCGCCGAACGCTCGCGCGAACAGATTCGCCAGCTTTCCCTGAGCCATCCGGACATGACCATCGCCGATGCCTACGCCATCCAGCGTGCCTGGGTCGAGACGAAACTGGGCCGTGGCCGGAGGATCATCGGGCACAAGATCGGCCTGACCTCCAGGGCGATGCAGATGGCCTCGCAGATCGACGAGCCCGACTACGGCGTGCTGCTCGACGACATGCTCTGGCCCGATGGCGGCGAGATTGCCCGCGAGCGCCTGATATTGCCCCGGGTCGAGGTCGAACTGGCCTTCATCCTCGATCGTCGCCTGGCGGGGCCGGAGGTGACGATGCTGGATGTGCTGGATGCGACGCGCTATGTCGTGCCGGCGCTGGAGATCATCGATGCACGTTCGGAACAGCTCGACCGCGACACCCAGCGGCCGCGCAAGGTGGTCGATACCATTTCCGACAACGCCGCCAATGCTGGGATCATCCTCGGCGGGCGCCCGGTGCGCGTCGACGACCTGGACCTGCGCTGGATCGGCGCCATGCTCCTGCGCAACGGCGTGATAGAGGAAACCGGCCTGGCGGCAGGCGTGCTGAACCATCCGGCCAACGGCGTTGCCTGGCTCTCCCGGCGCCTGGCGGTATTCGACACCGCCCTGGAGAAAGGACACATCGTGCTGTCCGGCTCCTTCACTCGCCCGGTGCGAGCGGAGGCCGGCGATACATTCCACGCCGACTTCGGTCCATTGGGCAGCGTGGGCTGCCGTTTTATCTGAGCACTGCATGTGCAGGAGATAGTCATGCATAACGAATTCAAGCAGGCCCTGGTGACGGGGACTCCCCTGATCGGCCTGTGGCTCGGCCTGGCCAACGGGTACACCGCGGAAATGCTCGGGGGCATCGGTTATGACTGGTTGGTGATCGACAACGAACATGCTCCCAATACGCTGCAATCGACCCTCGCCCAGTTGCAGTGCCTGGCGGCGTCCCCTACCCATGCGGTAGTCCGGGCGGCCAGCGACGATGCCGTGGAGATCAAGCACTTGCTCGACCTGGGGGCCCAGACGTTACTGGTTCCCATGGTGGAAAGCGCCGAGCAGGCGGCCAGTATCGTTGCCGCCACCCGCTACCCTCCCCATGGCATCCGCGGCGTGGGAGCGGCATTGGCCCGCGCCTCGCGATGGCAGCAGATCCCCGGCTACCTGGCGACGGCCGATGAACAGATTTGCACCCTGGTGCAAGTGGAAAGCCGGGCCGGCATCCAGGCCTTGGCGGAGATTGCCAGGGTCCCGGGGGTCGATGGCGTGTTCATCGGGCCTGCCGACCTGGCCGCCTCCCTCGGTCACCTGGGTAACCCGGCACATCCCGAGGTGCAGGACGCCATCGCAGGAGCCATCCGGGAAATCCGTGCGGCCGGCAAGGCCCCCGGGATTCTCACCAGCGACGCGGCCATGGCCCGGCGCTACCTGCAGTTGGGTGCCGTGTTTGTCGCCGTGGGCTCCGATGTGGGGTTGCTGGTGAGTGGCGCCAAGGCACTCAGGGAAGCATTTGGGCAGGTGCCTTGACCCCGGGGCCGGGATACCCGGCCTGCGGGTCGATGCCCCGATGATTGCTGCGGGTGGAGATTGCCCCGGTACTCGAGACAGAACCTGGCGAAGGGAAGCGAAAGGACCTGCTGCCAGGGTCGGGGCAGATGAAAAAACTCGGCCTTTGCACTGCGCTGGCAAGCCCTTCAAGGTCGTCTTGCGGCGGCCTTGAAGGGCCTGGGCTCGGCGCCGCTATTTGGACAACGACAACGGTACGCCCCAGATCGGGTCTTCCATGCCTTGCTTGCCCAGCGGCGTGATCTGCATGGGCTGGAGCCTGGACAGCAGTTGCCGGTGCTTGTCGCTCAGGACCCGTTGCTCGATGAGATTCTGCGTAAAGCTCATGGGCGCCGGCCAGGTGTAGACGGTCAGGTTGTCCAGCGGACACTCGATCTTCTTCGGATCGATCGCCCGGCACTTGGACTGCTGGTACTTGTAGCCAGGAGTCTTGAGGTGCATGCGCGGGGCCAGCAGCAATTGCCCGCCCTGGAGGGTGAAGCTGGCCAGCGCCTTGTCGACCGGCAAGCGCGCCTGGACCTTGATCGACGGCACATCGCGGGAATCGGTCTGTTGGTAATACCCGGCCCCAGAGCCCTGCGTCGTCTGGGTATATTGCTGCTCGCCCCAGGCCACGCAGGCGCCAGACGCCACGTGCACGGTGGTACAGACCTTCTCGGTCTTGATCTCGCTGCCATAGGTGGCGTCCTTCCAGACCTCTTCCCGGTAGTACTCGCGATAGAGTTCGGGGGACAGGTAGGCGGTGCCATTGGCGCCACGACCCGAACCGGGCGGGCCGCTACGGGCGCCTATCTGGTCGAGCAAGCCGTGGATCTGGTAGTCGTCGCCACCGGTCAGCAGGTATTTGCCGGGGGGCAGGATATGCACCTCGAAGGCCTTGAACAGGTAGGTCTCGCCAGGCTTTCTCTGCAGCGCGTTGGTCTGGAACTTGCGGCCGAAGGTGATCTTCGGGTCCTTCTCGTATTCCCAGATCGCTGTCGGCGTCCACTGGGTCATGGTCAGCGCATCGCTCAGCGACTTGTGCGGCATCACGTCGGCCACCAGCACCACCGCCATGTTCGCCTTCAGCGCCGCGTCCACCTGGTCCAGCAACTGCGCGTAGCGCGGATCGTCCATGCTGCCGTAGGCGCCCGAACCGAGGTCGGACACGCAGCCGGAAAGGGAAAGAGAGAGAAGCAGTGCAGCGGGCAGGGTAAAACGCGGCCAGGACAGTTTCATGTATCGATCCTTGATAGGCGTTGGTATGGAACCTCGAACGGCCATGATCACTGGCTTGGGGGGCGCAGCGCAATATTTGCCAGAGTGCGCCGGATGACTTGCAGGTGCGAGCGCCCACCTCGCTCCTCGCGCAAAGCCGTCCCCTGCCCCTGGACGGCAACTCGAACCTGTTGCCCAGTGGGCATTCAGCGGACCGCTTCAAGTCCAGCGCCGCCCGCAGAGGATTCCGGCCGCCTTCATTGGATCGGGCTCACATCCAGTTTTTTCTTGCGTGATGTTCAACTGATGTCTATTGCGCCTGTTTCCAAAAACCGAACGCCCTCCTACAATCGCGACTCATTCTTATCTGCACCTCATTCATGGGAAGAGGAAAGTGCCCACGGACTCCCTGTTGCAACCGCTCGATAGTCTTTACCGCAACCACCACAACTGGCTGCAGGATTGGCTGCGCCGCCGCCTCGGCGATCGCGAGCGGGCAGCCGATATTGCTCAGGACACCTTCCTGCGCCTGCTGGTGCAGCGACGCCTGCCGGAGCAGGGCGAGGGCCGTCGATACCTGGCGCAGATCGCCCGCAACCTGGTCATCGATCAGTGGCGTCGCCAACGCATCAAACAGGCTTATCTGGAAAGCCTGGCCGCCATGGCCGAACCGGAAAGCCCCTCGCTGGAAACCCGCGCGATCGTCATCGAAACTCTGATGCAGATCGACGCCATGCTCGACAGCATGCCGACCAAGGTGCGCAAGGCCTTCCTGCTGTCGCAGTTCGAAGGGCTGACCTATGCCCAGATCGCCGAGCGTCTGGGGGTCAGCGTCAGCTCGGTGCAGAAATACATGCTGCGGGCCATCACCGCCTGCTACCAAGTGCTGTACGCCGAATGAAAACCGCCAGCGAAGCGCCTATCCTCCCCGCCATCGTCGAGCAGGCAAGCCACTGGCTCATGCTGCAATGGAACGGCGGACTGGATGACGAACAGCTGCGGCGCCTGGCTGCATGGCGTGCCGCCGACCCCGAACATGAGCGCGCCTGGCTACGCCTGGAACATCTGCAGAGCACCCTTTGCAGCGTACCAGCAGACACCGCTCGAGTTGTTCTGAGTGAGTTGCCCGATGCGCGCCGCCGACATGCGCTCAAGCTCGTCGGCGCCTTGCTGCTGGCCGGAGGCAGTGGCTATCTCGTCCAGTCGCAACTCCCCTGGCGCGAGGCCATGGCAGACCTGCGAAGCGGCACGGGCGAGCGCCTGCAGCGCACCCTGTCCGATGGCAGTAGCCTGAGCCTGAACAGCGGCAGCGCCGTGGACATCCTGTTCAGCGCCAGCGAACGGCGCATTCGACTGCTGGCTGGTGAACTGCTGCTCGACAGCGGCCATGATCCGGCCAAGCGCCCATTGATCGTGGAAACCGTCGCCGGGGAAATCCAGGCACTGGGCACACGCTTTTCCGTGTACCAGCATGATGGCGGTTGCCAGGTCGCGCTATTCGAAGGCGAACTGGAATTGCGTCCCCGCCAAGCACCCGCCACACGCCTGCAAGCTGGACAGAGCCGTTGGTTCGACGCCAGCCGACTGGGCGATATGACCCCGGCGAACCGCAACGCCATCGCCTGGCACGATAACCGGCTGATCGCCGAGCGCATGCCGCTGGGACGGTTCATCGCTGAACTGGCTCGCCATCGTCCCGGCATGCTGCGCTGCGAGCCGGCCGTCGCCAGCCTGCCGCTCACCGGGGTCTTCCCCCTGGCAGACACCGACCGCGTGCTGGCTGCATTGCAGCAGTCGCTGCCAGTGAAGGTCCGCAGCTTGACACGCTATTGGGTGGTCGTCGGCCCTGCTTAGAGGGCGCTACACGCTTAACGCGCGTTATCCGGTGAGTCACCCGCCCTTTCTGTGCCACAGGTTAAAAAAAACCGCTGCAGCTTGTCGGTTTTGCCAACTGGCCCGGGATACCTCTTGAACTCAACTAAGAAGCATTCTCAAGAGGATTATCCAGAATGCCGCATCTGCCCCTCACTCCCCGTTCCCGGCTGAGCCTTGCGGTTCAGCGCGTACTGTTCGCCGGTTTGCTCAGCGGTGGCCTGCTGTTTGCCATACCCAAGACGCCGGCCTGCGCTAGCGAGCAAACCCGCAGCTACGCCATTCCCGCGGGCAACCTGGATCAAGCCCTGAACCGCTTCGCGAGCGAGAACGGCATCCTGCTTTCCGTCGATGCCCAGCTCACCGCCGGCAAGCGCAGCCCAGGCCTCGATGGCAGCTATCCGGTGGCAGAGGGCCTGTCCCACCTGCTAGCCGGCACGGGTCTGCGGGCGACTAACAGCGGGGGCAACTATGCCGTGGAAGTGGCGCCGGACAACGCAGGAGCGCTGCAGCTAAAGACAACGACGGTGACCGGTGCCGGCCTCGGCGCGACGACCGAAGGCACCGGCTCGTACACCACCGGCCAGACCAACACCGCGACCAAGCTCGACCTGAGCCTGCGCGAGACGCCGCAGTCGGTCAGCGTGATGACCAAGCAGCGCATGCAAGACCAGAACCTGCGCAGTATCGGCCAGGTGCTCGAGCAGACCCCGGGCCTCAATGTGCAGAGCCCCGGCAGCGACCGCTTGTATGTGTACTCTCGTGGCCTGCCCATCGACAATTTCCAGTACGACGGCGTGCCGACCACCTCCTTCGCCTTCAGCCAGGCAATGCCCCATGCGCTGTCGGACATGGCCATCTACGACCGGATCGAGGTAGTCCGGGGCGCCACCGGCCTGATGTCCGGCGCTGGCGATCCCTCCGGTACCGTGAACATGGTACGCAAGAAGCCCACCAGCACCTTCCAGGGCCATGTCAGCGCCGGGCTCGGCTCCTGGGATCTATATCGTACCGAGGTCGATGTATCCGGCCCGCTGACCGACAACGGCGCCGTTCGCGGCCGCGCCGTGGCTGCCTACCAGCAAGGCAACAGCTTCACCGACCACCTGCAGCAGGAAAAGACCATCCTCTACGGCGTGACCGAGATGGACCTGTCCCCCGACACCCTGTTCACCCTGGGCGTCGAGTACCTCAACAATGACCAACGCGGTTTTTCCACCACCGGCCTGCCCGTGGTCGGCAGCATCAGTCGCCATGGTTTCCAGTACAACATGCCGCGCTCATACAACGGCGCCAGCCGCGACAGCAGCAACCGCCAGGAGTCGGTCAACACCTTCGCCTCGCTCGAGCAGAAGCTTGCCAGTGACTGGACCCTCAAGGTGGCCGCCAACTACCTGTACGGCACACGTGACTACGACTCGATCATCGTCGGCACCACCACCGGCTTCCTCAATCCTGCAACCGGCAGCGGCCTGAACTACACCGCCACCAAGGGCGACAACACCCAGCAGCAGCGCGGCGTGGACATAGCCCTGAGCGGCCCGTTCGAGCTGCTTGGCCGCGAGCATGAGTTGGTGATGGGCTTCAACTACCAGACCTACGAAAACCGCCGCAACGGTTTCGGCAACCTGCTGGCCAACGGCAAGAGCGACAACGGCGTCAGTAGCAAGCCGGTGAACGTCTGGAGCTGGGACAACCACGCCCCGAGCGCGTCGTACAACTTCACCCGCGAAGACGACAACATCGACCAGCGACAGACCGGGGCCTACCTGGCCACCCGCCTGAAGCCCACCGACGACCTCTCGGTGATCCTCGGCGCTCGTGTCAGCGACTACAAGTACGGCGCGATGCTGCACTACAACACCTACGACATGGTGAAGTGGAATACCGACGATTCGGTCAAGGTCTCCGGTGAAGTGACGCCCTATGCTGGCGTGGTCTATGACCTGAACGACGTGCACTCGGTGTATGCCAGTTACACCAGCATCTTCAAGCCCCAGCCCTACCGCACCCGGCAAGGCAAGCTGCTGGACCCACGCGAGGGCGACAACTACGAGATCGGCCTGAAAAGCGAATATTTCGGCGCACGCCTGAACACCGCCATCGCCTTGTTCGAGATCGAGTTGGACAACGACGCGGTCGGCGACGGCACGATCGAAGGCAGCGGCGGCACCGTGACGGCCTACAAGGCGGAAAAGACCAAAACCAAGGGCATCGACATGGAGATCAGCGGTGAACTGAGCCCAGGCTGGAACCTGCTGGCCAGCTACACCTACTCGCAGGTCAAGGACAAGAACGGCGAGCGGGCCAAGACCACCATCCCCACCGACATGTTCAAGCTGTGGAGCACCTACCAGCTGCCAGGCGCACTGGACAAGCTGACCATCGGCGGCGGAGTCAATTGGCAGAGCGGCATGCACTTCACCGCGGACAACTGGCAGCTCAACAGCCCGGTCAAGGTCAAGCAGGATGACTATGCCGTCGCCAGCGTCATGGCCCGCTACCAGTTCACCTCGAAACTGTCGGCCACCGCCACTGTCGACAACCTGTTCGACAAGAAGTACTACAGCGCGCTGGATGAGAACTTCCGCAGCGCTTCGTACGGCAATCCTCGCAACTTCCTGCTTACCACCCAGTACGAGTTCTGATCCTGCAGCCGGTGGTTCCCACGCCAGCGTGTGAGAGCCACCGGACGCGAGCCCCATGAAAGAGCTGCGTAGCGCGCCGACAACCCCCAACGCAGATCACCCCGTACAGATGCCCCTGGCACAATCGGCCAGATGATCGGCCGCCTGATAGATCTTGCTTTGCATATCCTGATCGTACATATCGGCGCTGCTCGTCATGGAGCCCCACATATCGAGGAAGATCCCCGCCAGGTTCTTGGGAATGCTGCCCTGCCCCTCCAGCCCGATCTCGATCTGCTCCAGCAAGTCCATCAGCACCTCGAGCGAACCACAATCGAGGCCGCGTTTTTCACGCAGTTGCAGGTCAAAGTCCAGCCACTTCTCGATGAAGGTCGAGATCAACTGATCAGTCATTGATGAGTATTCCGCCAGTGGAAAAGATGTTTGCGGTACAGAGGGGCCTCAACAAGCCGCATCGCGGTACAAGACAGCCATGCTGTGCCCCCAAACCGATAGAGGGGGCCACTCTACAGCCTCGCCACGGGTTTATCTTGCCGCTCGCACAGACGTCCCCATTGCCTAGCAGGCGTTGGGTACGGGCCATGCCACCGCCTGGTCTGCATGACGTCGGCGGAGCGCAGGATGTCGGGTCTATCGCCTAGGCGGGATTGGGAAAATGTCGTCTGGCTGGGGCTATCAGCACTGCCCGATTCAAGCCTCCAGCACACTCGACACTTTGACCGCCTCTACAGTGAAAACCATCGCTGGTTGCAAGGCTGGCTATGGCGCCGATTGGGCTGCCATGCCAATGCCGAAGACCTGACTCAAGACACCTTCCTGAGAACCTTGAAACCCACCCAACTGGCGAGCATTGAGGAGCCCAGGGCGTTTCTATGCTTGATCGCCAGCCGCGTACTGTGCTCGTTTTGGCGGCATACCGAACTTCACCGAGCTTGCCTCGATGCCTTGGCGTCTCCACCCGCGGCTTCGAAGTCGAGGTTTCCGTCGAGTTGATGCCCGACTGGAACATGCATGGCGGCTATACCTACCGCCACTCCGAAGACCAGGACGGCAACAAGGTCGGCACCACTCAGCCCGAGCAGATACTGCGCGTGGTCACCACCTACCGACTGCCGGGCGTGTTCAACCGCATGACCGTGGGTAGCAACATCTCCTGGCAGAGCAAGATCTACTACGACACCACCCTGGGCTTTGGGGCCAATGCCATCGATGCCCACTTCGAGCAAAAGCCCTACACGCGGCTTGGGCTGATGGCCGCATATGATTTCACTGACAAGCTGCGCGGTACGTTCAACCTGAACAACCTGACCGGCCGCAAGTACTTCAGTGGCATGGGCAGCTACACCTCCACGTTCCATGGCGAACCACGCAACCTGATGGCAAGTATGAAATACAGCTTCTGAGCTGGTGGGCAATATCCGACATCACCGGCGGCCAGGCCGGCTGGAGGAAGGTCGCAGAAGGAGGACAATGGGGCAGCAGGCGCAATACCCAGGGAGTCGAGACACGTGACTTGTCAGGTGCAGCCACATGTCAATTTGGGTCGATACTTCGACCAAACACCGCACCAGACGGTGCGAGGGCCTGTATTGTGTCGGCAGTGCTTGATCGCCGCACACAACCTGTGCTGAGCGTCACGACACCATCGAGGTCTTCGCCGCACAGCCGGTAGGTTTCCTCGCCTACGCGCTTCAGCAGTGATCGTCCGCGAACAGTCCGACCTTGGCCAGCTCGACACGCTCGCCCACCTCCAGCGACTGCGCCATCGCGCACGAACATCGGCGTGCACTCCTCGACCTCCAACTCACCGTCGAGCAGCTCGTCACAGGCCGCTAGCGCGCAACCACGCGCTATAGCCCCGCGACGGATCGGCACGCCCTACCGCCGCCATCAGGCGACTTTCCCGTGGCGTATAGCCGAAATACTGCTTGTAGGCGCGACAGAATTGCGTCGGGCTGTTGAACCCATATCGATACGCCAGTTCGGAAATGGTCCGGTGCGACACCTGATGCGCGAGCAGGTGCGTACGAATCTTGATGAGCCGGCGCCGGCGAATATAGGTGGCGACACCATCCATCGGCGTGAACAGCCGGTACAGCGCCGATCGCGACAGCCCGACCTCGCGGCAGATCTGCTCGACGTTCAGGTCGGGCGAGTCCAGGTGCGTCTCGATGTATTGCCGCGCGCGCTCGTGCTTCAGGTGATCGACGCCCTGTGCAGACTGCTCGATCGTGTCGGCATCCTGAAACACGGCGTGCAGCAGGCTCAGCGTGCCCTGCGCGACGTGCGCGATCTGCTCCGCGCGCAGCACCGACAGGTAGCGCACGGCCAGTTGCAACTGGCTGATGAGCAGTAGGCTCGCGTGGCAATTCAGTAGTTGGCCGTGCAGCAAGCTCGCCGATACCGGAATCATGCTGCGCGGAACGATGAGGATCACCGATTCACCCTCCGGCACCGTGGCGCTGAATGGCTTCGACATGTCCAGCAGCGCCAGGCACGCGCACGGCTGCTCGAAACCGCGCCCGTCGATTTCATAGCGCAACGTGCCGACGGGATTCAGCAGCAGGTAGAAGAAATCGAAACCGTCCTGCCGGATCAACGCCACGGTCCGTTCGAAGCGATAGCTCAATGGCGCGGCCGCCGTGGTGCTCTCGAAACGCCGGAAGCCGAGCACCATCGACCCGAACGGTACATCGACCTGATCGAACGCGAAACAGCCCGCCTGCACGCCGTGCATCGTCAGTTCGAGCAGCCGATGGTGCCCAACCCACGATTCGACCCGCTGCTCGCTCGGATAGTCTCGCGTGGAAAACTGGTAGCCGTCGCGCTTGCCCCCTATCCAGGCTGGGGGCTCAGCGAGGCTGCGCCGGCCGGTCTCGAGCGCCAGCACGGGCATGCACGGCGTGCCCCACGCCTGCGTACGCATCTCTTGCACTTCTTCCATGATGTGTCTCGTTATTCTTGTAGGTTGACACTAAAAATACTTGTCCGAACGTGCAAGGCAGATGGTCGCCCCGTCGCCTATTCAGGCGCCCTCGACGCCTGAGCAACGCTCAGCCGACGTCTTTGCTCAACGAAGAGTCCGGCAACGGCATCTCGGATTCCTCGTGCGTCCGTACTGACCCTAGTGCAGCGAACACCACGAGCGCCGTGATCACGGCCGCCCCTGCCAGCAGATAGAACTGGAACTCGAAGGCCGCGTTATATACCTGCAGCAGCAGCTCACGCGCCGCGCCCGGCAGCAGCGATACGGCGTGCGTTACATCCGAGATCGCGAGCCGGTTCGCCGCCTCCTTCAGCATAGTGGGCTCAGCACCAGCGATCCCCGCGTGGCTCAGGTCACCGAGGATTCGCGCCGACAGGATTGCACCGACCACCGCGATCGCCACCCCATCCGCCGTGAGGCGCACCGCGTTGAAGATGCCGGTCGCCATGCCGGCCCGCTCCTTCTCCACGACGCTGACCGCCATCCCGTCCATCAACCCCCATGGCAGGCCAATGCCCACCCCGATCACGATCAGCGGTGCAACCGAGTTCGCGAGCGTACCGGACGCCATCGCGACACCGAGCCACGCGAGCCCAACCGCCGCGATCAACAGGCCGATGCCGGAAATCACCCCGGCCGTGAGCCAGCGCGCGAGATACGCTGCGACGAACGGCAGCACCAGCAATGGTGCGGACAGCGCGATCATGAAGCATCCGGCCTCGAACGCGCTCTGCCCGTCGATGCCCATCAGGCGCATCGGTAGCAGCAGGATCAGCACCACATAGGTATAGGCCGGCGCGGCCGCGAGCACCTGCACGCCGATGAAGCGCGCACTGCGAAACAGCGACAGTTCGAGCATTGGCCGACGCACGTGGGTTTCGATCGCGATAAAGATCGCGAGCAGCACCGCCGACGCCAGCAGCGAGCCGATTACGACACGGCTGCCCCAGCCGTTTTCCGGCACCAGCAAGATCGCATAGGTGAACAGCCCGAGCGTGGTCGTGAAGCTGATCGCGCCGGGCCAGTCGAGCCCAGCCGCGTTCGGGTCGCGCGACTCGCGTGCACTGATCTGCACGAACAGCACCACCAGCACGCCGAGTAGCGCGGGCAGCCAGAACACCCAGCGCCAACCAAGCGTATCGACCAGGAAGCCCGCCACCAGCGGGCCGAATGCGGCACCGAGCCCGAAGGTCGTGCCGATCATGCTGAACATCTTGGTACGGTCGCGGCCGTGGAACTCTTGTGCGAGCGCTGCCATCGCGCCCGCGAACGCGGCGGCAGCGCCGAGCCCCTGCACCAGTCGCAGCACATCGAGCACCAGCACGGTCGGCGCCAGCGGGATTGCGGCCGTCACCAGTACATAAACCAGCATGCCAAGCAGCCACAGCAGCTTACGCCCATATACATCGGCGAGACTGCCCGCCGCCATCGTCGCACTGCCATAAGTCAGCAGGTACGCGTTAGAAACCCAGTTCAGTTCGACCGCGGAGCCTCCCAACACACGGCTGATCGACGGCACGGTCACGACAGGTCCCGCGATGCTGAGCGGAATCAGCACCGCAGTCATGCAGGCGGTCAGCAACAGAAGGTTCGTGTGGCCCCGCTTCGGATGATGCTCGGATTGGCTCATAGAATGTCAGTGGCTCGGTAGGAAAGAGGAATGAGGGTTGTAGCGCGGGCTGACACGCCCTGCGCAGTCGCGCATGCGAATGCACGGATTGCCTATAAACCGATTCACCCGGTTTGATCCAAGCGTACGAGATTCAACGTGAGAGAAAAATCACATACAATTCCTTTGTCACGGGAAATATATTCCGCACTGAAATAGCCATGGATAGGTTGAGCGGTATCACAGTCTTCGTTCTGGTCGCCGAGACGCGTAGCTACGTCGGCGCCGGACAGCAGCTCGGGTTGTCCGCGTCCGCGGTCGGCAAAAGCATTGCGCGCCTGGAAAAACGCCTCGGCGTCAGGCTCTTGCATCGCAGTACCCGCAGTATGAATCTGACCGCCGAAGGCGCGCTCTACCTGAAGCGCTGCCAGCACATCCTCGCGGAAGCCACCGCGGCGGAATCGGAGCTGTCGCATACACTCGACGCTCCGCGCGGCAAGTTCCGTGTCAGCCTGCCGCTGGTGCGCGACCTGATGCTGCCCGTGATCGCCGCATTCATGCAGCGCTATCCCGAGATCGAACTCGACATCGATTTTACCGATCGACTCGTCGACCTGATCGACGAGGGTTTCGACGCAGCGGTACGCACCGGCACGCTCAACGATTCGCGACTGATGTCACGCCGGCTCGGCGTCTACCGCCTGCTGCTGGTCGGGTCACCCGACTACTTTGCACGCAAGGGCGTGCCGGAGCGGCCTGCCGACCTGCGTGAGCACGACTGCCTCCAGCACCGTTTCCCCACCACTGGCAAGCTCGAGAAGTGGCCGCTCTGCGCGGACTCGCTCGACGAAAGCCTGCAACTTCCAGCGCGGATGACCTGCAACAATATCGAGACCCTGCTGCATGTCGCGAAAGCCGGCCACGGCATCGCGTGCCTGCCGGATTTCGCGGTGCGCGACGCGTTAAGCGCGCGCGAATTGCAGATCGTGCTCGACAAATACACACAGAATTCGGGCGCGTTCCACGTACTGTGGCCATCCGGCAAGCATCCATCGCCGAAGCTACGGGTCTTCGTCGAGTTCCTGCATGCGAACCTGTTCACCAGGCCCGACGCTACGCGTTCACACGTAGACCATGCCGCCGTCAATGACGATTTCAGCGCCGAGCAGGAAGCTCGACTCGTCTGAGGCCAGATAGACGGCCGCACGCGCCACGTCCTCCGGCAGCCCGACCCGGCCGGCCGGAATCATCGCCTTGACCTCCTCAAACACGCGCTCGGTGTTGTCTATCCCGAGCTTGTCGAACGCGGGCGTGCGGATCGGGCCCGGGCTGATGCTATTGACGCGGATGCGCCGGCCGGTGAACTCGCCCGCCAGCGCGCGCCCCATCGACAGCAGCGCCCCCTTGCTGGTCGCATAGGCCGCGCTCACGCCACTACGCCCGAGATGGCCGCTGACCGACCCACACAGGATGATCGACGACGGCTCCGCCAGCAACGGCGCCAGAGCCTGGATCAGGAACAGCGGCCCTTTCACGTTGATCGCCATCAGCCGGTCATAGCTTTCCTCGCTCTCCAAGTCGAGTCCGTGACTGGTGACGATGCCCGCATTCACGAACAGCGCGTCGACGCGCGGCCAGCGCTCGCGCAACTCCTGAGCGAGCGCGTGTTGCGCAGCGACCGAGCCCGCATCGCTGCGGATCACCCACACGTCCCGTCCGAAGCGGCTTTGCGCCGCCGCGAGGGTCTCGGGGTTCTGGCCGGTGATCGCGACGATCGCGCCCTCCTCGAGAAACTGCCGGGCGGTCTCCAACCCGATCCCCGTCGTGCCGCCCGTGACCAGTGCATACTTTCCTTTGAGCCTTTCCATGCATCCTCCTTTAATTGATCGACAACGGGGCGACGCCGCGCACCACGTAGATCAGGGTTTCATAGCTGTGCCGGTGCAGCCGCGCCAATTGGCCGGGCCGGCAGATCGTCCACGCCCACCGCATCGCGGCGCGTGTGTCTGAACTCGGTGGTCACCGAGGCCAGCACTTCGCGATGGACGAACCGTTCCGACGTAGCCACCGCCAACTTGTCCGGTACCACCACGAAATCCTTCGAGGAGTCGGTCGTCTGGGCCATCATCGAGTCCCCATGAAGCAAATGGAGCCTGTCACTGTACCGTCGGGGCCGGTTGCGCGACGTGCGCGACCGGGCGCGACAGGCCAAGCAGCGGCAGCAGCACCTCGCGCAAGCGCGCCACGCAGGCCGCCTCGTCGCCTGACGCAGCGCCGATCCATGCGATGTGGCCGTCTGGACGGACCAGCACACACGACGCCTCGTCGAAACCGCAGCGGGCATGCAGGTCGCCGTACAGGTCCTCGACCGCCTCGCCCGGGCCGATCACCTGGGCCCGCAGCGGCAGGCCGAGTTGCACCGCGCAGCGCGCCGCGGCCTGTGCCCACGCGCGACCGGCGATGCCGGTCAGCACGGTAAATGCGCCGTGCCCGACTAGCTCGAGCGACGACACCTGCGTGCCACGCGACGACAGCCACACGTGTGGCACGCGCGCACCGGCGACAAACGACGAATGGAAGCGATAGAACAGGTCCGGGTCCTCGGCCGGCGGAGGTTCCTGCGGATCCGGCGCGATCGCCGCGGACCGGTACAGGTGATTGAGTTCCGTGCCATGTCCGTTGAATTCGTAGTTCTTCGCCCGCAGCGCACGATAAAAATGCTCGCGCCGGCGCTGCCCGGCCTCGCCGCCCAGCATGAGGTAGTCGTCGTCAAGCCCGCCCGCGCGGTCCAGGCCGAGCGCCGCACTCAGAGTGCGGCTCTCGTCGATGCTCTTCATCGCGCGCTCGACGATCCCGCGCCCAACCGGCGCACGCTCGTCGCTATAGGTGTCGAGTAACCCGGAGCCGGCCTGCCCCTTGATTACGTAGGCCAGTTTCCACGCCAGGTTGTACGAATCCTGGATCGAGGTGTTCGAGCCCAACCCGTTGTTAGGCGGATGACGATGCACCGCGTCGCCGACGCAAAACATCCGGCCGTTCGAATAGCGCGTCGCGTAGCGGCTATTGACCGTCCAGGTCGAAATCGAGCGCACGCGGATCTCGGTGTCGTAATCGCCAATCATCTGCTTGAGGATGTCGGTCGCATCGTCGGCGCTCAGCTTCGGCGGCGGGCGATCGATGTCGTAGTTCCATACGCCAAGCCACTCGTGCCACGGCCGCACCATCCGCAACGCGCCGACGCCTATGCCGCCCGCCATCGCCGCGCGGCTGAAGATCAGGAAAATCGCGCTCGGCCGGTGCTGCACCAGCGGCGCGAGGTCCGCATCGAAGAAGATGTTGATGCAACCAGCCTGGTTCTCCTCGCCGATCATCGGCAGCGCCGCGTCGGCCGCGACCTGGCTACGTGCACCATCAGCGCCGATCACGTATTTCGCGCGAATCGCGTATTCGCGATTGTCGAGACGGTCGCGCATAGTCACGGTCACGCCGTCCGCGTCCTGCACCGCACGGACGTACTCGGTCGAGAACTTCGCGTGTGCGCCGTTCTGCAGGGCCTTGCCAAGCACGATCGGCTCAAGGTAGGTCTGCGGAATATCGCACAGCAGGAAAGGGCTCGCGATCCGGTAGTCGCTGATCCGCTCGGGGTGCGCGCCCCAGGACTTGAGGCGGGCGATCTCGTTGCCCGCGAGCGTCTCGCAAAAGACGGTGTTGCCCATGATGTCGTTGAGCACGGAGTTCGCCATCAGCGATTCGCCGACGCCGAACTCGTTCAGGATCTCCATCGTCCGCTGGCCTGTGATATGCGCACGCGGGGTGTTGGCGAGCCAGCGGTGCTTGGTCACCACCATCACCTCGATACCGTAGCTGCTCAGGAACAGCGCCGCCGCAGCCCCAGACGGGCCGCTCCCCACAATCAACACTTCTGTTTCAATCATCGTGTTCTCCTGTGCCAAGAAAACCCATCCACCCTGCGCGGCCGTCAGATCCGGCCCACCGCACGATCGAGCACCGCGCCCGCGTGGCGCGGCGCCGTATCGCCGCGCCACGCAATGTGCTGGTCGGGTCGTACCAGAACCAAGCGCCGCGCGTACAACGCGCGCGCTGCATCCGATTCCACATCGACGATCGCCAAAGGGATCCCCCGCGCACGCGCTGCATCGGCCAGCCGCGTGGCGTCGTCGTCCCTCCCGCCGGTCGCGTCGCACGCGCGGACCCGCAGCAACGTGAAACCCGTACCAAGCAGGTCGAACATCGAACGCCGCACGCCGTCCGCCCCCGTCACCCACACATGCGGCAGTCGGCCGCCCGGCACACTGCTCGGCCGGTAGGCCAGCAGGTCATCCTCAGGCGGAACGCCATCCGGCCACACGATCGGCGAACCGTCATAGCGCGCGCCCAGTTCCACACCAGGCGCCTCGAACTGGCGACGAAACCCCGCAAGCTGTTCGCCGAGCTCACGCCGCGCCGCCTCGCCAGCCGCGTCGTCGGCCTCCACTTGCGCCGGCACCCGCAGTTCGCCGACCCGTTGCGTCAGGAAGCGCGCTGCTGCGGTGTTACGCTGTGCTATCGGTCGGCGCTCCGCCTCGTACGACGCCAGCAGGCTATCTCCCGCCCAGCCCTGCACCGCCGCCGCGAGCTTCCACGCAAGATTCGCCGCGCCGTCGATGCCGGTGTTCATCCCGAGCCCACCTGTAGGCGAGAACAGGTGAATCGCGTCGCCGGCCAGATACACCCGCCCTGTCGAGAAGCGCTCCGCCACCAGTGCCACGCCACCCTGCCACGGCGCATGTGCGAGCACCTCCACGTCCACCGCGCAGCCCACGCCTTCCTGGATCCGCCGGATCACCGTCGCATCGTTCGGCTCCGCCTCCCCGAGCGCCGGCTTCGACATCAGCAGAAACTCGTCGCCACCGTCCAGGCTCACCAGCAGCATCCGCGCGCCCGGTGCCATCACGTTGTACATCCAGGCCTTGCGGTCCCCAAGCAGTTCGCCGTGCAACGCGGGGATCCGCACGTAACTCGAGAACATGCGCCCGCCCAGGAAGCCATCGTGCGCGCCGCCAGGCCCCTCGTAGGCGATCCCCAGCGTACGGCGCACGAAGCTCGCGCCGCCGTCGCAGCCCGCCAGGTAGGCGACGCGCCAGAGCTCGCCAGTGCCTCCGTCGGCCGGTTCCGCCAACAGCGTCACGCCCGTCGTATCCTGCTCGAAGCCGCTTACCCGCCAGCCATAACGCAGCGTGATGTTCGAGCGCGTACCCGCATGCGCGAGCAGGAAGCGCTCCACATACATCTGGTTGACACGCAGCAGTGGCTCGGGCTGCTGATCAAGTTCACCGCCTTCGTGAGCCGCGCGCGACCGCTCGCGCTCCGTGCCCATGCCGAACCGCGCCAGCTCCCAGCCCGCAAGCCGTGTGAAGTAGGCGATGTCGCGCGGATGATCCACTGGCAACCCCAGCCCACGCACTGCCTCCGATACACCCAGCCGCCGATAGTGCTCCATGGTCCGCGTGTTGTGGGTACTCCCCTTCGGATGCCAGCGGCTGTCCTTTTCCAGGTTGAACACCACGCTCGCCACCCCGTGACGATCAAGGAACAGCGCCAGCATCAGCCCTACCGGACCACCGCCGACGATCGCCACGGGGCGCTGTCGGTCTTGCGACGGCGCGTCGAATGCATCCGCCATCACGCGCCGCCCCCTCCCACGTCGCGACCGGACGGCGCGCCACCGGGCCACAGCCGCAAAATATCGTAACGGTGCGCGCCCGGACCCTCGCCATACGCCGACGCAACCACCGTCGATGCATAGCCGTGCTCCGTCAGCAGCGCCTTGAGCGCGGACTCGTCGCCCTGGCTGCTGAAGCCGATCAGCAACTGGCCCGACGGACTCAGGTACGACGGCGCTTCCCGCAGGAAGCGGCGATGGGCGACGTAGCCCGCGTCGCAAAACGCGCGCAGGATCGGCTGCTCGAACGCGTAGTCTTCCGGCACGAACACGAAGTTCGAATTCCAGAAAATCATGTCGAACCGCTCACCGTCGTCCAGTACGTCAAACAGGTCGCCGTGGCGCGTCGATACTTGCTCCGTCACGCCGTGGCGCTCCACGTTCGCCCGTGCGTTGCGCACAGCCGCCTCGCTGATGTCCGACGCCACCACCCGCGCGCAGCCCGACAACGCAGCCGTCACCGCCGTCACGCCTGTACCGCAACCGATCTCCAGGAACGCGCCGCCGTGCGGATACGGCAGGTGCCGCGTGAAGATTCGCGTCGACTGGAAATGCGTTGGCGGAAACACGCCGTCGTGGACCTCGAAGATGCGCCCGTCGCATTCGTACTGCGTCAACCGCTCCGCCTCAGCGGCGGCCAGCCGCCGCCGTACCGACGCGACGGCGTCGGATTCATAGCCCTGATCAGCCATCTGCCTTGACCTCTCCATTCAGACCCCCACGCCGGCTTTCGCCCGACGCGTCACATGCAGTACGTCGCGGCTCGCCGCCCCACCGTCCGCCGCCTGCTGCAGCAAGGCCCCCGCCGAGTGGCGCAGCAGCCGCTTCAGCACTTTCCCAGTCGCGCCCACCGGCAGGAACGACAGGCTGCGCACCACGGCCACCGCGACCACCTCCTCCGGCAGCTGCGCGCCGATCGCATCGCGCAACGCGTCCCGTACACCCGAAGCCAGCGCGGCGGGATCCGTCACGCGGCGCTCCGGCAGCACCAGCGCGAGCAGCGCTGGATCCCCCAGCGCGGCGCCTTCCACGCCGACTACAGCCACGTCGCACACGCCATCCACCTGCTGCGCGACCTCCTCCAGCTGCAGCGTGTACAGCACACCGAACGGCGACGTCACCACATCGACTTCGCGGTCGATCTGATAGAACACGCCACCCTCGCAGTACGCGACGTCGCCAGTCAGGAAGTAGCCGTCGCGCCACGCGCCCTGGGTGCGCTGCGGTTGCTGCCAGTAGCCCGAGGTGATCGTGGGCGAGCGCACCGCCAGCAACCCTGTCTGGCCTGGCGGCATCTCGTCGCCCGTTTCCGAGTGCAGGATCTTCGCCACCGCGATGTCCACCGGCCGGCCGATCGCACGCTGCGGTGCCAGCGCGCCCAGCGTCGATTCGCTACGAAACAGCGCCATGCCCAGTTCGGAGCTGCCAAACGCATCGATGAAGCGCGACGCCGGCGCCCCCACCAGCAGGCGGCGCGTGTGGCTCTGGTGGGCAGCGTCGCCCATGCTGAACCAGCGCCGCACCGTGGCGAATTCGCGCTCCGCCACGCCGCCCTCCACTAACTGCATGTAGCTTTTCGGAAACGCCACCACCGTGGTCGGCGCAAATGCCTTGATCGCCGCGCGCACCATCTCGCCGTCCTGCGTGCCCATCACGAAGGTCGGGAGCCCGTGCAGCACCGCCGTCTCCAGATGGCTGATCGCCGCCGAATGTGACTGCGGCAGTGCCGTCAACAGGCGCTCGTCCGGACCTTCCGCGAAGCGGCCGATGCGCGCCCGCTTGCCCATGAAGAACTGCCGGTGCTCGAAGCGCACTGCCTTCGGCACACCGGTTGTCCCCGACGTATGGCTCAGCATCACCAGCGTCGAATCTTCCGGCGCGACCGGCCACCATGTGGGCAGTTCGACCACCGGCTCGAGGCGCACCAGCGATACATCGACGAGGGCCGCCGCGTTCAGCTCCCGCCACTGCTGCACGAAGCCGCTCGACGCCTGCGTCTGCGCGTCTACCACCAGCTTGCCGAAGCCGTTCTCGCGCATGTAGGCCAGGCCCACATCGGCGGGCATCGCCGGATTGATCAACGCGATCGCCGCGCCTAGGCTCGTCAGCGCCAGGTAGTGCAGGAACGGCGCGATGCCATCTTCCACGCAGACCGCCACAACGTCGTCGCGGCCCACGCCTTGGCGCAAATACCAGTCCGCAAGCGAACGCCGGTACTGCTGCAGCGTCTCCAGGCTCAGCGCGTGGAGCCGGGTACCGTCCGCATAGCTCAGAGGCTTGTCGAGGTACAGGAACTCGACACCCTTCACTGGGCTCAGCCCCAGGCACAAGTCGAGGAAGTTGCCACTGCCCAGCGACGCATCCGCCCGCAATGCGGCTAGCGCCGCTTCAGGAAGGCGCGCGCCGCCGTCAGTACCGTAGGCCAGCAGCTCGCTCAGCATTGCCATCCGCAGCCGCACCATCTCCTCGCCGACCGCCACCACCCGAGCGCGCAGATAGGGTCGTTCGCAGATCATCCGATCGATGATCTCGCGCATCACGATTGCGTGCTGCTCGTCTTCTTCCACATGGATCTGGAAGAACCGCAACGCTCGCGTCGACGCGTGCCGATGCCGCAACGCATCGAGGATCGGCCCGTAGACGATCGGCACGATCGCCTCCGCGCCAAGGCACAGGGCTGCCAGCCCATCCAGCGGATCCGCGCCGCGACAGTAGCGGAACATCGCGTCGATCAGCGCCCTCGTGCTCGATAGCACCGGCAGGCTGCGCGGCACAGCGCCCAGCTCGTCCATCGCCTCGCGGTACAGCTCCGCATGCGAGACCTGGTCCGTGTCATTGCCCGACAGCTCTTCCGCCAGGTTGTGCGACAGCGCCTTGAATTCGCCCAGGTCCGTCAGGCTCCCCATCAGCGAGCACAGGTAACGTGTGAAGTACTGCGAATAATGATGGTGCTGAATCAGGAAGCCGCGCAGTTGCGCTTCGCTCACCGTGCCCGCCCGGCAAGCCGCCAGGAACGGGTTCGCGCTCAGATCCTCCAGCAATCCCGCCGGAAACATGTCCACCCACAACGGCGAGAGCTCATGTGCGACCGGAGCTGGCAAGCCTGTTCCCTGGTGATTCGTTGTATTCATCGGTTCCGCCCTCAAGAACCGCGCCCGTCCTGGGCGCGGAGATCAGACTCATATCGGATTCACCTTCGCCCGCATGCGGCACTCACACTGCGTCGAGTTCCAGCACCCGCTCGGTTTCCTCTCCCTTCACACAGCCGGCAAGCAGCCTCAGCAACGCCTGCGGCCGCGCATGCTGAAACACGTTGCGGCCGATACACAGCCCGCTCGCTCCTTGCTGCACCACCGCCCGCGTCATTGCCACCAGCCCTTCTTCGCTCGTCTTTTCCCCACCCGCGAAGAACATCCGAATATCGCCGCCATGCCGCCGCACCAGTTCCCCGATTTCATGCAGCGATTCCGGATACGCCAGCTTCACCGCGTCCGAACCCAGTTCCGTTACCACCCGCACCAAATGGTTCAGCCGCCCCAACCGCTCCGCTGCCGTCGCCGCCTTGACCTTGTCGTACAGCATCGTCAGCAATGGCAGGCCAGCCTCGTGCGCCGCGTCCGTCACCGCGCCCAGCATCGTGAAGTTGTGCGCGAAGTTCTCTTCTGTGAAGTTCACCTGCACCGACACCGCGTCCGCCCCCAGCCTCAGCGCCGTCTCGATATCCGACACCATCACCTTGGTATCCGCGTCCGGTGACAGGCTTGCCATTCCATTCAGGTGCACGATCACCCCAGTCGCGGGGTGCAGCCGCTCGTGCACAATCAGCCGCTCGATCAAGCCCTTGTGCCCCAGTACCGCGCTGATGTGCGGACTGCCGATCCACCCCTTGAACGCGTCCATGGCATCCAGCCCCGCGATCGGGCCCAGCGTCAGGCCATGATCAACGGGTACGATCAGCCCGCGCTGCGAATCCGGGAACAGAATCCGACGCTCTCTCAGTTTCCTGCCGACGTAGCCCATGTTCCCTCCTACTTCTCGATGATCGTCTCGTTGATCTTGATCCCCACGTGACGACCCGGCTCCGTCACATAGCCCAGTACCTTGTCTCCAGGTTTCAGCTCCGAGATGTTCAGCGGCTTCGCCCCATCCGAGAACACCCGCACATGCCAGTCGTCCTGCATCAGGATGTTCACCCGCTCCCGACCCGCGAACTCCACCTCAATCAGCCGCAGTGGACGCTGCTCGATCTTCATCCGCCCCACCGATGCACGCCTCACCCGCCCTTTCGAGTTCACCAGCATTACCGGCGAACCCGCCTTCAGTTCGCTCATGTAGTCGGTCCGGTTGTCCGTGTTGAACACATATGAATGCACCGCTCCCGCATTCACTCGGAACGGCCGCAGCTCCATGTATGGCAGGAAGAACACCTCTGGGCAGCACAGCAACCCACCCTGCGACGTGCTCCCCACCAGCATCCCCTCGTCCGGTTCAAACAATGTCGAGGTATCGATGCATGCGCGGTAGCCCATCCCCACCGGCCGGCTTTCCACTACCGTCCCCACCTGGATCGCTAGGTTGCCGTGCTCCGCGTCTGACAATTGTCCCAGGAAGCACGTCATCACCGCGTGGTCGCGTGGCGAGAAGATCACCCCTTCCGCTCCGTACTCCATCACCCCGTACGAGACAATCGCGTCGTCCACGTTGGCCGGATCCTTGATCTCCTTCATCAGGATCGTTCCGGTCGATTGCAATGACGCGATCACCAGTTCCAGCGGAATGTTGGTCGGGTCACGGAACAGGATCCACAGATAGTTGAACGCCAACCCCTCGTTGATCGCGCTCAGCAGGCTCTCGCGATCATCCACATAGCTCGTGTAGCAGGTCGTGAAGCCTTCCGCGCCCAGTTGTCGCAGCGCACCCGCCTCGTGGTACGCAATGCTCCGGCAGTGCTTGTCGTCCGCCTTGAAGTCCGCACACTGCGGGCTGTCGCGGAACGCCTTCAGATCCGCGGCGTCGCGCAGCTTCAGCACTACCTGCATCCGCTCGGGGATCGCTGGTAGCAGGTTCGCCACGTTGTCCAGGTACACCACCACCCCGCTGTACAGCGAGTTGATCACCCGCACGAACATGCTGTCGTCCGGCTGCGGCTTCGCCAGCTGCACCGTGTCGTACCACACCAGTTGACTGTCCAGCCCCGAACGCTTCGACTGCCCAGCGCTCCCCAGATTGGTGAGCTTCACCGAGGTCCGTTTCGATACCGTCTCCGGTGTTTCAAACTGCTCTGCCGCCACCGGCGCTTCCTTGATCGACAGCGCTTCCTTAGCCTTCGCTACAACACTCACGTTGCTCATGCGGGTTCTCTCCAGGTGGATGTATGAAGCTGCGCCGACCAGGCGAACCGGTCGCCGCGTGCAGTACGACGTGAAAAACCTCGGGCGGCGTTGCCGCGCCCAGCTTTCGCAGCATGCTGACAATTACCGGCAGGCATTCGTCAAATGCGCTGACGGGCTCATTCGGGTGACATACATAGCTTTGCTTCTGGCAGGAAAAAACAAACCCCTGCTCAGGCAGGCACATCGTCTCGAATAATTTGACTTCCCATCTGATCCGTCGTGATTGCTCCATATGAGCGCTCCTTTGCCGGATTATTTTTGGCGGTCACGACGGCTTGGTTATCGTAGAGCCCACAACAATCCGACTGTTAAGCGTTTCGTCCCAATTGATTGACGTTTTGTCCCGCGAAAAAAATCATCGGCAAATAATTGGCCATGCGAAGCATTGAATATGGAGACGAGCACAGCCGGTCGGGGAATGGCGCGGACGGCCGTAGAGTCCGACCGGAAGGATGAGTCGTGCCGTCATGCATGCGGGAGGAGGTGAATACGGGGCTTTGTCCAAATATCCGCCATGCTCCCGCGGCAATCATGCACGACCAGCCCTGGTCGCTCTGCACCTCGACAGCGGTAAGGTCGTGCTGCAGTGCCGGCTGCAGCAGGTGATGGAAGGGGGAAAAATCACGGTCTCCAGGTCATAGGCCACCGGGAAGCACAGCATCAAGCTGGCCACCTTGATCGCTGCGCTGTTCGTCGATGAGGCTCAAGGCAGCCGCACTTATTTCAGAATTCATCAGTGACTTCCAAAGCTATATGCGTGTTGCCGTTGACCTGGATATTGAAAGACACCATTGCCTGACCTATCCGATGGCCCCAGCGCTGCTTCTTGGATCTCATGCGGCAACAGTTGAAGACTCACTCGCTCAGTAGTCCCCGACAGCCTCCGAGCTGCTGCAGCATTGCCCAGGCAGAGACGGACTGAACCGTACCCGCTGGAAAGATATCCAGGCCATGCACAGGGCTTTCTCATGAGCTGAGTTGGGACGGACCTGGGACGCTCTGGGCGGATCGAGGAATACCACCCTGCCACTCGATAGAAGATTCGTTTGAGCCAGCAGCCCTGATGGGGCTCATACCAGACCGAAGCGGCTCTTTCATGGGGAATTGACAACAAACTAAACGCCCGGCTTCGTTCGACTCCAGGAATGTCGGTATCGGCAAGGTAACTGTGCACGCCCGATCGGCGCCAGACATCGGCAAGTCGATGTTTGCGCGAGGCTTCCAGATACGAGCGTCGAATTGGAGCAGTTCGTGCCAAGGGCAAGCTGATCTTTTGACTGCTAGAACGAAAAAGCCCACTGACCGTTTCCGGCAGTGGGCTTTTCGTATGTACATAATCCAGGAACGTGGATTTACTCGTTCCAGACGTCTGCGCTACTAGTGGAACGGCTTGTATCGCCTGGTTCCTGGCATTGCATCCGACCTTGAATATGGTGGGTCGTGTAGGATTCGAACCTACGACCAATTGGTTAAAAGCCAACTGCTCTACCAACTGAGCTAACGACCCGCTGTGTGGTGGCGCGTATAATACTGATTTCTAACGATAATTCAACACCCTAGATGAAAAAAATCAAAAATAGGGTGTTGGATCGCTGACACCGGCTGCGCGGAAGCCATCGGCACGCAGGCGGCAGCTGTCGCATTTACCGCAGGCGCGGCCCAGGTCATCCGCCTGGTAGCACGAGACAGTCAGCCCGTAATCGACTCCAAGGCGTACCCCGGCCTTGATGATGTCGGCCTTGCTGAGGTTCTGCAGGGGCGCCTTGATCCGAAAGCCCTGCCCTTCGACACCGGCCTTGGTCGCCAGGTTAGCCATGCGCTCGAAGGCCTCGACGAACTCGGGACGGCAATCCGGGTAGCCGGAGTAATCCACCGCATTGACCCCGATGAAGATATCCCGAGCCTCGAGGACTTCCGCCCAGCCCAGGGCCAGGGAAAGGAAGACCGTATTGCGCGCCGGCACATAGGTGACAGGAATCCCTTCACCAGGTGCCTGCGGCACGTCGATGGAGCTGTCGGTGAGGGCCGAGCCACCAATGCCATCGAGGTTGAGGCCAATGACCTTGTGCTCCACCACTCCCAGGTCACGGGCCACTCGTTCGGCAGCCTGCAGCTCCGCGCGGTGGCGCTGGCCGTAGTCGAAGCTCATGGTGTAGCAGCAGTAGCCTTCGGCGCGAGCCATGGCGACCACGGTGGCCGAATCCAGGCCACCGGAAAGGAGGATTACTGCACGTTTTTCAGGTACTGCTTGGTGTTCTGCTGGCTTGGTCATTTCAACGCCCCGGCTCGTCGTTCCAAAGATACTTGTGCAACTGCAACTGCAGGCGCACCGGCAAGTTGTCGGCAACAATCCAGTCAGCGAGTTCCCGTGCATCCAGGTCGTGATGACTTGGCGAAAACAGCACTTCACCGGCTCGTTGCTCGAGGCGGTACTGGATCAGCTTGGAAACCGCCCAGTCATAGTCCTCGCGAGAACAGATGACGAACTTGACCTGATCGTTGGCCGTCAGCAGCTCGATGTTCTCGTAACGATTGCGCTGGGCTTCCTTGGAGCCCGGGGTCTTGAGGTCCAGGACCCGACTGACCCGTGGATCCACCGCCGAGATATCGAGGGCGCCGCTGGTCTCCAGCGAAACCTCGTAGCCGGCATCGCACAACTGCTTGAGCAAAGGAATGGCGTTGGGTTGCGCCAGCGGCTCGCCACCGGTGACACAGACATAACGCGGACGGAATCCGGCAACCTGCTCGAGCAAGCTGTCGAGGGTACGTTGGGTGCCGCCGCTGAAGGCATAGGCACTGTCGCAGTATTGGCAACGCAGCGGACAACCGGTCAGGCGCACGAAAACCGTAGGCAGCCCGGCAGTCCGAGTTTCCCCCTGCAACGAGTAGAAAACTTCGGTGATTCTCAATGTGTCTTGCATATTCGCCACGGGCGTAACAGCTAAACAGGCTGTCCGCCTCCATCAGGCACTTCAAGGAACCCCGTCAACGCGTAGATCCCAGGAAGCGTGTGTCATAAAAGGGCGCAGATTCTAACGAAAAAACCCGCGACAAGCGCGGGTTTCTTGTTACGGGCGCCAGCACTCTTACATGCGCTGCAAATCCCGTTGAGCCAATTGTGCGGCGGAAGTCCCTGGATACTGGGCCACGACCTGCTGCAGGATGCCCTTGACCCGGTCGGTATGACCCAGGCGGCGTTCTACGTCAGCCAGCTTGTACAACGAATCCGGCACCTTGCCGTGCTTGGGATAGAGCTGGGAAACCTTGGCGAATGCCTGGCCAGCGCCTTGCAGGTCGCCCTTGGCCAGGTTCACTTCACCCAACCAGTACTGGGCATTACCAGCGTACTGGCTGTTGGGGTACTTGCGCAGGAATGCCGAGAAGGCCTGGCTGGCCTTGTCGAAATCCTTGGCTTTGATCAGGTCGAAGGCAGCGTCGTAATAGAGCTTTTCCTTGGCCGGATCACCCGGTTCGCTACTGGCGGCAGGCGCTGGAGCAGCAGCTCCGGCTGCCGTACCGGCGGCGCTGGCACTGCCAGCGGCGGCAGAATTCTCAGGAGTCGCGGCAGGTGCCACACCGCTTCCTATACGCCGATCAAGATCCTGGTAACGCTCCAGGCTTTCTTGCTTCATGCGCGCTACATCATTTTGCAGAACTTCGATAACACCCTGTTGCCGTGCGATCTGCTCCTGCATTTGCTGCAGTTGCTGGAACAGCTCGCCCTGTGCCGAGACAGGGGTCGAAACCCCTCCCCCGGCATAGGCGCCGTTCGTGCCATAACCCGCTGGTGGATAACTGCTCCCGCTATTTCCATAGCCAGAGTTGCTATCGACCACAGGAACCGCAGACCACGCCGCAAGAGGCGTGAGACTGAGAGCCAAGATAGTTACAGCACGACGGCACGTTCGCATGACGAATTACTTACGCAGTTCGACGCGACGGTTTTGAGCCCAGGACTGCTCGTCGTGGCCAGTGGCAACTGGACGCTCTTTACCGTAGGAAACCAGCTCCAGCTGAGCTGGGGACACGCCCTGCAGTACCAGGTAGCGCTGAACGGCTTTCGCACGACGCTCGCCCAGAGCCATGTTGTACTCACGGGTACCACGTTCGTCGGTGTTGCCTTCCAGAACAACGCGAGCGCCGTTACCTTTCAGGTCCTTGGCGTGAACGTCCAGAGCGCGCATGGCTTCTGGCTTCAGATCCGAGCTGTCGTATTCGAAGTAGAAGGTGGTGATTGCGCGCAGAGCTGCTTCTTCGCTCAGGGAGCCATCAACAGCACCAGTGTTAGCGCCGTAACCAGCGTTTGGATCAACAGCGCCTTCACCAGCGTTGTCGCCGCCTTTGGAGGAGCAACCTACAGCCACAGCCATGGCCAGAGCCAGCGCAGCAAACTTACCAAACTTCAACATTTCCATCGTGAAACTCCTAATGAACCCCAGTGTGTTAAGTGAAACATTGTAGCGCCGCGTCAGTTCAGGTAAGGGGACCAGGACGGTTCTCTGACTTCGCCTTGAGCGGTAGGAAGCGGGAGCCTCACACGTCCATTAATGGACACGAGCATCAAGACTCCCCGGCCCTGCTGGCGGGTGGCGTAGATTACCATGGTGCCGTTGGGCGCAACAGTAGCTGACTCATCAAGGTTGGTATCTGTAAGGATTTTTACACTACCGCGCTGCAAATCTTGGGCAGCCACCCGGAAGTTGGTGAAACCATCCTGGCGGTGAATCATTACCAGGGTCTTTTCGTCAGCAGAAAGTTTCGGGTTGGCGTTGTAGTTACCAATAAAGGTCACACGCTCAGCGCCACCGCCGTTGACATTGCTTTTATATACTTGCGGCTTTCCGCCCCGGTCGGAAGTGAAGTAGATAGTCGAACCATCCTTGCCCCAGAACGGCTCGGTATTGATGCCTGGGCCGCTGGTGACACGACTGATCTGGCGCGAAGCCATGTTCATCACATAGATGTCGGGGTTGCCATCCTTGGACAGCACGAACGCCAGGCGACTGCCGTCCGGCGACCAGGCTGGCGCACCGTTGAGGCCTTCGAAGTTGGTGATCTGTTCACGACGGCCAGTATCGATGTGCTGGACGAAGATACGCGGACGCTTCTGCTCGAACGATACATAGGCGATACGCTTGCCATCGGGGGCGAAACGTGGCGACAGGATCGGCTCGCGGGATTGCAGCAGGGTCACCGCCCGGGCACCGTCGTAGTCCGAACGCTGCAGGGTGTAGCGGGTGTTGTTGGTGGAGAAACGCTCCGCGGTCACGTACAGCAGGCGCGTGGAGAACGCACCCTTGATGCCGGTGAGTTTCTCGAAGGACTGGTCGGAGATGTAGTGCGACATGTCCCGCAGTTGGTCAACCCCACCAGAGACACTGCCGGTCAGGACCTGCTGCTCGGTGGCGACGTTGAACAGCGCGTACTGCACCTGCAGGCGACCGCCGGCCGGCACGATGCTGCCGACCATCACGTACTGGGCGCCCAGGGCCTTCCAGTCACGGAAGATGACTTCGCTGGCCTGGGTCGGCAAGCTGATCATGTTCTGCTTGGGAATCGGCGCGTAGTAACCCGAGTTGCGCAGGTCATCGCCGATGATCTGCGCCATGTCGTCCGGCAGGACGCTACCGCCCTGCCAGCCGAACGGAACCACCGCGATCGGCGTCGCCCGGTCACTGCCACTGGTGACCAGAATGTTTTTTTCATCCGCCGCCGCTATCCCTGCCATGCAGCAAATAACGACAAGCATTCCTCGAAGAAGGTTTCTCACAAGGCTAGGTCCTCAGGTGTGAATGTCATCTTGAATGAACGATAGGGAGCGAAGTCCTTCGGACTCAGACCCTGCATTTCTGTCAAACGTCCAATGTTCTTGACTGCCGCTACCGCCGAAGCGTCGAACGGACCGTCACCACTGGACTTGATCACGCTGACCGTGGTCACCGTACCATCTGGCAACATGCCAATCCGCAGTTCCACCGTCATGCCCTTGCGCGCCGAAGGAGGACGAGCCCAGCCTTCCGCCGCACGAATACGAATCAGGTCATCGAAACTGCCTGCGACACTGTCACCTACCTCATCCGATTTCGTGGCTTCACGCTCCGGCTTATCGGAAAGCAAGTCCGCCAGGGCCTGGGCCTTTTTCTCTTCGGCAGATTTGCGCGCTGCTTCCTGGGCCTTTTTCTTCGCGGCGTCGGCGGCAGCTTTCTTCTTCGCATCCTCGGCGATCTTTTTCTTCGCCTCGTCAGCTTCGGCTTTCTTCTTGGCGTCTTCCGCGGCTTTCTTCTTCGCGTCTTCGACGATTTTCTTCTTCGCTTCTTCAGCGGCCTTTTTCTTGGCCTCTTCTTCAGCAGCTTTCTTGGCTTCTTCCTCGGCCTTTTTCTTGGCTACATCGGCCAGTTGCTTCTCTTCGGCCTTTTTTGCTTCAGCGGCTTTCTTGGCTTCATCAGCCTTCTTCGCCTCATCGGCTTTCTTGGCCTCGTCAGCCTTTTTCGCTTCCGCGGCTTTTTGGGCAGCCTCTTCTTTCTTTTGTTCCGCGGCCTTGATCTCTTCCTGCTCGACTTTCTTCTGCTCCAACTGCTCGGCTTCGGTCTGGCGCGCGGCGGATTTCTTCGCCTCACCCGCAATCTTGTGATTGGTCTGGGTGGTCGCCGGACTCTTCGATTTCAGCTGGTACAGGGTCGCCTGGACGATCGGCTTGGCCGGTGGCAACTCTGGAGTCATGGCAAAGCTGACGAACAGCATGCCGAACACCAGAACGTGCAGGGCGATCGCCCAGACACTAGGCCAGAAGTAGCTTTCCGAAGCGGACGGCTCTCGCTGTTGCTGCATCAGGGCGCCTCGGTAATCAGGCCAACGTTGCCGACGCCGGCTTTTTGCAGGCCGCCCATGGCACCCATCACGGCGCCGTAGTCGACGGATTTATCGCCGCGAATGAACACCTGGGTGTGCTTGCCGCCTTCGTTGCCGGCACGGATGATCTTGGTCACCGCGTCGGTCATCTGCGGCAAGGTCATTGCCTTGTCCTGTTGCTTGTCGGTATCGACTTCGCTGCCAAGGTTCCAGTAGTAGGTCTTGTCAGCCTTGATCGAGATGGTCAGCACCTGGGTGTTGTTGTCCTGGGGCAAGGCTTCGCTGGAAACCTTGGGCAGGTCGACTTTCACACCCTGGTTGAGCATCGGCGCGGTCACCATGAAGATGACCAGCAGTACCAACATCACGTCGATGTAGGGCACTACGTTCATCTCGGCAACCGGCTTGCGTTTGTGGCGAACTCGGGCCATTGGGTTTACCTGCTCACTCTTCGCTGGTGTGCACTTTACGGTGCAGGATCGCCTGGAACTCGTCGGCGAAGGTGTAGTAGCGGCTGATCAGCGTCTCGCCGCGAGCGGAGAAACGGTTGTAGGCGATCACCGCCGGGATGGCCGCGAACAGGCCGATGGCAGTCGCTACCAGCGCTTCGGCGATGCCCGGGGCGACAGTGGCCAAGGTCGCTTGCTGGGCGGAAGCCAGGCCACGGAAGGAGTTCATGATCCCCCATACGGTACCGAACAGACCGATGTACGGGCTGACCGAGCCGACGGTAGCGAGAAACGGCAGGCTCTGCTCGAGTTTCTCTTCCTCGCGGGAGATGGCTACGCGCATGGCCCGGGCCACGCCTTCCATCACCGCCTCGGGGTCGACGCCCGGCTGCTGGCGCAGGCGGGAGAATTCCTTGAAGCCGGCACGGAAGATCTGCTCGACGCCAGAGTCCGGATCAGGATTGCTACCCGCCTGGCGATACAACTTGGACAGGTCGATACCGGACCAGAAGCGCTCCTCGAAGCTCTCCAGGGCACGTCGACCGGCGCGCAGCAGGTTGCTGCGCTGAAAGATCATGATCCATGAAGTCACCGATGCGGCTACCAGGGTCAGCATTACCAACTGCACTACAACGCTGGCATTGCTGACCAGGCTCCACATGGAGGAATGGTCGACGACGTTAGCTTCCACGCTTTATCTCCTGCTCTGAGTGTGTACCCGCGCTGCCCTCGTCGGCGAAGGCCGTACGAAGGGCGTCTGGAATGGCGCGGGGTTTGAAATTGTCGGCGCGTACACAGGCCACCAGGAACTGCCCCTCGCAGAGCAGCACATGATCCGAGGACCGCCTGACCTGCTGGGTGAATCGCAGGCTGGCCCGGTTCAGCTCGGTGACTTGGGCACTGATCAGAAGCTCGTCGTCCAGCCGCGCCGGCGCGTGGTAACGCGCTTCGCTGGAATGCACGACAAACAACAGGTTCTCCCCCACCAGCTGCGATTGGGCAAAGCCCAGGTGTCGTAGCCGCTCGGTTCGAGCCCGTTCCATAAACTTAAGGTAATTGACGTAATACACGATGCCGCCGGCATCGGTGTCCTCGTAATAAACGCGACAACGATGTGCGAACGGCTCAAGCCCGTTTTGCGCGCGCATACTCTAGTGCTTACTCCTCGGGTTGCCAATCCGGCCAGGCAACTGTTTTTTCATTCTTGGACGACTTTCGCTGAAGTTTCGACGAAGCCAGCCCCTAGGACAGCACAAACTCCGAATAAGTCGACGAAAAGTGTGTCCGATCAATCGTCCACGGCATCGAGAAACTCGTCTACCACGGGCGCTTCTGCCAATCGTGACGGAATGTTTAGCCCGAAATGCAGGTAAGCATGCCGGGTCACCACCCGACCACGCGGGGTCCGCATGATGTAGCCCTGCTGGATCAGGTACGGCTCCAGCACGTCCTCGATGGTATGGCGCTCTTCGCTGATCGCGGCGGCCAGGCTGTCGACCCCCACCGGTCCGCCATCGAACTTCTCGATCATGGTCAACAATAGACGCCGGTCCTGATGGTCGAAGCCACGCTCGTCGACATCCAGCAGGTTCAGCGCCAGGTCGGCCACCGCCTTGGTGATATGCCCCTTGGCTCGCACCTCGGCGAAGTCGCGCACCCGGCGCAGCAGGCGGTTGGCGATCCGCGGTGTGCCCCGTGCCCGACGCGCCACTTCGATGGCGCCGTCCGGGTCCAGCGGCAAGCCGAGGATGCTGGCGGAACGACTGACGATGGTCGCCAGGTCCGTGATGCTATAGAACTCCAGGCGCTGGACGATACCGAAGCGGTCCCGCAGCGGGTTGGTCAGCATCCCGGCCCGCGTGGTAGCGCCGACCAGGGTGAAGGGCGGCAGGTCGAGCTTGATCGAACGCGCCGCCGGGCCCTCGCCGATCATGATGTCGAGCTGGAAATCCTCCATCGCCGGATACAGCACTTCCTCGACGATCGGTGACAGGCGATGGATCTCGTCGATGAACAGCACGTCATGGGGTTCGAGATTGGTCAACAACGCCGCCAGGTCACCGGGACGCTCCAGCACCGGCCCGGAGGTGCTCTTGATCGAGACGCCCATCTCCTGGGCGATGATGTTGGCCAGGGTGGTCTTGCCCAGCCCTGGCGGACCGAAGATCAGGGTATGGTCCAGGGATTCGTTGCGCCCGCGGGCGGCCTGGATGAACAGTTCCATCTGCTCGCGCACGCCGGGCTGGCCGATGTAGTCGGCCAGGCTGACCGGACGAATCGCCCGGTCCTGGATTTCTTCGCGCTCACGGGGGCCCGTGGCGGCGATCAGACGATCAGCTTCTATCACTTAGATCATTCCCTTCAGGGCCCGGCGGATCATTTCTTCGCTGCTCAAGCCTTTCTCTTTGATCGCGGACACTGCCTTGCTGGCCTCCTGCGGCTTGTAGCCCAGGGAAATCAGCGCACTGACCGCGTCCGATTCAGCACTGGCCACCGGCATCGGCGCATCCGGCTGGTTCGGCACCAGGGCGAACATGCTCGGGACCGCCTCCCAGGCCTTGAAGCGGTCCTTGAGTTCTACCAACAGGCGCTCGGCGGTCTTCTTGCCGACCCCTGGCACCTTGGTCAGGGCCGAGGTGTCCTGGGCCTGCACGCTGCGCACCAGTTCATCCACCTCGAGGCTGGACATCAGGGCCAGTGCCAGTTTCGGCCCCACGCCATTGAGACGGATCAACTCGCGGAAAAAGTCTCGCTCGCGCTTGCTGGCGAAGCCGTAGAGTAACTGCGCGTCTTCGCGCACGACCAAATGAGTGTGCAAGGTCAGTGGTTCGCCGACCGACGGCAAGCGGTACAGGGTGGTCATGGGCACTTCGACTTCATACCCCAACCCATTGACATCAAGAATCAGGTGCGGCGGCTGTTTTTCAGCCAAGGTGCCGCGCAAGCGTCCAATCACGTTCGAATCCTTAAGGCGATGGCCAGCGTTCGCTGGCGACTCACTGAGCAGGCATCCGGGCCGGGCACCCTGGCGCCACGATGCTCCACTCTTGAAATGACTGCGCCGATGCTATCAGAGACGCAAGCGGCCGCCACGACTGCGTGCCGTCCCCAAGCCGTGGGGCAACAGGCTGGAGCGGGTATGGGAATGACAGATGGCGATGGCCAGGGCGTCCGATGCGTCTATCTGCGGCTTGGCGGTCAGCTTGAGCAGATGCATCACCATCATCTGCACCTGCTCCTTGTTGGCGCCACCGGTGCCGGCGACGGCCTGCTTGACCTGGGTAGCGGTGTACTCGGCGATCTCCAGGCCCTCCTCGGCCGCGGCCACTATGGCCGCGCCCCGTGCCTGCCCGAGCTTCAGCGCCGAATCGGCATTACGCGCCATGAACACCTTCTCGATGCCCATGGTCACTGGCCCGTAGGTCTGGATCACCTCGCGCACCCCGCGATAGACGATCTGCAAACGCTCATGCAGTTCGCCGGCGCCAGTGCGAATGCACCCCGAGGCCACATACACGCAACCGCGCCCGGTGTCGCGAACCACGCCATAACCGGTGATGCGCGAACCGGGGTCGATGCCAAGAATAAGAGTCATAACGCCTGCTGCTGGAGTGAAAAGGCCTGCCGGGGATGACCGGGATAGCGAAAAGAGCGAAGCCGGAAGCGCCCTGCCGCACAATCATCGCGGCGTTGCGCATCCGGCTTCAAGGTCGGTGCAGTCGAATCAGCCCAACTGGGCAGCAACCGACTCTGGAATATCCGCGTTGGAATAGACGTTCTGCACATCATCCAGGTCTTCCAGCATGTCGATCAGCTTCAAGACCTTCTCCGCACCGTCCAGGTCCAGCTCGGCACTGGTGGTCGGCAACATGACGATCTCCGCATCCGCCGCCTTGAAGCCCGCAGCTTCCAGGGCATTGCGCACGCCATAGAAACCGGCGAAGGAAGTGAATACGTCGACCGAGCCGTCTTCGTTGCTCACTACGTCGTCGGCATCGGCCTCCATCGCCGCTTCCATCAGCCCATCTTCGTCGACACCTTCGGCAAAGGTCAGCTGGCCCTTGCGCTCGAACAGATAAGCCACCGAACCGTCGGTGCCCAGGTTGCCGCCACACTTGCTGAAGGCATGACGAACCGCCGCCGCGGTGCGGTTGCGGTTATCAGTCATGCATTCGACCATCACTGCCACGCCATTGGGACCGTAGCCCTCGTAGGTCAGCTCGACCACGTCGTCGCTGCCGGCAGCACCGGTACCGCGGGCGATAGCCCGATCGATGATGTCACGACTCATGTTGGCGCCCAGGGCCTTGTCCAGGGCCAGGCGCAGGCGTGGGTTGGAACCGGGCTCACCACCACCCTGGCGGGCTGCGACGGTCAGCTCACGAATCCATTTGGTGAAGATCTTGCCTCTCTTGGCATCCTGACGCTCTTTGCGGTGCTTGATGTTCGCCCACTTGGAATGACCGGCCATAATTTGCTCCAAATTCTCCTTGAAACCTTACCAGCGCTGCCATCAGGCAGGCGGATAACAAAAACTCGCCCCATAGAAAAAGCGCACCCGAAGGTGCGCCTTGTCGGGCCAGCTTACTCAGCCTTTGGCTGTTCGCGCAGACGGATGTGCAGCTCGCGCAGAGCCTTGGCATCCACCGCACCCGGCGCTTCGGTCATGACACAGGCCGCGCTCTGGGTTTTCGGGAAGGCGATCACTTCACGAATCGATTGCGCGCCGGTCATCAGCATCACCAGGCGATCCAGGCCGAAGGCCAGGCCGCCATGGGGTGGCGCGCCGTACTTGAGGGCGTCCAGCAGGAAGCCGAACTTCTCTTCCTGCTCCGCTTCCTGGATGCCCAGCAGACGGAATACCGCTTGCTGCATTTCCTTGCGATGGATACGGATCGAACCGCCACCCAGCTCAGTGCCGTTGAGCACCATGTCGTAGGCACGGGACAGGGCCTCGGACGGGTTGGCCTCGAGCTCGGCTGGCGAGCACTTGGGCGCGGTGAACGGGTGGTGCACGGCGCTGACGCTACCGTCGTCGTTCTCTTCGAACATCGGGAAATCGATGACCCATAGCGGAGCCCAGTCGCTGGTCAGCAGGTTCAGGTCGTTGCCGACCTTGATCCGCAGCGCGCCCAGGGCTTCGCTGACGATCTTGGCCTTGTCGGCACCGAAGAACACGATGTCGCCATCGACCGCGCCAACGCGATCGAGGATCACGTTCAGGCTGGTTTCAGGAATGTTCTTGACGATCGGCGACTGCAGGCCTTCGACGCCCTTGGCACGCTCGTTGACCTTGATGTAAGCCAGGCCCTTGGCACCGTAGATGCCGACGAACTTGGTGTAGTCGTCGATCTTGCTGCGTGGCATGCTCGCCCCGCCAGGAACGCGCAAGGCCGCCACACGGCACTTCGGATCGTTGGCCGGACCACTGAATACCTTGAATTCCACGTCCTTGAGCTGGTCGGCCACATCCACCAATTCCAGCGGGATACGCAGGTCCGGCTTGTCGGAACCGTAGCGACGCATGGCTTCGTGCCAGGTCATGTGCGGGAACTCGCCGAATTCCACGTCCAGCACTTCCTTGAACAGGTTGCGGATCATGCCCTCGGTGAGGCCCATGATGTCCTGTTCGTTGAGGAAGCTGGTCTCGATGTCGATCTGAGTGAACTCAGGCTGACGATCGGCACGCAGGTCTTCGTCGCGGAAGCACTTGGCGATCTGGTAGTAGCGGTCGAAGCCGGCCACCATCAACAGCTGCTTGAACTGCTGCGGCGATTGCGGCAGGGCGAAGAAGTTGCCGGCGTGGGTACGGCTTGGCACCAGATAGTCGCGGGCACCTTCAGGGGTGGCGCGAGTCAGGATCGGCGTCTCGACGTCGAGGAAGCCGTTCTCGTCGAGGTAGCGACGCACGCTGCTGGTGATTCGCGAGCGCAGGCGCAGCTTCTCGGCCATTTCTGGACGACGCAGGTCGATATAGCGATAGCGCAGGCGGGTCTCTTCGCCTACGTCGGTGTATTCGTTGAGCGGGAACGGCGGGGTTTCCGCGTCGTTCAGCACTTCCAGCTCGTAACCCAGGACCTCGATCATGCCCGAGGCCATGTTGGCGTTGCCGGCACCGGCCGGACGCAGGCGTACCTTGCCGGTGACCTTGACCACGTATTCGCTGCGCACACGGTCGGCGGTTGCGAAGGTTTCAGCGCGGTCCGGATCGAACACCACCTGGGCCAGGCCTTCACGATCACGGATATCGAGGAAGATCACCCCGCCGTGGTCACGACGACGGTGGACCCATCCGCAAAGGGTTACTTCCTGACCTTCCAGGCTTTCGTTCAGTTGGCCGCAATAATGGCTGCGCATCATGGTAGTGGTTTCACTTCTCGTAATTCGAAATTCGATGGAGGCCTTGCGCCCCACTTGGGGCCGGATAGTGCAAGAACTCGCGCGTGTCGTTCAACTTAGTCAGCTTTGTCGCCACCGGCCAGGTTCTTCTTCGAGCCGGTCTTGAAGTCGGTTTCATACCAGCCGGTGCCGCTCAGGCGAAAACCGGGCATGGACAGCATCTTTTTCAGTTCAGGTGCCTGGCAGGCAGGGCAGTCGACCAGCGGCGCAGCGCTGATCTTCTGAATGGCTTCCAACTGATGACCACAGGAAGCGCATTGGTAGTCGTACATCGGCATGGGGGCGTCTCGGCAATCAGGTTACTGCTTGAACTACAGCCAGAGCCCACGCCAAAGCTCGGGCTACGTAGCAAAGAGCGGGATTATATCCATTAAATCGGCCCTGTGCAGCCGAATGCCCCATAACCGATGCGCCTCGCAGATACGGATGACGCGCAAGGCGCCATCCATAGCGGAGGGCTTAACGGTTTTCCAGCAGCGAACGCAGCATCCAGGCGGTTTTCTCATGCACCTGCATGCGCTGGGTCAGCAGGTCCGCCGTGGGTTCGTCGCTGACCTTGTCCAACAGCGGGAAGATACCCCGGGCGGTGCGGGTCACCGCCTCCTGGCCGCTGACCAGCTGCTTGATCATTTCCTCGGCTGCCGGCACACCTTCTTCCTCTTTGATCGAGGACAGCCTGGCGTAGATGGAATAGGCGCCTGGAGCCGGGAAGCCCAGGGCACGGATGCGTTCGGCGATCAGGTCGACCGCCAGGGCCAGTTCGTTGTACTGCTCCTCGAACATCAGGTGCAGGGTGCGAAACTGAGGGCCAGTGACGTTCCAGTGAAAGTTATGGGTCTTGAGGTACAACACGTAGGTATCCGATAGCAGACGGGAAAGGCCGTCGACGATGGATTTACGATCCGCTTCGCTGATACCGATATCAATTGCCATGTTTCTCTCCGTTAACCAGATGAATTCACCCAATCGCTGCCGGACCACTCTAGCAAGAGCATCGCCCCTGCGCCGGCTTCTGTCCCCCGACCGGCCTGCGGTGGATTGTCCCGTGGCCAGCCGGCCCCTCAGACGCTGGGCTCGAGCCTGTTCTGACCACGGGGGAAACCCCATGTTCCTTGGAAAACCCGCCAACACCTGTCTAGCACAGGCCTTTGCCTGATGCTCCGAATCACCATCGCCCACGATGGGGTTGCCCCCTCTTGCCAGCCTGCGTCGGTGATTTGAGAAGGCCTGGGCTTTGCGGTTAAATAGAGCCCGTGTCGTTGTTGCCTATTTCTTCGGCCAACGCGCATAGGCTGACACCACGCATGTACCCGCCTTAACCTTTTTTTCCAAAGCGAACCGTGCGCGATCAGCTCTTCCTTAGTGCTACTTCTTAACGTGAGTTAATCAAAATGTTGAAAATCGTCCACCTGCTGACAGGCCTTGCAGCCTTGCTGCTGTCCTTGATTCCGAGTCTGAGATCTGACGCGGTTCCCTACCTGCAACAACCCGATGCTCTTTACCTGGCCATTTTCGGCCTGCTCAACCTGGCCCTGGCTCCCGTTGCTCCCCACTGGAACAAAGGCCCGCGCCAGCACCTGCAGAACCTGGTCAGCGCCCTGCTGGTCCTGGTCGTTGTCCTGCAAACCCTCACCCTGCTGGCTCCCATGCCGGTGATCGGTGGTCAACCTGCGGTCCTGGTCAGCCTGCTGACCGCATTGATCGCCGTGGCCCTGCACCTGGCCGTGAGCTTCTACAAATCGTCACCAGCCGCCGCTGCTTCACCTGCCTATGACATGAGCAATCGTGATACCGGCACCGTGAAGTGGTTCAACACCTCCAAGGGCTTCGGCTTTATCTCCCGGGACTCCGGCGATGATATTTTCGTGCACTTTCGCGCCATTCGCGGCGAAGGCCATCGCGTCCTGGTCGAAGGCCAGCGCGTGGAGTTCTCGGTGATGAACCGTGACAAGGGCCTGCAAGCCGAGGACGTGATCGCTGCTCTGCCGCGCCGCTGACCGCCTCGCTGCATAAAAAACCGCGCCAAGAGGCGCGGTTTTTTTTGCTCTGCAGTTCCCCCCTCAATAGTGGGGGGGCGGGGCTTCTTCTTCGAAGGAGCCGAACTGACCGACCATCTCCTCCTGGCGCTTGAGCATGGCCGTCATCTGCAGTTGCAGGCGCTCCAGCAACTTGTGCTGCGCCACCAGCTCATCATTGAGGGCCTGGATGGTGTCATCCTGAAATGCCAGGCGACTTTCAAGATCGATTACCCGCGCTTCCAGACTCATGGTTCAGCCCTCCAGAAAGCGAAAATCATCGGTCAGCACCAACCGCAAGCGCTCACGGATCTGTGCAACCTGCTCTGCACTGTAAGGTTTGGCCGGTTGCTTGCCCCATACCGGTGCAGGCCAGGCCGCATCGTCGCGCTTGCGCACGATCACATGCATGTGCAGCTGGCTGACCACGTTGCCCAGCGTCGCCACGTTCAACTTGTCGGCATCGAAGGAGTCCTTCAGCACTTCGGCCAGTGCTGTGGTTTCTCGCCACAACTGTTGCTGATCGGTGACATCCAGTTGAAACAACTCGCTGATATCTTCGCGACGCGGCACCAGGATGAACCAGGGGTAGTTTGCATCATTGGACAGCAGCAGCCGGCAAAGGGGGAAGTCCCCGATGGCTAATGTGTCTTGCTGCAATCGTAAATCTAAAGTGAACACCGCGCTTGCTCCCGCTCAACTCATTACAGCCTGGCCGTCCAGTATTACTGACACCTGCCAGGCGACAGAGGCGCAGCATACCTGCGAATGCCTCGCACTTCATGGGCAATAAGCCTGCGCCCCTCACCCCCACTTGGCAAGGAGCCACAGCATGCAACCGACTGCGCCCCGAGGCAGGACACTTTCCGAAGCCCCGCACCCATTGCCTACAAAACGTCAGAAGTGTTCGAAAGATGACCAGGCAAGCCCTTGATGTTTCTCGTTCTTTGCGCGCCAGTGCACATGGGACTCGCACCGCGTTTCGTTGGCCTTGCACCAAAACCGCACAAAGGGTCTACGCTGAACACCCCAAGCATCCGCCGTTTACTCACTTTGCAGTGTGCAGCGGTAACATTTTGCAAAGCTGTGCAACTTATTGCACACACCCCTGCACCATGGGTGCAGCCACGTCAAGCCAAACGAAAAGCCAGCGGAACAGGGGTTTTATGCAATTTTTACAGGCTCATATGACGCCTGGAACAAAAATCGCCGAGCAAAATGGATTTGTGCACGTTTGTTGCATTCAGCCCGGAACCGTCTGCGATGGCTCACAGGAAGTGAGAGCTTACAGACTCATGATAAGAGTGGCAGGGCTGCCCTAAAGTACTTTTAAAGTTTGTGCAACGGGGCCTTAACGGCCTCCTTACATCCTCCCCAAAAGTGCTATTAAAGTTGTCGGGCCGGATACATACCGGCCAAACAATTGCGACACCGGTCGAGCAATTTGCGACAGCCTCGTAAAGAAGGTGCAAGGATAGATAGGCAAGTATCGCCAATATTGTCAGCGTGATATAAGTTTGCGCCGACCCAAAAAGAAAGAGCCGCCCAGATAAAAATACAGGTGGGACGGCAATAGTCTTCTAAAAACCAAAGGAGCAAATCACGATGCGCGTGATGAAGTGGAGCATGATCGCCCTGGCTGTATCCGCAGGGACCTCGCAGTTCGCAATCGCGTCCTCCCAGGACGAGTCCAAGGGCTTCTTCGAAGATCAGAGCCTGAAGTCCAAGACTCGCCTGGAATACATGAATCGCGACTACAAGAATGGCGCCGGTAACATTTCCAAGCCAGGTGGAGGCTACAAGAGCGGTTATCGTCAAGATACCGGTATCAGTGAACTGCTGACCTACGAGTCGGGCTTCACCCAAGGCACCGTGGGTGTCGGCGTGGATGCCATGGCCATGGGTGCAGCCCGCCTGGACGGCGGCGCAGGTCGTGCCGGCAACGGTCTGTTCGCAGTCAATAGCGACGGCCAACCGGAAAAGACCCAGTCCAAGACTGGCGCCGCCATCAAGTTCCGCATCTCCGACACCACCCTCAAGTACGGTCGTCAATTCGTCGCCAGCCCGGTATTCGCCACCGACGATAGCCGCCTGTTGCCGGAAGTGGCCGAAGGCACCCTGATCACCAGCAAGGAAATCAAGGGCCTGGAACTGAACGCTGGCCGCTTCACCGCGCTGAGCAAGCAGACCGGCATGGGCAAGGACAGCATCGGCGGCGTGGCCGACCTGGATGGCCAAGGTGGCAAAGGCCTGCCTTCGGCGGACATCTTCGGTGCGACCTACGCCTTCACCGACAACTTCACCGGCACCCTGGCAGCCTCCAAGGTCGACCAGTACTTCAAGAAGCAGTACATCAACCTGAACTACACCCTGCCGATCGCCGAGTCGCAGTCCCTGAACTTCGACTTCAACGGCTACAAGACCGAAGGCGACAAGCGTGGCGACCTGGTCGACATGATCGGCGATGGCCGCAAGGGCGTAGACAACAAACTGTGGAGCCTGGCAGCGGCATACAGCCTCGGCGCGCACAAGTTCACCCTGGCCCACCAGCGCTCCAGCGGCGACAACGGCTACTACTACGGCGTTGACGGCAACGGCACGGTCTTCGTGGCCAACTCCATCCAGATCTCCGACTTCGTGGGCCGCGACGAGCGCTCCTGGCAAGCACGTTACGACCTGAACATGGCCACCTATGGCGTGCCAGGCCTGAGTTTCATGGCTCGCTACGTGACTGGTGACAACATCTCCACCAATGGCCTGGGCGAAGGCAAGGAAAAGGAGTTCAACTTCGAGACCAAATACGTCATGCAGGAAGGTCCGGCCAAGGACCTGTCCTTCCGCCTGCGTAGCGCAGTGTATCGCGTCAATAATGCCTACAGCGGCTACCAGTCGGATAACAACGATGTTCGTATCATCGTCGAGTATCCTCTGAGCATCTTGTAATCCCGATATCCGGCTAATTAAGCCAACGCTCGATATCAATAAAAACCGCCGCACTGAAATAGCGCGGCGGTTTTTTTATACCGACGAAAAGTACCAATCAAAATACGCAAACAAATAGCAAGCTAACTAATAAACCGTCTGTCGCTAGTTGATACTCATCAACCTCTAACAACCCACTTAGTTGCCAGTCCGCAAAACAAACAAGGGGCCCATGGCCCCTTGTCTTGAACAACATTAGCTGACCGAACAGCCAACTTATGAAACCGTCTTGTTACACGGCGGCTTCCTGGACCACGCGGATCACCCGTTGCGGAAACGGGATATCGATACCCGCGGCTTTCAAACGATCACGAGACAACTCGTTGAACTGGAACATGACATCCCAGTAGTCGGCAGTCTTGACCCAGACGCGCAACGACAGGGTGATGGCGCTGTCGCCCAGGGTCGAAACCACAGCCACCGGCGCCGGGTCGGCCAGCACACGCTCATCCTTGGCCAGTTCCAGCAGCACTTCACGTGCCTTCTGCAGGTCCGCGTCGTAATCCACGCCCACATCGAATACCACCTTGCGCGTGGGTTGGCGGTTGTAGTTGGTGATGATGCCGTTGGACAGGTTGCCGTTGGGCACGATCACCGTCTTGTTGTCACCGGTACGCAGTACCGTGTGGAAGATCTGGATGCTGTCGACGGTACCGCTGATGCCCTGGGCTTCGATGAAGTCACCAATGCGGAACGGACGGAACAGCAGGATCAGCACTCCGCCGGCAAAGTTCGCCAGGCTGCCTTGCAGCGCCAGGCCGATGGCCAGGCCGGCGGCACCGATGGCGGCGACGAAGGAAGTGGTCTCGACACCGATCATCGAAGCCACGCTGACGATCAGCAAGACCTTGAGCACGATGTTCGCCAGGCTGCTGATGAAGCCCTGCAACGCCAGGTCGGCATTACGCAGCGCCAGGAGCCTGCCCACTTTATGGGTCAGCTTGTTGATCAGCCACCAACCGATGGCCAGGGTGACCACGGCCAGCAGCACGCGACTGCCGTATTCCATGATCATTGGAATCCAGGCCTGGGAAGCCCGGACCAGGTTGTCTACTTCAGCATTCAAATCCATCTATCTCTCCAGGTTTCCGCGATTGCGCAGGATGCATGACTGACAGGCAGAACGACCGGCTCCCGGGGAGCTCAATCGTTTCTGCCATCGCTCCGGCCTCGGACGCCAACAAGAGCTGGAGGTTCCCGGAAGCGTCGATCAATCACGGAAGTTGTTGAACTGCAGCGGCATGCCGAATTCCTTGCCACGCAGTGCCGCGATGGCCTCTTGCAGGTCGTCGCGCTTCTTGCCGGTCACCCGGACCTGCTCGCCCTGGATGGCGGCCTGCACCTTGAGCTTGGCCTCCTTGATATGGGCAACGATCTTCTTCGCCAGTTCCTTGTCGATCCCTTCCTTGAGTACCGCTTCCTGCTTCATCACCTTGCCCGAGGCATAGGCGTCCTTGATTTCCAGGCATTGGACGTCGATCTTGCGCTTGACCAGGGCCAGCTTGAGGATCTCGATCATCGCTTCCAGCTGGAACTCGGCTTCAGCGGTCAGGTTGACGGTCAGGTCCTTGTCCTTGAACTCGAAGCTGCCCTTGCCCTTCAGGTCGTAGCGGCGATCCAGTTCCTTGACGGCGTTTTCCACCGCGTTGGTGACTTCGTGCTTGTCCAGTTCGGATACCACGTCAAACGACGGCATGTACTCTCTCCAAATAAAAAAGGGGCGCTGTTCAGAACATCGAACACGCCCGGCTTGCGGTTAAAATCCGCGCTCATTATAACGGGTCTTTCCCCTCCTTCACCGCGTGCCCTCCCCGGGCCTGCCAAACAGAGCGAAAACTTGATGTCCACTACCTGGCACGTCCTCGGCGCCGGCAGCCTCGGTACTCTCTGGGCCACACGCCTGGCCCGCGCCGGCCTGCCGGTACGCCTGATCCTGCGGGACCAGGCCCGCTTGCAGGACTACCAAGCCGCTGGCGGCCTGACCCTGGTCGAACAGGGCCAGAGCCACCTGTATCCGATCCCCGGCGAAACCTGCGACAGCCCGCAACCGATCCAGCGCCTGCTGCTGGCTTGCAAGGCCTACGATGCCGAGGCGGCCGTGGCGCGCATCGCCACCCGCCTGACGCCAGGGGCCGAGCTGATCCTCTTGCAAAATGGCCTGGGCAGCCAGGACGCCGTGGCCGCCCGGGTTCCCGCGGCACGCTGCATCGCCGCCTCCAGCACCGAGGGGGCATTCCGCGATGGCGCCTGGCGCGTGGTGTTCGCCGGACATGGCTATACCTGGCTCGGCGATGCCGGCCACCCCACCGCGCCGATCTGGCTGGATGAACTCAGTGCCAGTGGCATTCCCCATGAATGGACCACCCAGATCCTCACCCGGCTCTGGCGCAAGCTGGCGCTCAACTGCGCCATCAACCCCCTGACGGTGCTATACGATTGCCGCAATGGCGGCCTGCAGCAACACCGCTGTGAAGTCACCACCCTGTGTGCCGAACTGGGCGAGCTGCTGCAATGCTGTGGGCAACCCGATGCGGCGCAAGACCTGCAACAGGAAGTCGAACGGGTGATCCAGGCCACCGCCGCCAATTACTCCTCGATGTACCAGGACGTGGCCAACCAGCGGCGTACCGAAATCCGCTACCTGCTGGGCCACGCCTGCGCAGTCGCCAACCGCCATCGGCTGGCGTTGCCGCACCTGCAGCAATTGCAACTGCGCCTCAAGGAACACCTGCAACTGCACGGATTGCCCAGCGACTGAGCAGCGGCTACGCTGCCCACTTGCTCATTTCCAGCGATATAGCCGATGCCATTGCGCCAGCGTCTCGAAAACCTGCCGGTGGGCCAAAAGCTCCTGGCGGCCCTGCTTGTCTTGCTGACCACAGTGCTGCTGGTCGCCAACCTGACCTTCATCAGCGCCGCCTACTGGATCTCCCAGGAGAGCATGGCGCCCCAGGCCCTGCAGACCATCGGCCGGTTGGTGTCCAATCCGACCCTGTCGCTCCAGGCATTGAACTCGCCCCAGGATGCGGAACGGTTGCTCAGCGAACTCGATAGCTACTCGCCCCTGCGCGCAGCGGCCATCTATGACGGCAGCGGCCAGCGCATCGCCCAGTTGCAGCACGGCGATCGCCTCAAGCTGCCCGAGCGCTACCGGCATATCGAGGCCTGGCAGCTGACCGAGTTTCGCAGTAACCAGGTGATCCCCCTGCCCCGTCCGGGCCAGGAGTCGGGTCACCTGCTGCTGGTGGCCAGCAGCGAACTGCCCATGGCCTTCTATACCGGCACCCTCACCGCCAGCCTGGGCATCCTGATCTTCAGCGTGCTGCTGTGGCTGATCATCGCCCGACAGATCAAGCGCCTGATCACCCAGCCGATCCACCAGCTCGAGGAGCTGTCACGCCAGGTCACCCGTGAAGAGAACTACGCCCTGCGCGCGGCGCGCGGCAACCACGACGAAATCGGCAGCCTGGCCGAGGCCTTCAACACCATGCTGTCGCGGATCGAAGCCCGGGAGCAGCAACTCAAGCGCGCCCGGGACGATTCCCAGGCCGCCTACGACCAGGCCCAGGGGCTGGCCGAAGAGACCCGCCACACCAACCGCAAGCTGGAACTGGAAGTCCAGGTACGCAGCAAGATCGAGAAGAAGCTCACCGGCTTCCAGAACTACCTCAACAGCATCATCGACTCCATGCCCTCGGCGTTGATCGCCCTGGACGAACAGCTGTACGTCACCCAGTGGAACCAGGAGGCCAGCGCCCTGTCCGGGACACGCCTGGACGAGGCCCTGAACCAGCCGATCTTCCTGGCCTTCGAACCGCTCAAGCCATTCCTGCCTCAACTCAAGGAAACCGTGGAACAGCACACGGTGGCCAAGATCGAGCGGGTTACCTGGTTCAAGGAGGAAGAAGCCAAGCACTATGCACTGACCTTCTATCCGCTGATGGGCGGCGCCGGACGCGGGGTGGTGATCCGTATCGACGACATCACCCAACGCCTGTCCCTGGAAGAAATGATGGTGCAGTCGGAAAAGATGCTCTCGGTGGGCGGCCTCGCGGCCGGCATGGCCCACGAGATCAACAACCCCCTGGGGGCGATCCTGCACAACGTGCAGAACATCCGCCGCCGGCTATCCCCGGAACTGCCGAAGAACCTCGAATATGCCCAACAGAGCGGGGTCGAGCTGCAAACCGTCAATCGTTACCTGGAAAGCCGCGAAGTCCCGCAATTGCTCGATGGCATCCAACAGGCCGGGGGCCGAGCGGCGAAGATCGTCACCCATATGCTCAGCTTCAGTCGCCGTAGCAACCGGCAGATGGCGCCCTGCGACCTGCCGGCGCTGATCGACCAGGCAGTGGAGATCGCCGGCAACGACTTCGACCTGGCGATCGGCTTCGACTTCAAGGGCCAGGCGATCATCCGCCAGTTCGATCCGAACCTGGGCCCGGTTCCCGGCACCGCCAACGAACTGGAGCAGGTGCTGCTCAACCTGCTCAAGAACGCCGCCCAGGCCATTCACCAGCGCGACGACGACAGCGAGCCGGGACGGATCATCCTGCGCACCCGGCTCAATCCGCCCTGGGCGGAAATCCAGGTGGAGGACAACGGCATCGGCATGAGCGAGAACGTGCGCAAGCGCACCTTCGAGCCATTCTTCACCACCAAGGAAATTGGCCAGGGCACCGGCCTCGGCCTGTCGGTGTCGTACTTCATCATCACCAACAACCACAAAGGGCAGATGGAAGTGCAATCGACCCGGGGCCAGGGCACCTGCTTCACCCTGCGCCTGCCCCTGGCCAGCAACCAGCCCCCGGTCCAAGCACCGTTACCACTGGAGAACTAGACATGGGTTTTCGCTTGTCGAAGATTTACACCCGCACCGGCGACAAGGGCGAAACCGGCCTGGGAGATGGGCGCCGAGTACCCAAGGACCATCCGCGGATCGAGGCCATCGGCGAAGTCGACACCCTGAACAGCCAGCTGGGCCTGCTGCTGGCCGGCCTGGAAGAACAGCGCATGGCTTATCCCGGGCTGGCCCAGGTGATCGAGGTCCTGGCGCCCTGCCAGCATCGCTTGTTCGACCTTGGCGGCGAGCTGGCGATGCCGGTGTACCAGGCGCTCGATGAGCAGGAAGTGCAGCGCCTGGAGGCTGCCATCGATAGCTGGAACGAGGAGCTGGGCCCGCTGGAGAACTTCATCCTGCCCGGAGGCTCGATGCTGATCGCCCAGGCCCACGTCTGCCGTAGCCTGGCCCGCAGCGCCGAACGCCGCTGCCAGCAACTCAATGCGATCGAATCGCTGCAGGGAGTCGGGCTGGCCTATATCAATCGCCTGTCGGACCTGCTGTTCGTCGCTGCTCGCTTGATTGCCAAGCGCCAGGGCATCGCCGAGATCCTCTGGCAGGCCGCCGCCAAACCCTGACAGGCAACGACTTGGCGGGGCGGCACCGGCAAGCCGTTGCTTGATTCAGTCTTGCGGCCAGAAGGCACGGATCCCCGCCACGCCCTGGGCGCCGCAGGCCCAGGCCTGTTCGCACTGGGCTGGACCTACGCCGCCTAGCAAGTACACCGGCTTGTTGAAGCCGACGATCAGTTGCCCGGCCTGCTCCCAACCCAGGGGCTGGGCATCGGGATGGGTCTGGGTCGACTGCACCGGCGACAGGGTCACGAAGTCCACGTCCATCTGCTGCGCCAGGGCCAGTTCCTCGGCGTCATGGCAGGAGGCCGCCAACCAGCGATCCTTGCCGAATGGGCGCCCGGCACTGGCGTACTTGCGCAGTTGGGCCGACGTCATATGCCAGCCGGCCGACGGAAAGTCCCCCAGCCACTCGAAAGGTCCCTTGAGCATCAGCTGCGCCTTGCCGGCGCACAGGCCCACCGCATCCACCGCCAGGTCGCGATACTGCGGGTCGTAGCCACCGGGCGCCCGCAACTGGATCAGCTTGCAGCCCTGGGCAATGGCCTTCTGCATGCCACGCAGCAGGGCCGGGGTTTCCAGGCCCTCGGGAGTAATCAGGTAGTGCCCGGGCAAACGCGCTGCCGCGACGATCGGCTGGTTGGCCGCCGGGAACTCATAATCGCCCAATTGCCGTGGACTCACCCAGGCCAGGGGCTGGCCTTCGGCACCATGGGGCTCACCGCTGAAGGCCGAGACCTCCCATACATCCAGCAAAACCTGCTTGTCCGGATAGTCGTGCTGCACCTTGATCAGTGGGCGCGCAGCCTGCACGACAATGCCCAGTTCTTCCTGCAGCTCCCTGGCCAAGGCCGCCTGCACTGTTTCCCCGGCCTCGACCTTGCCCCCGGGAAACTCCCAAAGACCCCCTTGATGCTGAGTATCGGCACGTCGGGCGATCAGGATCTTGCCATTGGCATCCCGGATGACAGCCGCTGCCACATGTACTCGTTTCACCGCGTTTTCCTCTGGTCCGGCATTCGGCCGGCCCGGGTGGCCAGCCGATGAAAAAATGATGGTCGCCAAGCGCGAAGGCCTGCCCCGGATAGTTCCGGGGCGGCCATAGCGAATATCAGGTACGGTACTCGGCGTTGATCTTCACGTACTCGTGGGACAGGTCGGTGGTCCAGATGGTTTCGCTGCAGGTACCACGCCCCAGTTCGATACGGATGGTGATCTCTTCCTGCTGCATCACCGCCGCCCCCTGCGCCTCGGTATAGCTGGCCGCCCGAGCGCCACGACTGGCGATGCAGACCTCGCCGAGGAACACGTCGATCTTGCTCACATCCAGGTCCGGCACGCCGGCACGCCCCACGGCTGCCAGGATCCGCCCCCAGTTCGGATCGGAAGCGAACAGCGCCGTCTTGATCAGCGGCGAGTGGGCCACGGTGTAGCCCACGTCCAGGCACTCCTGGTGGTTGCCGCCGCCATTGACTTGGACAGTGACGAACTTGGTAGCGCCTTCACCGTCGCGGACGATGGCCTGGGCCACTTCCATGCAGACTTCGAACACCGCCTGCTTCAGCGCAGCGAACAGCGGGCCGCTGGCCTCGGTGATCTCCGGCAGGTCGGCCTGGCCGGTAGCGACCAGCATGCAGCAGTCGTTGGTGGAGGTGTCGCCGTCGATGGTGATGCGGTTGAAGGACTTGTTGGCACCATCCAGCAGCAAGTTCTGCAGCACTTCGCGGGAGACCTTGGCGTCGGTGGCGATGTAGCCAAGCATGGTCGCCATGTTCGGCCGGATCATTCCCGCGCCCTTGCTGATGCCGGTGACAGTGATGGTCACGCCGTCATGCCGGAACTGGCGGCTGGCGCCCTTGGGCAGGGTATCGGTGGTCATGATCCCGGTGGCGGCAGCGGCCCAGTTATCCACGGACAGGTCGTCCAGGGCGGCTTGCAAGGCACCTTCGATCTTCTCCACAGGCAGCGGCTCGCCGATGACCCCGGTGGAGTACGGCAGCACGGCGCTGGCGTCGACGCCGGTCAACTCCGCCAGCTTGGCGCAGGTACGGCTGGCTGCCGCCAGGCCAGGCTCGCCGGTACCGGCGTTGGCATTACCAGTGTTGGTCAGCAGGTAACGCACCGGCCCCTGCACGCGCTGCTTGGCCAGGATCACCGGCGCGGCGCAGAACGCATTGAGGGTGAACACCCCGGCCACCGTCGAGCCTTCGGCACAGCGCATGACCACCACATCCTTGCGCCCGGGGCGCTTGATACCAGCCGAGGCGATACCGAGTTCGAAACCGGCAACCGGGTGCAACGTTGGCAAAGGACCAAGACCAACAGCCATGAATGCGCTCCTCTTATCAGATGGGGCACCGTCGGCATAAAAGACGGTGCTGCAAATGGAAAAACGCCGCGACGGCTGATGCCGTCACGGCGTGGGTGTTTCAGTGTCTGGCGAGGATCTTAGTTGATCTGGCCGTGACAGTGTTTGTACTTCTTGCCCGAACCGCAGTAGCACAGTTCGTTGCGACCCAGCTTCTGTTCATTGCGTACCGGCGCGGAAGCCAGGGCCACGTCCACCTCGACGCCCTCTTCCATTGCTTCGGGCTGGTCCAGGCCTGGAGCCTCGGCGTGCTCGAACTGCATGCGACGGGCCAGGGCCTCGGCCTCCTGGCGCAGGCGCGCCTCTTCCTCGGCCGGGTCTTCGCGACGCACCTGGACGTGGGACAGCACGCGGATCGAGTCGCGCTTGATGGAATCCAGCAGCTCGGAGAACAGCGTGAAGGACTCGCGCTTGTACTCCTGCTTGGGGTTCTTCTGCGCATAACCACGCAGGTGGATACCGTGGCGCAGGTGGTCCATGGTCGACAGGTGGTCTTTCCACAGGTCGTCCAGGACTCGCAGCACGATCTGCTTCTCGAAGGTGCGCAGCGCTTCGGCGCCGGCCTGGTCTTCTTTTTCGTTGTACGCGGCGATCAGCTCGTTGAGCAGCTTCTCACGCAGGGTTTCTTCGTACAGGTGATCGTCTTCGTCGAGCCATTGCTGGATCGGCAGGTTCACCCCGAAATCGCTCTGGAGTGCAGCCTCCAGGCCAGCCACATCCCACTGCTCAGGCAGCGACTGTGGAGGAATATGGGCACTGACGGTGGCGCTCAGCACGTCCTGGCGGAAGTCGGCGATGGTTTCGCCGATGTTGTCCGCGGCTAGCAGCGTGTTGCGCATGTGGTAGATCACCTTGCGCTGCTCGTTGTTGACGTCGTCGAACTCCAGCAGTTGCTTGCGGATGTCGAAGTTGCGGCCTTCGACCTTGCGCTGGGCCTTCTCGATGGCGTTGGTCACCATGCGGTGCTCGATCGCCTCGCCGGACTGCATGCCCAGGGCCTTCATGAAGTTCTTCACCCGGTCGGAGGCGAAGATACGCATCAGGCTGTCTTCCAGCGACAGGTAGAAACGGCTGGAACCGGCGTCGCCCTGGCGACCGGCGCGACCACGCAGCTGGTTGTCGATACGCCGCGATTCGTGGCGCTCGGAAGCGATGACCTGCAGGCCACCGGATTCCAGAACCTGCTGGTGGCGTTTCTGCCAGTCGGCCTTGATCTGGGCGATCTGCTCGGGAGTCGGGTTCTCCAGGGAGGCGACTTCCACTTCCCAGTTGCCGCCCAGCAGGATGTCGGTACCACGGCCCGCCATGTTGGTGGCGATGGTCAGCGCGCCCGGGCGGCCGGCCTGGGCAATGATCTCGGCTTCCTTTTCGTGGAACTTGGCGTTCAGGACCTTATGCTCGATGCCTTCCTTGTTCAGCAGGTTGGATACGTGCTCTGAAGTCTCGATGGTCGCGGTGCCGACCAGGATAGGACGACCCTGGGCCATGCCGTCCTTGATGTCGTTGATGATCGCCGCGTACTTCTCGTCCGCGGTCAGGAACACCAGGTCGTTGTAGTCTTTACGTGCCAGCGGTTTGTTCGGCGGGATGACCATCACCTGCAGGCCGTAGATCTGATGGAACTCGAACGCCTCGGTGTCAGCAGTACCGGTCATGCCGGACAGCTTGTTGTACAGGCGGAAGTAGTTCTGGAAGGTGGTCGAGGCCAGGGTCTGGCTTTCGGCCTGGATATTGAGGTTTTCCTTGGCCTCGATGGCCTGGTGCAGGCCCTCGGAGAGGCGACGGCCGGGCATGGTACGACCGGTATGCTCGTCCACCAGGACCACCTGGCCGTCCTGCACGATGTACTCGACGTTGCGGTTGAACAGCTTGTGCGCCCGCAGACCGGCATAGACGTGGGTCAAGAGGCCCAGGTTATGGGCCGAGTACAGGCTCTCGCCTTCGGCCAGCAGGCCGACCTGGGTCAGCATCTCTTCGATGAACTGGTGGCCGGCTTCGTTGAGCTCGACCTGGCGGGTCTTCTCGTCGACGGTGAAGTGACCGGCCTTGGTGACCTGGCCTTCCACTTCCTCGATGTGCTGTACCAGGCGCGGGATCAGCTTGTTGATCTCGGAGTACAGACGGGAGCTGTCTTCGGCCTGGCCGGAGATGATCAGCGGAGTACGGGCTTCGTCGATGAGGATCGAGTCGACTTCGTCGATCACGGCGAAATTGAGCTCGCGCTGGAACTTGTCTTCCATGCTGAAAGCCATGTTGTCGCGCAGGTAGTCGAAGCCGAATTCGTTGTTGGTGCCGTAGGTGATGTCGGCGGCGTAGGCGGCGCGCTTCTCCTCCGGTGGCTGGAACGGCGTGACCACGCCGACGCTCAGGCCGAGGAACTCATACAGCGGGCGCATCCAGTTGGCGTCGCGGCGTGCCAGGTAGTCGTTCACCGTCACCACGTGCACGCCCTTGCCGGACAGTGCGTTGAGATAGACACCCAGGGTCGCCACCAGGGTCTTGCCCTCGCCGGTGCGCATTTCGGCGATCTTGCCTTCATGCAAGGTCATGCCACCGATCAGCTGCACGTCGAAGTGGCGCATCCCCATGATCCGCTTACCGGCTTCACGGGCGACCGCAAAGGCTTCGGGCAGCAGTTTGTCGAGGGTTTCACCCTTGGCGATACGGGCCTTGAACTCCGCAGTCTTGGCACGCAATTGATCGTCCGAAAGGGCCACCATTTGCTCTTCGAAGGCATTGACGATCTGTACCGTCTTGAGCATGCGCTTGACTTCACGCTCGTTCTTGCTTCCAAAAAGTTTCTTTAACAAAGGCGCAAACATATCGGCAGGATCTTCCACACATAGGGTTGGAGGGCGGCCCCGGTGAGTCGCCCGAGCAGCCCTCATGGCCGCATGCGAACGAGCATTCTACCCGGAAACGATGGTGAGGAAAGTGGCGTTATTCCACGATGCTGGCACAGCGCTTTGACGGGGCCCACCTAAAATAAGGGCTTTTCGTTGAACTTCAAGTACATTCCCCGCAGAAGTTACTGATCACGATCAGCAAAAGATCACCAACTCGGCGCCAGGCGGGAAAATGACGAACCGGGTGCGCCGGACGCTTTCTGTTACCATGGTGCCTCTGTAACTTCAGGTTTCTAACCATGGCATTTCGCCCTCTTACGGCACGTCCTCCCGCCGTTCTTCTTCGCGAAGCCAAGCCTCTCAAAGCCATACTCGGCCACGCCCAGCGCCTGGCGCACCTGCAGCGCCTGCTGGACAGCCAGTTGCAGCCGGCGGCTCGCGAACATTGCCACGTCGCCTCCTGGCGCGAAGGCAGCCTGCTGCTGATCGTCACCGACGGGCACTGGGCTACCCGCTTGCGCTACCAGCAGAAGCGCCTGCAGCGCCAACTCCAGGCGTTCGACGAATTCGCCCGCCTGACGCGCATCCAGTTCAAGGTCCAGCCCCCCACCGTCCAGCGGGGAGCGGCCGGACACAGCATAGACCTGTCGAACAGCGCCGCCGAGACCATCCAGGCCACTGCCGACGGCATCTCCGACCCCAAGTTGCGCGCGGCCCTGGAGCGCCTGGCCAGCCACGCCAAGCCGCGCAGCTGACTCAGCGGCGCTTGCCGCCCAGCAACGAGCCCATCAGCCCACGCACCAGCTGCCGCCCCAACTGATTGGCGGCCTGGCGCATCGCCGATTTCAAGGCCTGCCCGGCCGCGGTCCCCAGGAATTCACCAGCCCGGTCGGCCAGGCTCGGTTCCTCGGGCAGCGGTTTGCCAGCTTCGACCTGCCCCTGCGGCGCCAGCTCCTTGCGCCCCATCAACACCTCATAGGCAGATTCGCGATCGATCGGCTTGTCATAGCGTCCCAGCAGCGGCGAACTGGCGATCAGGGCCTGGCGCTCGGCCTCGGTCAACGGCCCGATCCTTGATTGCGGCGGCGCTACCAGCACCCGCTGGACCATCTCCGGCGTGCCCTTGTCCTGCAGGGTGCCAACCAACGCCTCGCCAATGCCCAGCTCGGTCAGCACCGAGAGCGCATCGAATGCCGGGTTGGGCCGGAAACCATCGGCCACCGCCCGCAGCGATTTCTGTTCCTTGGCGGTGAACGCCCGCAGACCGTGCTGGATGCGCAAGCCCAGCTGGGCCAGCACATCATCCGGCAGGTCCCCTGGCGACTGGGTCACGAAGAACACCCCGACGCCCTTGGACCGAATCAGCCGCACCACTTGCTCCAGGCGATCCTGCAAGGCCTTGGGGGTACCGGCGAACAGCAAGTGCGCCTCGTCGAAGAACAGCGCCAGCAACGGCTTATCGGCATCGCCCCGCTCAGGCAATTGCTCGAACAACTCGGCCAGCAGCCATAGAAGGAAGGTGGCATAGACTTTCGGCGCCTCGTGCACCAGGCGACTGGCATCGAGCAAGTGGATCCGTCCCCGACCATCGGCGGCCGGCTGCAGGATGTCCTCCAATTGCAGGGCCGGCTCGCCGAACAACGATTCGGCGCCCTGTTGCTCCAGCGTAGCCAGGCGCCGCAACAGGGCCTGGCTGGAGCCGGTGGTCATCAATGCCGCGTCTTCGCCCAGCAGTTGCGGATTGTCCTTGAGGTGGTTGAGCAGCGCCTTGAGATCCTTGAGATCCAGCAGCAACAAGCCTTCGCGATCCGCCACCTTGAACGCCGCATATAACGCCGACTGCTGGCTGTCGGTGAGCTCCAGCAGGCTGCCCAGCAACAGCGGTCCCATTTCGCTCAGGGTGGTGCGCAGTGGATGACCGGACTGGCCATGGATATCCCACAAGGTCACGGGATAGGCCTGGGGCCGGTGGTTGAGCCAGGGCATGCCGGCAATCCGCTCGGCGACCTTGCCCTGGGGATCGCCCGCGGCACCCAGCCCGCAGAGATCACCCTTGATGTCCGCGGCGAAGACCGCCACCCCGGCATCGCTGAAAGCCTCCGCCAGGCGCTGCAGGGTGACGGTCTTGCCGGTACCGGTAGCGCCAGCCACCAGGCCATGGCGGTTGGCCAGGCGCATGGCCTGGGCGATCGGTTGGCCGTCGAGGCCGGCGCCGATGATGAGTTGCGATGAGTCAGGCATTTTGTCACCCCTGGTTAATCTTTGGCCTTACACGGTCGATATGAAGAAATGATGGATCAGAAGTATCTGAAATGAAGGTCAGGTAATTCCCTTGGGATAGATGGAGATATCAGCTTATTTATAACACCGCCTCTTTGGCGCACCGTTCCAACCCGATGCCCTGGACTCAAAGACCTTAGCGGACACCCCAAGCCATGAACAAAAATCTGCGCTTCAGCCACAAGATCCTGCTTGCCGCCTCGCTCATCGTCATAGCTGCCTTTGCACTATTCACGCTCTATAACGATTACCTGCAACGTAACGCCATCCGTGATGATCTGGACAACTATCTTCAGGAAATGGGCGACGTCACTGCAAAAAATATTCAGACCTGGCTCGCTGGCCGTGCGCTGTTGATCGAGAACCTCTCCCAGTCGGTGGCCCTGAACCCCGACCCGGCCAATGTCAGCAACCTGCTGCAACAGAAGGCCGTGAGCTCCACCTTCATGGGTGCCTACCTGGGCAACCAGGACGGCAGCTTCATTATCCGCCCGGACAGCAAGATGCCCGATGGCTACGATCCGCGCGCGCGCCCCTGGTACAAGAGCGCCGAAAGCACCAATGGCTCGGCCCTGACCGAGCCCTATGTCGACCTGGCCACGGGGCAACTGGTGATTTCCATCGTCGACAGCGTGCTCAAGAACGGCCAGCGCACCGGCGCGGTCGGCGGCGACCTGAGCCTGCAAGTGATCGCCGACACGGTCAACGCCCTGGACTTCGACGGCATGGGCTATGCCTTCCTGATCAGTGCCGACGGCAAGGTGCTGGTCCACCCGGACAAGAACCTGGTGATGAAGAACCTCAAGGACATCTACCCCCAGGACACGCCGAAGATCAGCAATGAACTGAGCGAAGTCAGTGTCGACGGCAAGACGCGCATCGTCACCTTCACCCAGATCAAGGGCCTGTCCTCGGTGAACTGGTACATCGGCCTGTCGGTGGACAAGGACAAGGCCTTCGCGATGCTCAGTGAATTCCGCACCTCGGCGGTGATCGCCACCCTGACGGCGGTGGCCCTGACCATCGCCCTGCTGGGCCTGCTGATTCGCCTGCTGATGCAACCCTTGCACGTGATGACCCGTGCCATGCAGGACATCGCCGACGGTGAAGGCGACCTGACCCGCCGCCTGAACATCCATAACCACGACGAGTTCGGCATCCTGGGCATCGCCTTCAACCGCTTCGTGGAACGCATCCACGGCTCGATCCGCGAGGTGTCCTCGGCCACCGAACACGTCAACGAGGTCGCCCTGCGTGTGGTCAGCGCCTCCAACTCGTCGATGCTCAACTCCGACGAACAGGCCAGTCGCACCAATAGCGTCGCCGCCGCCATCAATCAGCTGGGCGCCGCGGCCCAGGAAATCGCCCGCAACGCCGCCCAAGCCTCGCAACAGGCCAGCGACGCTCGCAACCTGGCCGAGGATGGCCAGCAAGTGGTGGATCGCAGCATCCAGGCGATGAACCAGCTGTCGGACATGATCAGTGCCTCCAGCAACAATATAGAGACCCTCAACAGCAAGACCGTGAACATCGGCCAGATCCTCGAGGTGATCACCAGCATTTCCCAGCAGACCAACCTGCTGGCGCTCAACGCCGCGATCGAGGCCGCCCGCGCCGGCGAGGCCGGGCGTGGCTTCGCCGTGGTCGCCGACGAAGTACGCAACCTGGCCCACCGCACCCAGGAGTCGGCGCAACAGGTGCAGACGATGATCGAGGAGCTGCAAGTCGGCGCGCGTGAGTCCGTCAGCACCATGAGCAACAGCCAGCGCCACAGCCAGGACAGCGTGGAGATCGCCAACCAGGCCGGAGAACGCCTGAACAGCGTGACCCAGCGTATCGGCGAGATCGATGGCATGAACCAGTCGGTGGCCACCGCCACTGAAGAGCAGACCTCGGTGGTGGAGTCCATCAACATGGACATCACCGAGATCAATACCCTGAACCAGGAAGGCGTGGAAAACCTGCAGGCGACTCTGCGCGCATGCTCCGACCTGGAGCAGCAGGCAGCACGCCTGAAGCACCTGGTGGGCAGTTTCAGGATCTGAAGATCGGGGCGAACGCCCCTTGGACAGGCCGGCGGAGCATCAGGCGCCGGCCACCAGCCTCAACGCGATGGCGCTGGAGGCTCTTGCTGCAACTGCTCCCAGAGTTCGGCCGCCCCCGGGAAATCGGTGCCATCCTCGGCATCGAGTTCATCGGGGTCGTAGCGGCTCAGGCAACCCTCGCCCAGTACGGCGGGAGCCTGGGAAGTGGCTTTATCCAGAGGATCGGTCATGAGGCTGACCTCGTCGATTGCAAACCAGGACCGGGATATTCAGCGCCCGCTCCTGGTTTTTTTCAATCAGAACACCACGGTCTTGTTGCCGTGCACCAGCACGCGGTCTTCCAGGTGGTAGCGCAGGCCGCGGGCCAGCACCATCTTCTCCACATCACGCCCGAACCGCACCATATCCTCGATGCTGTCGCTATGGCTGACCCGCACTACGTCCTGCTCGATGATCGGACCGGCGTCCAGCTCTTCGGTCACGTAGTGGCAGGTGGCACCGATCAGCTTCACGCCACGCAGGGATGCCTGGTGGTAAGGCTTGGCGCCGACAAAGGACGGCAGGAAGCTGTGGTGGATGTTGATGACCTGTTGGGCGTACTCCTGGCACAGCTGCGGCGGCAGGATCTGCATGTAGCGCGCCAGCACCACCACGTCGGCACCATGCTCCTTGACCAGGCGCGAGACCTCGGCGAAGGCCGGCTGCTTGTCCTTCGGATCCACCGGAACGTGGAAGAACGGGATACCGTGCCATTCGACCATGCTGCGCAGGTCGTCGTGGTTGGAAATCACGCAAGGGATATCGCAGTCCAGCTCATTGCTGTGCCAACGGTGCAACAGGTCGGCCAGGCAATGGGACTCGCGGCTGGCCATCAGCACCACGCGCTTTTTCTCGGCGGTATCGGTGATCCGCCAGTCCATCGAGAACTCTTCGGCGATGGGCGCGAACGCCTGGCGAAATGCCTCGAGGCCAAAAGGCAGGGAGTCGGCACGAATCTCGTGGCGCATGAAGAACCAACCGCTCTGGTTGTCCGAGTGGTGGCTCGCTTCGGTGATCCAACCGTTATGGGAGGCCAGAAAGTTACTGACTTTGGCAACGATGCCAACGCGGTCAGGGCAAGAAATCACCAACCGAAAGGTGCGCATGGGGGGGAAACTCCAGAACTTCGCAAAGGTCGCCATTCTAGCCATTGCGCAGCAAAACTGCAGTATTCATTGCACCGGCACTGCCGATCGGTGCCGGCAACAGGGCCTTAGATCAGGCTTAACCAGCGGTGTTCCCAGTACAGATGGCAACACTTGCAAATAGCGCACAACTAATTTGTGAATATCACAAGAAAACCTGCGCTTCTATTAAATAGCGAAATGGCTGTTACGCCTAAAGACACTAAGAAGGCCAAATAAAGCATCGGTATTATGTTTACTTGTACAAACTCCGTGACTATTATTGCAACATTGTCATCCAGCCACCCAGCGCCCAACAAGGTAGCCCCCATGTCCCTGATCAACGAATACCGTGCAACAGAAGAAGCTATCAAAGAACTGCAAGCACGTTTGAAGAACCTGTCCCAAGACGACAAGCTGAAAGCCGAGCTGGAGTTCGAAGGCAAATTGCGCAGCCTGATGGGCGAGTACTCCAAGTCCCTGCGCGACATCATCGCGCTGCTGGATCCGGAATCCAAAGTTAAAGCACCGCGGGCCGCTGTGAAAACCACCGGCACCAAGCGTGCGCGTAAAGTTAAACAGTACAAAAACCCGCATAACGGTGAAGTCATCGAAACCAAAGGCGGCAACCACAAGACCCTCAAAGAGTGGAAAGCCAAGTGGGGTGGCGATGTGGTTGAAGGCTGGGCAACCCTGCTGGACTAAGGCTCGCAGACCGACCCGAGGTCTTTTAGCTACAATTAAAAAACGCCAGACCACTGGCGTTTTTTTATGCCTGGCGTTCACGTCGAACGCCGCCGGCAACTTTTTAAAGCCCCAGTCGCAGGGCCAGATCGCGAACATGTTGCCGCCATTGCTCCAGCACCTGGCGTTGACTCGGATCAGCACTTAACAGGGATTGCTCCAGAGCTTGCCGAAAACTTTCCAGGGTATTGGGCGCCCCCAGTTGCGGATCAAGCAAACGTTGCTGGCAGAATCCGCGCCAGCGCTCTTGCTCATCCTTGCTCAATGTTTCCGAAAAGTTACGGGCACGGTAGCGGAACAGAAGTTCCGGCAACCGCTCATCATCGAACGGCCATTCTTGCAGTGCCAAATGCTGCGGATCGGCCTGGCGCACTTGCTCACACAAGCGGCGATCGCGATCACCAATAAAGCCATCGTACAACTGCTGCTCCGGATCCTCGCTGGCAGCGAATTCATCAGGTCCGTAAATCAGCGAAAGTTTATCCTGCCAAACTTCCCGAGCCTCGCTCAGACGCAAAGCGCGGCGCTGGTATTCTTCCATATCCAAGTGCAGGCGCTGTTGATCTTCGACACGCAACACATTCAACGGCGCCACCACCGGGCAGCGATTGATATGGATGAGTTTCAACGGCACCGGCAATTCGCCTTCGGCCAGGTCTTCACGCCGGGTATACAGGCGCTGGCGCAACGTCTGGGCATCCAGGTCCAGGAGCCCTTGGGGATCCAGGTGCAGGTCGCAGACGATCAACGCATTGCGATTGCGCGGATGCCAGGCCAGGGGCAACACCACGCCGACATAATGCCGCGCGGCGGAGAAACGCCCGGAGATGTGCACCATTGGCTGCAACAGGCGGATCTGGTCCATCACCCGCTGCTTGCTGCGTAACTGGAACAACCATTCATAGAGCTTGGGCTGCTTGTCGCGGATCAGTCGCGCCAGGGCAATGGTCGCTCGCACATCGGACAAGGCCTCGTGTGCCTGGCCATGGTCGATGCCATTCTCTGCCGTCAGGCGCTCCAGCTTCAGCGTCACCTGGCCCTGTTCTTCAGGCCAGGCGATACCCTGGGGCCGCAGCGCATAGGCCGCCCGTACCACATCGATCAGGTCCCAGCGACTGTTGCCGCCTTGCCACTCCCGGGCATAGGGGTCGAAGAAATTCCGATACAGGCCGTAGCGAGTCATCTCGTCGTCGAAACGCAAGGTGTTGTAGCCCGCGCCACAGGTTCCCGGGCGGGCCAACTGCTGATGCACCCGGGTCATGAAATCAGCCTCGCTCAACCCGCGCTCGGCCAGGCGCTGCGGAGTGATGCCGGTGATCATGCAAGCTGCCGGGTGCGGCAGGATATCGTCGGCGGGCTGGCAATACAGGTTGACCGGCTCGTCAATTTCATTGAGCGCCAGGTCGGTGCGAATACCTGCCACTTGCAACGGACGGTCGTTGCGCGGGTTGATGCCAGTGGTTTCGTAGTCGTACCAAAAGAGGGAAGTCACGGCCTGTTCCTGAACTGAAAGACCGATGCAGTCTAGGCGCTTGCATAGCGCCAGGGCCAGCCGCATCGACCCGCAGCCCTGCCCCGAAGTGCTTTAATTCGCAGTTAATGATGTCGTTTGCCCCTCAGACACTGCTAGCATCGGCGCTGGATTTTTCTCCACCAGGCCATCCAGCAAGTTGCCCATGTCCGAAACACCAGCACCGCCAAGGAACGCATCGCTGCCCCCGCCATTGGATACGCGGTACCAGGTCGAAACCCCGGAGGGTATCGATCTGCCACTGCGACCGGCGGGACTGCTGGTCCGTACCCTGGCCTATGGCCTGGACCTGGGCATCCGCGCCCTGGTCATGGGCGTGCTGTTCGTCGCCCTGGGCTTTTTCGGCGAGATCGGCATCGGCCTGGGTTCGATCCTGCTGTTCCTGATCAGCTGGTGGTACATGGTGCTGTTCGAGGTGCTGAACCAGGGCCGCTCCCCCGGCAAGCAGATGATGGGGCTGCGGGTGGTACAGGACGATGGCACGCCGATCGGCTGGAGCGCCTCCCTGACCCGCAACCTGCTGCGCTTTGCCGACATGCTGCCGTTCGCTTACTTCCTCGGCGCCATCAGTTGCCTGCAGCACCCGGCCTTCAAGCGCCTGGGCGACCTGGCCGCCGGTACCCTGGTGATCTATCGCGAGCAGACAGTCGAACGGCCGCAACTTCCCCCGGCCACGCCCCGCAGCGCGCCCTTCGCCCTGAGCCTGGATGAACAACGGGCGATCCTCGGTTTCGCCGAGCGCCAGGCCCAGCTGTCCGCTGAACGGACCCAGGAGCTGGCGGCCATCCTGGCCCAGCCGCTGCACGTACCCACCGCCCAGGCCACTGCCGAACTCAACGGCATTGCCCGCGGTTTCCTGGGAGCGACATGAAGCAAAGTCTTTTCGAGAGCCGCCACCAGGCCCAATGGCAGCACTTCGCACAACTGCTCGAGCAACTTGAACAAGGCCGGGCCAAGGCCGAGCAATGCCAGACCTTCGTCCAGGACTACCGGCGCCTGTGCCAGCACCTGGCCCTGGCCCAGGAGCGCGGCTACAGCAGCTACCTGATCGATCCGCTGCAACAGCTGGCGCTGCGCGGCCACCAGCAGCTATACCGCCGGCGCACCGCCATCAGCGCCAACGTACTGGGCTTCCTGCTGGCCGGCTTCCCGCGCCTGGTGCGCCAGGAGTGGCGCCTGGTAACGATCGCCAGCCTGCTGTTCTTCGTCAGCCTGCTGGGCATCGGTCTGCTGGTGTACCTGTACCCCGAGCTGGTCTACAGCCTGATCAGCCAACAACAAGTGGGCGAAATGCGCGGCATGTACGACCCGGCCGCCGGTCACCTGGGTCGCGCCGTCGAACGCGCCTCCAGCGAAGACTGGGTGATGTTCGGCTACTACATCATGCACAACATCGGCATCGCCTTTCAGACGTTCGCCAGCGGCCTGCTGTTCGGCCTGGGCAGCGTGTTCTTCCTGGTCTTCAATGGCCTGATCATCGGGGCCATCGCCGGCCACCTGACCCAGATCGGTTTCGGCCAGACCTTCTGGCCTTTCGTCATCGGCCATGGCGCCTTCGAGCTCACGGCCATCGCCTTGTCCGGTGCCGCAGGCCTGAAGCTGGGCTGGGCGCTGATCGCCCCTGGGCGCCTGTCTCGTGGCGAAGCCCTGCTGCAGGCGGCGCGAATCAGCGTGCAATTGGTCTATGGGGTGATCGTCTTCCTGTTGATCGCAGCCTTCATCGAGGCCTATTGGTCCTCCATGACCTGGCCCGCGCCCTGGGTCAAGTACAGCGTCGGCGCAGCGCTGTGGGCCCTGGTCCTGTCCTACCTGGGCCTTGCCGGAAGAGTCCCCCATGCGCCTGAGTGATGCCAGCGTGGTGATCCGCCCGCGCAACGCCTGGGAAGCCATGGACCTGGGCATGCTCATGGGCCAGCGCCACCGGGGCTTGTTGATGACCAGCTGGGCCATCGTCAGCTTGCCGGTATTCGCCCTGCTGAGCCTGTTGCTCTGGGATTGGCCATCCCTGGCATTGCTGTTGTTCTGGTGGCTGAAGCCGGCCTTCGAGCGCCTGCCGCTGTTCATCCTGTCCAAGGCGCTGTTCGGCGATACCCCGAGCCTGGGCCAGGCTTTGCGGCAATGGCCACGCCTGCTCAAGCCGCAACTGCTGGCCAGCCTGACCTGGCGCCGCTTGAGCATGAGCCGCAGCTTCCTGATGCCGGTAATGCAACTCGAGGGGCTGAGCGGCGATGCCCGCCAGCAACGCCTGGGGGTCCTGTTGCAGCGCAACGCCGGGGCCGCACGCTGGCTGACAGTGATCGGAGTGCACCTGGAAGGCGCACTGTGGATCGGCCTGATGGCGTTGTTCTACCTATTATTGCCGCAGCAAGTGGAGCTGGACTGGAACTGGCAGACCCTGATCATCGCCGCCCAGCAGGACTGGCTATGGCTGGAACACCTGACCAATGCCTTCTACGCCCTGGTGCTGGTGGTCTGGGAGCCGCTCTACGTAGCCTGCGGCTTCAGCCTGTACCTCAACCGCCGCACTGAGCTCGAAGCCTGGGACATCGAACTGGTGTTCCGCCGCCTGCGCCAGCGCCTGGCCGGGGCCTGCGCCTTGCTGCTGGTACTGGGCGCGTTGTGGCTGGCACCCAGCCAGTCGCTCTGGGCCGCCACCGCCAGCAATGCCAAGCAGGTCGTGGCTGGTCCCGAGAGTCCGCGCCTGCTGCAACAGCCGCTGACCAGCAAGGCGGCGCAGGACAGCATCAAGGGCATCCTGGAAAAGCCACCGTTCAAGAATCAGGAATCGGTGACCCGCTATCGCTTCGGCGAAGAGCAGCCACAGAAAAAAGACGCCAAGGACAAGCCGCCGGGTTGGCTCAAGGATCTGCTGGAAGGCCTGGGCAAGAGCAACTTCAACGCCCTGGGCAAAGGCCTGGAGATATTGCTCTGGGGGCTGCTGCTGGGAGCGCTGGCATGGTTGCTGTGGCGATATCGCGACTGGTTGCGCACTTTCGTCGGCTGGCGCCCGCAGCCACGCAAGACCCGTCCACCGGCCATGCCTCAGCAACTGTTCGGCCTGGAGGTCGGCAGCCAGACCTTGCCGGATGATGTCGCGGCCCATGCTGCCGCGCTCTGGCCAAGCCAACCGCGCGAAGCCCTGGGCCTGCTCTACCGGGCCCTGCTCAGCCGCCTGCTGGAAGACTTCCACCTGCCCCTGGACATCGGCGACACCGAAGGCCAGGTGCTGGAACGGATCAAGGCCCTGCGGCACCCGCAGCTGGAGAGCTTCAGCATCGAACTGACCCGGCATTGGCAAAACATGGCCTACGGGCACCAGGTTCCCGGCGCCGAGGCGCAACCACGCCTGTGCGATGGCTGGCGCCAGCTCTTCGGCCCAGGAGCCGCATCATGAGCCGTACCGTATGGGGCATCCTCGCCCTGCTGGTGATCCTGGTGCTCGGCACTGCCGGCTACTACCTCTATCGCCACGCCACGCCCTACCAGGAGCTGGTGGATCACGGTCCGTCGCCGGAAGCCCTGGCCAACCCCTACCTGGCGGCGCAGATGTTCCTGCGCGAACGTGGCCTCAAGGTGGAACACGCCAATGGCCTGGAGGTGCTGGCGACTCTCAAGCCTGCCGGCAATAGCCTGCTGATGCTCGGGGACCGCTCGAACATGAGCCCGCACCAGGCCGACCAGGTATTGGACTGGGCTCGTGCCGGCGGGCACCTGGTGTTCGTCGCCGAAGCGCTGTGGGACGAGGAGACCGAGCAAAGCGGCGACCTGCTGCTGGACCGGGTCCAGGTGCAGCAAATGATGAGCGAGGACCTCGAGGAACCACCGGAGCCGGAGGCGGACGACGCTTATCCGAAGCTGACCAAGGTTCATGTCGAAGGCGAGCGGGCCCCGGCCTACATCAGCTTCGATACCGCCTACCACCTCGAAGACCCGCAAGGCCTCGCGCAGTCCTGGGCCAGCAGCGGCGTGGCCACCCACATGCTGCAGCTCGAGCACGGCAAGGGCAGCATCACCGTGCTGACCGATGCCGATATCTGGAAGAGCCCGGCCATCGGTCGCTACGACAATGCCTGGCTGTTGTGGTACCTGAACGCCGATACCGCGGTGACGTTGCTGTTCGACACCAACCATCCGAATCTCTGGCAACTGTTGTGGAAGAACTTCCCCCAGGCGCTGGTGGCCCTCGGCCTGCTCATCGTCCTGTGGCTGTGGCACGCCGGATTCCGCCAGGGCCCATTGCTGGCACCGGCGCCCAAGGCCCGGCGCCAGCTACTCGAGCACCTGCGCGCCAGTGCCGGTTTCATTCTTCGCCATGGCGGCCAGGGCCCCTTGTTGCAGGCCCTGCAACTGGATATCCGGCGCCGGGCCCGGCGCCGACACCCGGGCTTCGAACAACTCGAGCCCCAAGCCCAGTGCGAAGTGCTCGCGCTGCTCAGCCAGCAACCCGTGGAGGCAGCCAGGCAAGCACTGCAACCGCGGCCCGGGCAACGGCTGTCCAGTACCGACTTCAGCCACCTGGTCGCCCAGCTGCAAACCCTCAGGAATGCCTTGTGATCTTTTGTCCCACACGACAACCAAAGCATTGCGACAGCGATACCCTGGGGCGAGCCTCAGCCTACGAGAGCCCATCACAGCTGATGAGGGCATAGGCACTAAAACCCACTAGACCAGGCTTGAACATCGCAAGCTCCCGATATAGCCAAACGTGCTAACTAGCATCATGGGATGTGCTAGAAACTATTGAGAGCCTGCGGGCCCAACCTGGATACTTTTACTGTTGCGTTTCCAAACCTGACACACACCGGCTTCCCCTTCCTCTTTTCAATCTCCTTGGTCGTGACGCAACATCGGACTGAAAAACACAACCAACTATAAAACCATCTACTGACGCTTACCGAACATACTCAAGCGAAAAACATCATGGATAGAGACTGCTATTGGGAACGATTCCCACAAGATAAATCAACACTCTGGCTATGGCAAAACAGCAGCTTTACTTATTCCAGCTACCGAGCAAGATTCGTTAGCGCCTCCAGCGACAAAAAACTTGCAACTCCAATCCCGGTTATCAGCCATGTTGCACATGGTGCAGAAGAATACTGCCGGCCATCATTGGGTATCTCTACAAATAGTCACGTGAAAGCACCATATGAAGTCGCCAGTTCTACAGCTTTCCAAACTCTCCCGAGCCACCTTATAAAATCCTCTGTTCAAGGACAGCCATACTGCTCCAATACCTGGTGAAAAGTTATCGCCCCGCTACGAAGCACGGGGATTTCAGGGCCAATAAAACCCCAAGCCATCTAGATAGCCATAGACACCCCAGGGGACAACTTGACCATTGATGACCCACTGGGCAACCGCGCCGATAAACACCAGGCAGAGGCCACTGGCAATGAGATCAAGCTTGATCCGAAACCCAACAATAGAAACGCCAGCACTTCGTTCTTAATTGGATCACCAATAATCATGATTAAAAGGTGGCGGTTCTCAATGAACAGCATGACTGATGACGATACCCGGCTCTATCTTCCTTTCGACTTCAAGCCTCACCACTCTCAAAACACCGAGCTGCTTGGGAGCACCCTTTGGCTGAAGAAAATGCAGCTCATCGAAGACGGCAGCTTTGCCGAAGCCGTCGTACACACGGCCTCGCAGTACATACGCCTCATACACCCCTACATCGACAACAAGTTCATCAACGTCGTATTCGACCTGGCATCCTGGATATTGGTCATAGACGACATAATTGAAAATAGCGCTTCCGCCAACACGACCGATAGCACCATCGAGTTGCTCAGCACCATTAAATTCATCTGCGAGTTCGATCACGAGCAGAACCCAAGCCTGGATGACCAGCATCCCGCAATAAAATCCTTTATCGACATACGGCAAAGGTTCATGAAGCAACTACCCCGCAAAAACCACATGCACCTGATGAACGCCGTAAGCAATCAAATGTCAGGTTTCATCTGGGAAATATGCAGCAACCAGGCAAAATCCAGCATATCCCTCAATACATATTGCGCAATTAGAGCTTCAAGTTTTGGCGCACAAATCTGCTACTCACTCTTTCTTGCACTCAACAGCATTCCCATCAATGAAATGATCGAAGCGAGAAATGAATTCGTAAAAATGAAAAACTGCATCTTCCTTGCAGTCGGCATCGACAATGACCTTTATTCCTACGAAAAAGAACACACCAACGGCAGCAGGGCCTTCAATATCATCGACGTCATTCAGCAAGCACTGAATATCGACTTGTACAGCTCGATCAGAAAAACCATCAACCTAAGAAACATGCTAATAAATCGATACACCATCTTGAACAGCTCGCTATCAAGCGAAACAGAGATAAGATGCCGCGCAGTCCATCTTGAAGAATTGCTAGCCAGAAACATCCACTTCGGAAAGACCAGCGAGCGATATAGAAAAACCCCTGGGGGTGCAACAGGAGACGACAACCACTTCTTTTCTGCGTCCTACCGTTTCAACACAACCAATGCCTTTGAAAGCAAAGAAATAAAAGACATTCTCGAATTAGCCCCTCTAATATCAAGCTTGTGGCATGACCCGACGACAAACCCTGCTAGCCAGCTGGATTAGCCCAGCCAACGTGGATGGTGGCGTCCATCCGTTGCAGCCGCAGCGTTACAACCTGGGCCTTACTCCCAGAATTCAGCCAACGGCGGCGCCCTCTCCTGCCGACAGCAAGAGAGTCGTAGCGCCGCCTGCCAATGTCTGAATGTCGTCTCGATCAAGAGCGGTGATTCGAGCAGCCCCAACGATCAAGGCCAGGATGGCAGGCTTTGATGCAATCAAACTGACTGCATGGATAGAATGCGCATGGCTTGTCAGTCTCCCAGCCGGCCTGCAGGACACAAGCGCGAGAAATTCTGGTTATGCGCCTGTGTTATGGGCGCTAAAAACTAACCGTCAGTAAGGTTGCATAATCCATGAGTGAACAATCCGCAGAACCACTTGCCTGCGCCGAGCCGTCCCCGGCCACAGCGCCCCAGCAGCGGCAACGGGCCAGCCAGCTGGCCCAGGCCGTGCGCCAGGAACTGCAGAAGGCGGTGATCGGCCAGCAAGCGGTGATCGACGATGTGCTGACGGCGCTGATCGCCGGGGGCCACGTGCTGCTCGAGGGTGTTCCAGGCCTGGGCAAGACCCTGCTGGTACGTGCCCTGGCCCGCTGTTTCGACGGCGATTTCGCACGTATCCAGTTCACTCCCGACCTGATGCCCAGCGACGTCACCGGCCATGCGGTGTATGACCTTGCCAGCGAGCAATTCAAGCTGCGCAAGGGGCCGCTGTTCACCAACCTGCTGCTGGCCGACGAGATCAACCGCGCGCCGGCCAAGACCCAGGCCGCCCTCCTGGAGGCCATGCAGGAACGCCAGGTGACCCTCGAAGGCCGGGCGCTGCCCATTGCCCAGCCGTTCATGGTCCTGGCCACCCAGAACCCCATCGAGCAGGAAGGCACTTATCCGTTGCCCGAAGCCGAGCTGGATCGCTTCATGCTCAAGCTGCGCATGGATTATCCGGACGCCGTCCAGGAGCTGGAGATGGTCCGCCAGGTGGCGCGCTCGACCCGCGCCGACATGCTCGATGTGCAGCCCCTGCGCACCGTGTTGCAGGCCGAGGATGTGCAGGACCTGCAACGCATCGCCAGCGAGCTGCCGCTGGACGACCAGGTGCTCGACTACGCCGTGCGCCTGGCCCGGGCCACTCGCAGCTGGCCGGGCCTGACCCTCGGCGCCGGCCCGCGGGCTTCCATCGCCCTGGTACGCGGCGGTCGGGCCCGCGCGTTGCTGCGCGGTGGCGACTTCGTGATTCCCGACGACATCAAGGGCTGCGCCATGGCCGTACTGCGCCATCGGGTGCGTGTCGCCCCGGAACTGGACATCGAGGGCCTGTCGGTGGAACAGGTGCTTCAACAGATGCTCGAGCAAATTCCGGCACCGCGCCTGTGAGCGGCCAACGGCGATGAAACCGACCCGTTTGCTGCTGATCTGGCTCGGCGTCCTGGCCGGCCTGGGCACCATTCTCGGAGCGACCCGGGCCCTGGGCGTGGAGATCGCCCCACGCCTGGACTCGGTCGCCTGGGGCCTGGTGCTGGCGTTGTCGTTGCTGGCCCTGCTCGACGCCTGGCGCGCCTGGCGCCTGCCTGCACCGCAGGTACGCCGGCATCTGCCCGGCAGCCTGCCCCTGGGACGCTGGAGCGAAGTGCAACTGGAGATCCGCCACACCCATGGACAGGCACTGGATGTGCAGCTGTTCGATCATCCGCCCCAGGGCCTGGCCTTCGAACACCTGCCGCAGTCGGCCAGCCTCGAGCCCGGCCACGCCAGCCGCGTGAGCTACAACGTGCGCCCGTTATTGCGGGGCCGCTTCGATTTCGAGCGGTGCGCTATCAACCTGCCCAGCCCACTGGGCCTGTGGCAGGTCCGGCACCTGGTGGCGGTCCAGGACAGCACCCGGGTCTACCCGGACTTCGCCCGCCTCTACGGCGGCCAGTTGCTGGCGGTGGACAACTGGCTCAGCCAACTCGGGGTACGCCAGCGGCAACGCCGGGGCCTGGGCCTGGAATTCAACCAGCTTCGGGAATTTCGCGAGGGCGACAGCCTGCGCCAGATCGATTGGAAGGCCACCGCTCGCCAACGCACGCCGATCGCCCGGGAATACCAGGATGAACGCGACCAGCAGATCATCTTCATGCTCGATGGCGGACGCCGCATGCGTAGCCAGGACGATGAACTGGCGCACTTCGACCACGCCCTCAACGCCTGCCTGCTGCTGAGCTACGTGGCCCTGCGCCAGGGTGATGCAGTGGGCTTGTGCAGCTTCGCCGCCAATCCGTCACGCTACCTGGCACCGGTCAAGGGGCCGGCCCAGCTCAGCGTGTTGCTCAACGGCGTCTACGACCTGCAGAGCAGCCAGCGCCCCGCCGACTACCAGGCCGCCGCCAGCGAACTGCTGGCCCGGCAGAAGCGCCGCGCGCTGGTGGTGCTGGTCACCAACCTGCGGGACGAGGACGACCAGGAATTGCTCACGGCGGTCAAGCGCATCGGGCGCCAGCATCGGGTGCTGGTGGCCAGCCTGCGCGAAGAAGTTCTCGACCAGGTGCGCCAGACGCCGGTGCAGACCCTCTCCGAGGCGTTGACCTATAGCGCTACGGTCCACTACCTCAACAGCCGCGCCGAGCTCCACGAGCGCCTGGGCGCCCACGGCATCAGCCTGCTCGACGTCCGCCCGGGAGAATTGGGCGCCGAGCTGGTAAGCCGTTATCTGAACTGGAAGAAAGCAGGCAGCCTGTAGCGGCTGCCCGGGGAGTCAGGCCGAGGCCTGCAATGGATAGAAGCTGAAGTAATGCCGCAGGGCCTGCTCCAGCTCGGCCAGTTCCGGTGAGGAACGCTGCAGGCTGAAGCCACTGTCGTAGTGATGGGGCGTGAGGTCCTCATGGCACCACAGGCAACGGGCGCTGAAATCCACCAATTGCAACTGGCCTTCACCCGCTGGCACCTTGACCCGCAACTCGAACTCGCCACCGACCAACATCGGCAATTGGCTGATCAGCATCAGCCCATCGGCCGAGAGATTGCCGAGGAACCCGACGGGCTTGTCGGTGAACCGGTTGAAGACCTTCAAAAAAGACGGCAGCTGCTGCCGTTCGATCCGACGTTCCGTGAACATGCTGGGTATCGCTATGCAAAGGTCATTAAGCATGACCGCGCTAGTGCTTCGGAACGGCCCCGATACTGGCTCGCTCTCCCGGCCAGGTAGGCGAGCAACGTCGCCATAGGGCTCCATGCCCCTGCCCCGGAGAAGATCGGGGGCAGTCTTCGAACCGCACCTGCAGAACTACGCCTGCTGGGCCGCATGTACGAATGTTAGCTCAAGCACCCGGGGCGATGGCAATGCCCCGAGAGGATCTCACAAGGCGGTGCGACGAACCTGGGCCGCGCCATTGGCCGGGTAGTGTCCCAGTTGCTGCAAGGTGTCCAGGCGCGCCCGGGCGCGGTAGGCATATTCGCTGGTGGGGTACTGGGTGATGATGAACTGGTAGGTCTGGACGGCGTCGACGAACAGCTTCTGGCGCTCCAGGCACTGACCACGCAGCATCGACACTTCAGGCTGGATATAGCGCCGCGCACGACTGGCGCGATCGACCTGGCTCAGCTCGAGCATCACTCGCTCGCAACTGCCAGCGTCATAGGCGCGGTAGGCATTGTTCAGATGGTGGTCCATGGACCAGCGGGTACAGCCGACAACACTGACGGCCAGGGCAGCAATGAGTACGAATCGCATGGGGTATCTCCTGTCTTGTGCAGTGTATCGACTCATTGGCGAAAATCTTCAAGGTTGTCGCTGCAAACAAACAAAGCATTTAAGTAGTGCAAACGAACAATGACTACAGCTGCGGAGCATAGTAGCCTCTCGTTGCGCTTGAATTCAGGAGTCCGTGCATGTCCGTTCGTCGTACCAAAATCGTCGCCACCCTTGGCCCGGCCAGTAACTCGCCGGAAGTTCTCGAACAACTGATTCTCGCTGGCGTGGATGTCGCCCGTCTGAACTTCTCCCACGGTACTCCCGCCGAGCACAAGGCCCGCGCCCAACTGGTCCGCGACCTGGCCGCCAAGCATGGGCGCTTCGTGGCGATCCTCGGCGACCTGCAAGGCCCGAAGATCCGCATCGCCAAGTTCACCAACAAGCGCATCGAATTGAAGATCGGTGACAAGTTCATCTTCTCCACCAGCCATTCGCTGACCGAAGGTACCCAGGAAATCGTCGGCATCGACTATCCGGACCTGGTCAAGGACTGCGGCGTCGGCGACGAACTGCTGCTGGACGACGGCCGCGTGGTGATGCGCGTGGAAACCGCCACCGCCACCGAACTGCATTGCGTGGTGACCGTCGGCGGCCCGCTGTCGGACCACAAGGGCATCAACCGTCGCGGTGGTGGCCTGACCGCCCCGGCCCTGACCGAGAAAGACAAGGCCGACATCAAGCTGGCAGCCGAGATGCAGGTCGACTACCTGGCCGTGTCCTTCCCCCGTGATGCCGCCGACATGGAATATGCGCGCCAACTGCGCGACGAATCCGGTGGTACCGCCTGGCTGGTGGCCAAGATCGAGCGCGCCGAAGCCGTGGCCGACGACGAAACCCTCGATGGCCTGATCAAGGCCAGTGATGCGGTAATGGTCGCCCGTGGCGACCTGGGCGTGGAAATCGGCGATGCCGAGCTGGTGGGCATCCAGAAGAAGATCATCCTGCACGCCCGCCGCCACAACAAGGCGGTGATCGTGGCGACCCAGATGATGGAGTCGATGATCCAGAACCCGATGCCGACCCGTGCCGAAGTATCCGACGTGGCCAACGCCGTGCTCGACTACACCGACGCGGTCATGCTCTCGGCGGAAAGCGCCGCCGGTTCCTACCCGCTCGAAGCGGTCCAGGCCATGGCGCGGGTCTGCGTCGGTGCGGAAAAGCACCCGACCAGCAAGACCTCCAGCCACCGCATGGGCAAGGTGTTCGAAAGCTGCGACCAGAGCATCGCCCTGGCCGCCATGTACACCGCCAACCACTTCCCCGGCGTGAAGGCGATCATCGCCCTGACCGAGAGTGGCTACACCCCGTTGATCATGTCGCGGATCCGCTCCTCGGTGCCGATCTACGCCTACTCCCCGCATCGCGAGACCCAGGCCCGGGCCGCCATGTTCCGTGGCGTCTACACCATTCCGTTCGACCCGGCATCGCTGCCGCCGGAGCAGGTCAGCCAGGCTGCCATCGACGAGCTGCTCAAGCGTGGCGTCGTGGAAAAAGGCGACTGGGTGATCCTCACCAAGGGCGATAGCTACCACACCACCGGTGGCACCAACGGCATGAAGATCCTGCACGTTGGCGATCCGGTAGTCTGACTCAGGCTCCGCGCGAGACCCAAAAGCCCCGGCGTGAACGCAGGGGCTTTTTCATGTGCGCAGGGTTTTTCCGCATAGCGCCAGCGCCGGGCTCTCAGCTCTTGGCGAGGAACCCGGACAAGGCGGCGATCGCTTCCGGTGAACGCAGGCGCTGGGTAAATAGCCTGCCCTCCTCCTCGATGACCCGGCGCAGCAGCTCACGATCCGGGGCCTTCATCAGTTGCTTGCTGACCTGCACAGCTCCCGGCGCCAGCTGGCTGAAACGCAAAGCCGCTTCCCGGGCCTTGGCCAGGGCCGCCGCGCCGCTTTCCAAGGCAGCGGTGGCAATGCCCCAGGCGGCTGCCTGCTCACCGGAAAAACCCTCGCCCAGCAACAGCAACTCGGCGGCCCTGGCCTGGCCCAACAGGCGCGGCAGGATCAGGCTAGAGCCGAACTCCGGACACAATCCGAGGTTGACGAACGGCATGCGCAAGCGCGCGTCACGACTGACATAGACCAGGTCGCAATGCAGCAGCAAGGTGGTGCCGATGCCCACCGCCGGGCCGGCCACCGCCGCCACCACCGGCTTGCGGCACTCCAGCAGGCTGCGCATGAAGTGGAACACCGGGCTATCCAGGTCGGTAGGCGGTTGCTGGAGAAAGTCGGCGATGTCATTGCCGGCGGTGAAGCACTCGCTGCTTCCGCAGATCAGCAGCGCGTTGATTTCAGGGTCGGCATCAGCCTCGACCAGGACCTCGGCCAGGCGGCTGTACATGGCACGGGTCAGGGCATTCTTCTTGTCGGGGCGGTTCAGGCGCAGGGTCAGCAGCCCGCCCTCGCGTTGCAACTCGATGGCATCGGTCATGGGGATCTCGCTCTGGGGGAATCAGCACTCAACCACGAGGCAGGAACACATCGGCCAGCAGTTGGTTGCGCGGCAACCCAGCCAGGTAGAGGCGCCGGGCGAAGGCTTCGACACTGTCAGGGTGACCGCAGAGTAAGGCCTGGGTTTGCCGGGAAACAAGCCGCAATTGCGCCAGGAACGACGCCAGCTGCGCCCCCTCCAGCAGGTCCACGGTCAGTTCGGGACGATTGGCCGCCAGTGCCGCCAAGGGTTTGGCCAGGTAGTGCTCGCTCGCATCATGGGCCACGTGAATGACCCGGATGGGGCCTTGGTGATCCTGGCGCAAGGCCTCGCGCAGCACCCCGAACAACGGTGCCAGGCCGGTCCCCGCCCCCAGCAGCCAGAGCGGCCGCTGCTGCCAGTCCGGATCGTAATGCAGGGCACCGCCGCGCAACTCCCCCAGGCGTAGCGGATCGCCCACTTGCAACTGGCGGGCCGCGTCGCTGAATTGCCCCGGATGGCGGCAATCGAGATGGAACTCCAGGAAGCGATCATCCTCGGGCAGGCTGGCCAGGGAGTATGGCCGGGCGATCCGGCTGGCGGTCCACAGCACCAGGTGCTGGCCGGCCCGGTAGCGCAGCGGCCGACCGGGTTGCAGGCGCAGGCGCAGGACGGTGGTGGACAGCCAATCGATACCTATGACCGTGGCGGGCAAGCCATCACGCAAAGGATCGAAGGTCTCTACCTGCAGGTTTTCTACCACTTGGCATTGGCACGCCAGGCGCCAGCCCAGTTGCCGCTGCTCGTTGCTCAAGGCATCGGGCCGGCTGTCGGCGGGCAAGCCCTGGACGCAGTGCACCAGGCAGGCGTGGCAGCTACCGGCCCGACAGCTATAGGGAACGGCCACCCCTGCCTGGTTCAATGCATCCAGCAGGTTGCTGCCAGGCGCCACCTGCCAGCGCTGGCCGCCCACGGTCAATTCAGGCATCGAGTGTTTCCCAGGCTGCACAGCAACGATTGCGCCCATCGCGCTTGGCCCGATACAGCGCCTGGTCGGCGCGCTGCAAGGCGTTATCCAGCTCGTCGCCGGCCTGCAGCAGGGTCATGCCTGCCGACAGGCTGAGGTCGGGGATGTCCAGGCCCACCAGTTGCACTTGCATGAAGGCCAGGCGCAGGCGCTCGCAGCAGGAGGTCAGGCGCTCGGCATCGCATTCGGGCAGCAGCACCACGAATTCTTCGCCGCCATAACGCGCCAGCACATCGCCGTCCCGCAGGCAGGCGGTGGCCACCGCGGAAAACGCCTGCAACACCTGGTCGCCCGCGGCATGGCCATGGATATCGTTGATACGCTTGAAGTGATCCAGGTCGATCAGCGCCAAACCGTGGACCTGCAGCCGGTCCATGGCCTGAAGCTCACGGCCGGCGATACGCAGGAAGTGCCGGCGGTTGAACAAGCCGGTCAGCTCGTCGGTGGCCACCAGGTCCTCGAGCTGGCGCATCATGCCGCGCAAGGTGTCCTGGTGGGCCTGCAAGGCGAATCGGCGCTGGCGCATGCGTGAGCGCGAGGCCTGGACATAGGCGGCGTACAGGCACAACCACACCAGCATCACCAGCAGTACGCAGACCTGCAGCGCCGCCAGTTGCGGGTCGTCGAGGGCAAAGTGATAGCCGTCCCAGAGATTGACGCCGGCAAAGCAGAAGAAGATCAGCACCGTGCAACGCAGGTAGGCCCGGCGCGACAAATGGAACAAGCCGAACAGCAGCGGCAGGACATAGAACACCAGGAAGGCGCCCCGGGCCTGGTCGAGCAAGGCGACCAGCCAGGTCTGCCAGGCGATGCCCAGGACCACCTGGATCTCGGTCAGGCTGGGATCGGCCAGGCGCAGGTTGCGCCCACTGAGGAATACCCAGCACAACAATCCCTGGCTGGCCAGGACCAGGACCGTGCCCAGCAGTGCACTGCCGGTGGATGCCCGGTAGTGCCCCGTGAGAACGGCCAGCCAGAACAGCAGCAGGATCAGTCCGTAGGTGCCCGCAGCGATGGTGAAGCGCTTGAATAACAAGCTCTGGATGGCTTTATGGGTCAATCGTTGACTCACCGTGAGATAAAGAGGCTCAAGAGTTTCCTACTCTGCAGGCCACTCGCCACTTTAGTGCTGCGCCCGGCAAATGACTATGCAAATTTCCGGCAGTCCTCCGAGCGGTCGTCATCTCTGCAAGGCAAGAACAGCGCCCGTGCGCCAGGCGACTTTCGTTTGCCTGCCTGGCGGGTGTGCCCGGCACCCAGGCGCGGTATACTGCCGCGCCTTTTTAGTGTCGCGCCAGTTGTCTGTCCGGCGTGCCTAAGGTTCTGCACGACAACTCGCCTCGCCTGTTTTCAACGCCGCAGGGTCAGCGCGCAGGCCGTTTTCGTACATGACCCGGAAGGTGCCTGCAACCGACCGATCCACCCAAGCTGCAGTCACCTTATTAAATGTTCCCGTCTTTTAGAGGAGCGCGACTCATGACCGTGATCAAGCAAGACGACCTGATTCAGAGCGTTGCCGACGCCCTGCAGTTCATTTCCTACTACCACCCCGTGGACTTCATCCAGGCGATGCACGAGGCCTACCTGCGCGAAGAATCGCCAGCGGCCCGCGACTCCATGGCACAGATCCTGATCAACTCGCGCATGTGCGCCACCGGCCACCGGCCGATCTGCCAGGACACCGGCATCGTCACCGTATTCGTGCGCGTAGGCATGGACGTGCGCTGGGACGGCGCCACCATGAGCCTGGACGACATGATCAACGAGGGCGTGCGTCGCGCCTACAACCTGCCGGAAAACGTCCTGCGCGCCTCGATCCTGGCCGACCCGGCCGGTGCCCGCAAGAACACCAAGGACAACACCCCGGCGGTGATCCACTACTCCATCGTTCCCGGCAACACCGTGGAAGTGGACGTGGCAGCCAAGGGCGGCGGCTCCGAGAACAAATCGAAGATGGCCATGCTCAACCCGTCCGACTCGATCGTCGACTGGGTCCTCAAGACCGTGCCGACCATGGGCGCCGGCTGGTGCCCGCCTGGCATGCTCGGCATCGGCATCGGCGGTACCGCCGAGAAGGCCGCGGTGATGGCCAAGGAAGTGTTGATGGAATCCATCGACATCCACGAACTCAAGGCCCGCGGCCCGCAGAACCGCATCGAAGAACTGCGCCTGGAGCTGTTCGAGAAGGTCAACCAGCTGGGCATCGGCGCCCAGGGCCTGGGCGGCCTGACCACCGTGCTCGACGTGAAGATCATGGACTACCCGACCCACGCCGCTTCGCTGCCGGTGTGCATGATCCCCAACTGCGCCGCCACTCGCCACGCGCACTTCGTGCTCGACGGCTCGGGCCCGGCCGCCCTGGAAGCGCCGCCCCTGGACGCCTACCCGGAAATCGTCTGGGAAGCCGGCCCATCGGCCCGTCGCGTCAACCTCGACACCCTGACTCCGGAAGAAGTGCAAAGCTGGAAGCCGGGCGAAACCGTCCTGCTCAACGGCAAGATGCTCACCGGCCGCGATGCCGCGCACAAGCGCATGGTCGAGATGCTCAACCGTGGCGAACAGCTGCCGGTGGACCTCAAGGGTCGCTTCATCTATTACGTCGGCCCGGTGGATCCGGTCGGTGACGAAGTGGTGGGCCCAGCCGGTCCGACCACCGCCACCCGCATGGACAAGTTCACCCGCCAGATCCTCGAGCAAACCGGCCTGCTGGGCATGATCGGCAAGTCCGAGCGCGGCCCGACCGCCATCGACGCGATCAAGGACAGCAAGGCCGTGTACCTGATGGCCGTCGGTGGCGCCGCCTACCTGGTGGCCCAGGCGATCAAGAAGTCCAAGGTGCTGGCCTTCGCCGAACTGGGCATGGAAGCGATCTACGAGTTCGAGGTCAAGGACATGCCCGTCACCGTCGCCGTGGACAGCAACGGCGAGTCGGTACACATCACCGGTCCTGCCATCTGGCAGAAAAAGATCAGTGACAGCCTGGCAGTAGAAGTGCAATAAGCCTTCGCGGCCTGGTCAGAGCGGCGGTGCTGTTGATCCAACGGCCCGCCGCTTTTTTGTGCCGCGCCCTTTGCCGACACTGTCCGCGATCAACGTTCCACCCGGCGCTCATGCTATCGTTCCCGCCCCCAATGCAGCCTGCCCCGACCCATGGCCCAGATCTCACGCTCCCTTCGCCTGACGTTCTACATCCTGGTGATTCTCGCTGGCACCGTCGTCAGCGCCGGCCTGGCCATGCGCCACGCCGAACGCCAGACCCTGGTGGAGGAAGCCGCACGCGCCAACGAGCAATTGGGACTGTATGCCAATTCCCTGCACACCCTGATCGAACGCTATCGGGCACTGCCGGCCGTACTGGCCCTGGACCCGGAGTTGCGCGCGGCGCTCCAGGGATCGGTGACGCCTGAAACCCAGGACGCGCTGAACCGCAAGCTGGAGAAGATCAACGGCGCAGCCCGTTCCTCGACCCTGGAACTGCTCAACCATGACGGCCTGGCCGTCGCCGCCAGCAACTGGCGCCTGCCCAGCAGCTACGTCGGCCACAACTACGGTTTCCGTCCCTACTTCAAGCAGACCCGCAGCCAGGGCAGCGGGCGCTTCTATGCCATCGGCGTGACCAGCGGCATCCCCGGGTATTTCCTCTCCAGCGCGGTCAAGGCCGACAACGACGAGTTCCTCGGGGCCATGGTGGTCAAGCTGGAGTTTCCCGAGCTGGAACATGAATGGAGCCAGGGCAGCGATACCCTGCTGGTGACCGATGCCCGCGGCATCGTGTTCATCGCCAACCAGCCGGGCTGGCGCTACCGCCACCTGCAGCCGCTGTCGGCCAACGACCTGGAAGAGATCCGCCTGACCCGCCAGTACGACAAGCAACTGCTGGTGCCCCTGCAACATACCCAGCTGCAGCAGATCGACGACGGCAGCCAGTTGATCCGCGTCCAGGACGACCAGGGCGCGACCAATTACCTCTGGGAATCCCTGCCGCTGACCGCCGAGGGCTGGACCCTGCACCTGCTGCGCAAGCCGCCCAGTGCCTTCGAGGAAAGCCGCAATGCCGGCCTCGCCGCCGGTGGCGCCTGGCTGGCCCTGGTGTTCCTGCTGCTCTTCCTCAACCAGCGCTGGCGCCTGGGCAAGATCCGCCAACGCAATCGCCAGGAGCTGGAGCAACTGGTGGAGGAGCGCACCCGCGACCTGCGCACCGCCCAGGAAGGCCTGGTGCAATCGGCCAAGCTCGCGGCCCTGGGGCAGATGTCCGCAGCCCTGGCCCATGAAATCAACCAGCCCCTGACCACCCAGCGCATGCAGTTGGCCACCTTGCGACTGCTGCTGGAGCACGGCCGGGTGGACGAAGCCTACAAGGCCCTGCGGCCGCTGGACGACATGCTGACCCGCATGGCCGCCCTGACCAGCCACCTCAAGACCTTCGCCCGCAAGAGCCCCAGCGGCCTGCGCGAGCGCCTGGACCTGGCCGCGGTGGTGGACCAGTCCCTGCAACTGCTCGAAGCACGGCTGCGCACGGAGAACATCCAGGTCATGCTGCAAGTGGCTCGCCCCGCCTGGGTCCGCGGCGATGCCATCCGCCTGGAGCAGGTCTTGATCAACCTGCTGCGCAACGCCCTGGACGCCATGCTGGACAAACCCCACAAACACCTGCAGATCAGCCTCGAGGCCGAGGACCAGCTCTGGCAGTTGCGCGTGGCCGATACCGGCGGCGGGATCGCCGACGAGCATCTGCTGAGCGTGTTCGATCCGTTCTTCACCACCAAGCCGGTGGGCGACGGCCTCGGGCTCGGGCTGGCGGTGTCCTACGCCATCGTCCATGAACTGGGCGGCCGCCTGAGCGTCGCCAACCAGGACCAGGGCGCAGTCTTCACCCTGAGCCTGCCCATCGACCTGGAGGCACATATCCAATGCTGAACTCAGTGCTGGTGGTGGACGACGAAGCCAGCATCCGCAGCGCCGTGGAGCAGTGGCTGAGCCTGTCGGGCTTCGAGGTGCAGCTGTTCAGCCGGGCCGAGGAATGCCTGGCGCGACTGCCACGGGACTTTCCCGGGGTGATCCTCAGCGATGTGCGCATGCCCGGCATCAGCGGCCTGGAACTGCTGGCCCAGGTCCAGCGCCTGGACCCGGACCTGCCGGTGATCCTCCTGACCGGCCATGGCGACGTGCCCATGGCGGTGGAGGCCATGCGCGATGGCGCCTATGACTTCCTGGAAAAACCCTTCAGCCCCGAGATCCTCCTCAGCAGCCTGCGCCGGGCCCTGGACAAGCGCCGGCTGGTGCTGGAGAACCGCCGCCTGCACCAGCAGGCCGATAGCCGCGCCAGGCTCGACGCCACCTTGCTCGGCGTCTCCCAGGCCCTGCAGACCCTGCGCCGCCAGGTGCTGGAGCTGGCCCCGCTGCCGGTGAACGTGCTGGTGCGGGGCGAGACCGGTAGCGGCAAGGAGCTGATCGCCCGCTGCCTGCACGACTTCGGTCCCCGAGCCGACAAGCCCTTCGTCGCCCTCAATTGCGCGGCGATTCCCGAGCAACTGTTCGAGGCCGAGCTGTTCGGCCACGAAAGCGGCGCCTTCACCGGTGCCCAGGGCAAGCGCATCGGCAAGCTGGAATATGCCAACGGCGGCACCCTGTTCCTCGACGAGATCGAAAGCATGCCCCTGGCCCAGCAGGTCAAGCTGTTGCGGGTGCTGCAGGAACAGAAGCTCGAACGCCTGGGCTCCAACCAGAGCATCAGTGTCGACCTGCGGATCATCGCCGCCACCAAGCCCGACTTGCTGGAAGAGGCCCGGGCCGGGCGTTTTCGCGAAGACCTGGCCTACCGCCTGACCGTTGCCGAACTGCGCCTGCCGCCATTGCGTGAACGCCGCGAGGACATCCCCCTGCTTTACGAGCACTTCGCTCGCCAGGCCGGACAGCGCCTGGGCCGCCAGGTGGTCGCGCTGGACGGTCCACAGCTGGGACGCCTGTTCAGCCATGACTGGCCAGGCAACGTGCGCGAGCTGGCCAATGCCGCCGAGCGCCAAGTGCTGGGACTGCAAGAGCAGCAGGCCGAAGCGCTCGCCGTCGGCCAATCCCTTGCCGCCCAGCAAGAGGCCTTCGAAGCCCAGTGCCTGCGCGCCGCCCTGGCCCGGCACAAGGGCGAGATCAAGGCGGTGCTCCACGAATTGCAACTGCCGCGCCGCACGCTGAACGAAAAGATGCAGCGCCATGGCCTGAGCCGGGAAATGTTCGTCAAAGGCAATTGAAAATCCTGAGGGCCGCAAGGCATGCATCTGGCCCCTGGCGACGCCCCTTCCTAGGCAATTTCCCGCTCATAGCCCTCCCCGCGATAGGCGGATTTCCGCTTATCGATTCATCAAGACCCTTCTAGACCGGGCTTCCCGCTCCTGGCACAGCTCCTGCTATAGCCCTGGCAGGCTGCGTTTGCGCGCACTCCACAACAACAATGAATAGAAGGTTCGTGATGGATATTTCCAATACCCTGCCTGCCGGGTCGGCCGCCGTGCCCGCCCAGGAAAAGACCACCGCCAGCCGCCTGAAATCGATTTTCAGCGGCTCGATCGGCAACATGGTCGAGTGGTACGACTGGTACGTCTACGCCGCATTCTCGCTGTACTTCGCCAAGGTCTTCTTCCCCAAGGGCGACACCACCGCCCAACTGCTCAATACCGCCGCGATCTTCGCCGTGGGCTTCCTGATGCGCCCGATCGGCGGCTGGCTGATGGGGCTCTACGCCGACCGCAAGGGGCGCAAGGCCGCCTTGATGGCCTCGGTACTGCTGATGTGCGCAGGCTCCCTGATCATCGCCCTGACCCCGGGCTACGAGACCATCGGCGTTGGCGCGCCGATCCTGCTGGTGCTGGCGCGACTGATGCAGGGCTTGTCGGTGGGCGGTGAATACGGCACCTCGGCCACCTACCTCAGCGAGATGGCGACCAAGCAAAGCCGTGGTTTCTTCTCCAGCTTCCAGTACGTCACCCTGATCTCCGGCCAGCTCATTGCCCTGGCGGTACTGATCGTCCTGCAGAACATGCTGACCACCGAAGAACTGCAGTCCTGGGGCTGGCGGATTCCGTTCGCCATCGGCGCCCTCTGCGCCGTGGTGGCGCTGTACCTGCGCCGTGGCATGGAGGAAACCGAGTCCTTCGCCAAGAAGAAGGAAAAACCCAAGGAAAGCCTGATGCGCACCCTGCTGCGTCATCCCAAGGAACTGCTGACCGTGGTTGGCCTGACCATGGGTGGCACCCTGGCCTTCTACACCTACACCACCTACATGCAGAAATACCTGGTGAACACCGTCGGCATGAGCATTTCCGACTCCACCACCATTTCCGCAGCGACCCTGTTCCTGTTCATGTGCCTGCAACCGGTGATCGGCGGCCTGTCGGACAAGATCGGCCGACGCCCGATCCTGATCGCCTTCGGGGTGCTCGGCACCCTGTTCACGGTGCCGATCCTCAGCACCTTGCATAGCATCCAGACCTGGTGGGGCGCGTTCTTCCTAATCATGGCGGCCCTGATCATCGTCAGTGGCTACACCTCGATCAACGCGGTGGTGAAGGCCGAGCTGTTCCCGACCGAGATCCGCGCCCTGGGCGTGGGCCTGCCCTACGCCCTGACCGTCTCGGTATTCGGCGGTACCGCGGAATACATCGCCCTGTGGTTCAAGAGCATCGGCATGGAAACCGGCTACTACTGGTACGTCACCGCCTGCATCGCCTGCTCGTTGCTGGTCTACGCGACCATGAAGGACACCGGCAAGCACTCGCGGATCGAAACCGACTGACAAGACCACGCGCCCGGGTGCAAGGCCCGGGCGCTTGGTTCGACCCATCCGGGGTTCAAGACAGTTGCGCGGCGCCCTGGCGCGAGTCGCGCTTCTGCACCCAGCAAGCCCCGACGACCAGCACCAGCAGGATTCCCGCCAAGACCGCCGACGAGCCGACAGTGCCGAAGTCCAGGCCACCCTTTTCATGGGACTTGGTCAGGAAGTCGCCCAAGGTCGCACCGAACGGCCGGGTCAGCACGAAAGCCACCCAGAACAGCAGGACCGGCGACAGCCTGGTGCAGTACTTGAGCACCACCACCAGGGCAATGGCCGAGCCGATCAGCAGCGCACCGCCGGCAAAGCCCAGGCCCGAGTCATCGGCCAGGAAATCACCGAGCGCGGTGCCCAGGGTGTTGGAAAACAGGATCGCCAGCCAATAGAACAGCTCGCCACGAAAACCCTGGACCCGGTTCACGTTCAACGACTCGCCGCTCATGCGCCAGGCGGCGAAGATCACCAGCAAGATAGCGATCAGGATCAGCGACCCGCTGGCGTAGCCCAGGCCCAGGGTGCGGTCCATGAAATCGGACATGGTGGTGCCCGCGGTACTGGTGGAGAGGATCACCAGCCAATACAGCACCGGGTTGTAGGTCTTGGAAAACAGCTGGGTGACCAGCGTCAGCAGGAACACGCTGATGAGGATCATCGAGCTGATGGCGTAGCCGACATCGAGGGTCATCGACAGCAAGTCACCGGCGGTTTCGCCCAGGGTCGTCGCACAGATTTTCATGACCCAGAAGGCCAGGGTGATCTGGGGAAGTTTGTTCATTCGGTAGGGAGCTCCAAGGGTCGCATTCGAGGTGGCCTGTCTTGATATGCAGGCTTGCGTGGAGGCTGAACGGCGGCGAGTGAAAAATCGGTAGGGCGTGTATGAAAAAACCGTTGGCCGGCATTTTTTGGCGCATGACTGCTCAATTAATGATCAGTTAACCCAGGGTATCCAGCCTGTCAGCGGGATAAACCCGCATCCATCCAGAAGCCTGGTGCCCCTTATAGGCAGGTGAGCACAGACCGCAAAAACATCGATTTAACTGATTATTTAAAGCATTTATTTGCGCTTTTCAATCAAATTGATCGGAGTAGGATTCATCCCAAGCCCACCAACAACGTCCCACCCCATCCGGAGTCGCCATCATGAAAAACCAACTGATCCTGGCCCTGACCCTGTCGGTACTGGCTGCCCATTCCTTCGCTGCCGATGGCTACGACCGCACCGGGTCCGCCACCTTCGCCGCCGATGGCTACGACCGCACCGGGTCCGCCACCTTCGCCGCCGATGGCTACGATCGCACCGGTTCCGCCAGCATCGGCTGATCGTTCTTCTGGACAGCACAGCCCGGTACTTGCGCCGGGCTCGACCTTTCCAGGCCGCACATCCTGCACGGCGAAGCTGGAATTCGCCGGATGCGCACTGCACTATGGCGCCCCCTAAAGCTCCCAGCAGGAACCGCGAGCCATGCCCGACGAAATCCATTACTACGAACCCGCCCTGGGCCACGGCCTGCCCCACGACCCGTTCAACGCCATCGTCGGCCCGCGTCCCATTGGCTGGATTTCGTCCCAGGACGAGCAGGGTCGCCTGAATCTTGCGCCCTACAGCTTCTTCAACGCCTTCAACTACATTCCGCCGATCATCGGGTTCTCCAGCGTCGGGCGCAAAGACAGCCTGAACAACATCGAGAAGACCGGCGAGTTCGCCTGGAACCTGGCCACCCGGCCATTGGCCGAGCAGATGAACCAGAGCTGCGCCGCCGTGGCCCCCGAGGTCGACGAATTCAATTTGTCGGGCCTGACGCCAGTGGCTTCGAAAGTCATCGCCGTGCCACGGGTAGCCGAAAGCCCGGTGTCCTTCGAGTGCAAGGTCACGCAGATCATTCAGTTGCAGCGGGCGGACAAGGAACTGGTGCCGAGCTGGCTGATCCTCGGCGAAGTGGTCGCCGTGCATATCGCCAAGTGGCTGCTCAAGGACGGCATCTATGACACCGCCGCGGCAGAACCCATTCTGCGCGGCGGCGGTCCGGCGGATTACTTCCAGCTGGGCCCCGAGGCCCTGTTCAAGATGTACCGCCCGGGTGCGGTCAAATAGTCTTCCAGCACAATTGACCGTCGGCGTCGACGTCGATCAGCTGTTCGAGTTGTTGCGCGGCAGCCTGGTCGGCGTCATGGGCGGTCTTGAACTTCTGCTCGTCCAGGACTTTGTGAAAGCGCGGGGCTCCTGAAACATCCAGGGCCTTGATGGCGATGGCGGCGCTGTATCCCCCCTCCCCTGGAACCACAGCGGAAACTGCTTCGTAATGTGCGAACTCTTTGCGTGCCATGTTGCGGGTCCTGGCCAATGGAAAGTCGGCCATTCTAAACCTTCAACTGGCCAGCCTGTGCACCGGCACGCAGTGCAACTGGGGGTACTCGCCCGGCAGTTCCTGTGCCGAAACGGTATCGAAGGTGTGCAAGTCCAGGCTGTCGACCACCAGGTCCTGGACCAGCTCGCTGAAGACCTCCATGGCCGGCGAGCTGAAATAAGCGGTCATCGCCTGCTGGCTGCTCCAGAACCCGGACACCAGCCACAACTGGGCATCGCACTGCGAGCGTTGCAAGGCGAACTGCAGGCAGCCGGGCGCCTGGCGGGACGGTTCGATCAGGCTGCTCAGGCGAGCGCCCAGCTCTGTGGAGCGCCCCGCACGGGCGCGGACCAAAGCCATATGGCTGACGGGAATATGCGTGGACATGTGCGACCCTCCCAGGTGTCGTCGAGGCAGCCGGGGGACGGGCTGCGACAGGATCCAACGATACGGGCCGCGGGTGAACCCGGGTTAGTCGATTCCTGCCGCTGATTTGCCCAATCCTGCGATATCGCCCACCACCAGCTTGCTCGCCCCGCGCCATGGGACAAAATGACTACAGCGGTGTTTCAAGCAAGTGAAACTCCAGTCGATGGGACAACCTCGTACATCGCGCGCGCAGGTAGCAGGATCAGGCAAGTTTTACGCAGGATCGGCCTAGCCTCCCCGCTTGCACAAACTTAAGCTGTGCCGATCGCAAAACCCCGGAGGCTGCCCCATGTCATCCCAGGAAAACCTGCCGGCTCCCCTCGCCCCGGAAATAGAACGCCAGCGTGCGGAACTGGCGGCGATCATCGATCGCCATACCGTCGTCGACGGCAGCCATGCCACGGCCATCGATTCGCTGTTCGTCTCGCGCCACAGCCATACCCACCAGTTCGCCCCGGGGCTGGCGCAGCCGGCGCTGTGCATCATGGCCCAGGGCCGCAAGGAGGTGCAGCTGGCCGACGAGACCTACAACTACGACCCGTTGCACTACCTGGTGGTCTCGGTTGCCGTGCCCCTGAGCGGCAAGGTGGCGATGGTTTCCCCCGAGCAGCCGATCCTGGCCCTGCGCCTGGACATCGACCCCGGCGAGATCAACGCCCTGATCGCCGACGCCGGTCCCCTGGGCGTGCCCGCCCGGCCCACCGGACGCGGCCTGTACGTGGAACGCCTGGATTCGCCGATGCTCGATGCGGTGTTGCGCCTGACCCGCCTGCTGGACACACCCAAGGACATCGCCATGCTGGCGCCCCTGGTCCGCCGGGAAATCCTCTACCGCCTGCTGCGCAGTCCCCAGGGCCATCGCCTGTACGAGATCGCCACTACTAATAGCCAGAGCCACCGGGTCAACCAGGCGATCGAATGGCTCAACGGTAATTTCGAACAGTCGCTGCGCATCGACGACCTGGCGCGCGAGGTCAACCTGAGCGTGTCGACCCTGCACCATCGCTTCAAGGCGATGACCGCCATGAGCCCGCTGCAATACCAGAAGCAATTGCGCCTGCAGGAAGCCCGCCGGCTGATGCTGGCCGAAGGCCTGGAAGCCTCGGTGGCGGGCTATCGGGTGGGGTATGAAAGCCCTTCGCAGTTCAGCCGCGAGTACAGTCGCCTGTTCGGCGCGCCACCCTTGCGGGACATGGCGCGCCTGCGGGCAGGCAGCTTGGGACCGGGTTAGTTGGCCCGTACCACGTGCTTGATCTCCTGGAACGCCTGTAGCCCCCAGGGCCCCAGCTCACGGCTGATGCTGCTCTGCTTGTAGCCGCCCCAGGCCGTCTGGGGAAAGATCACCTGCGGTGCGTTGATCCACACCAGTCCGGCCTGCAGGGCATTGGCCACCGCCTCGGTATTGGCGGTATCGCCACCCACTACACTGGCGACCAGGCCGAACTCGCTGTCGTTGGCCAGTTCGATGGCCTCTTGCTGGCTGTCGAAGCTGCGCACGCACAGCACCGGACCGAAGATCTCCTCCCGCCACAACGCGCTGTCAAGCGGCACCTCGGTGAATACCGTGGGCTGGATGAAGTAGCCCTGGGCCAGGTGCGCCGGGCGACTACCGCCACATACCAGCCGGGCCCCGGACTGCAAGCCACGATCGATATGCCCCAGCACCCGCTGGTATTGCGCCTGGTTGACCAGCGCGCCCATCTGCGCCCCGGCCTCGAACGGCTCGGCCACCCGGATGCCTTCGGCCCGGGCCTTGAGCCGGTAGAGGAATTCATCGGCCAGTTCAGCCGCCACCAGCACCCGGCTGGTGGCCGAGCACATCTGCCCGGCGTTGAAGAATCCACCGCCGCAGGCCAATTCCACCGCCAGGTCCAGGTCGGCATCGGCCAGGACCAGCAACGATGACTTGCCGCCCAGCTCCAGGCTCACGCCCTTGACGGTTTCCGCCGCCCGCTGCATGACCTGGACGCCCACCGCATTGCTGCCGGTGAAGGAGATCTTCGCCACTCGCGGGTCCGCCGCCAAAGGCGCGCCCACTGCCAAGCCGGTGCCGCAGACCAGGTTGAACACCCCCTGGGGCAAGCCGCTCTGGGCGATGATCGCCGCCAGCTCCAGCTCCGGCAACGGCGTGACCTCCGAGGGCTTGAGCACCACGCTGCAACCTGCCGCCAGGGCCGGCGCAAGCTTCCAGGCGGTGGTGACCATGGGGAAGTTCCACGGCACGATGAGCCCGACGATGCCGCATGGCTCGCGGCGCAGGCGAGCGCTGAAATCCGCGCTGGGCAGCGCCACCTCGGCATCCTGGCGAGCGTCCAGGCCCTCGGCCAGTTCGGCGTAGTAGTCGAACGTGGCGATCACGTCGTCGACGTCCATGGCCGCCTCGGCCTGGGGCTTGCCGTTGTTGCTCGATTGCAGTTGCACCAGGCGCTCGCGACGCGCAGCCACGCCAGTGGCGATCCTGCGCAGCACCACCGCCCGCTCGGCACCCGTGCTTCGGGCCCAACGAGCCAGCCCGCCAGTGGCAGCACGCAGCGCGCGGTCCACGGCCTCTGGCCCACCGCCGGCCACCCGGGCCAGGGGGGCCTCGGTGGCCGGGTTGATCACTTGCAGCGGCTCATTGCCGGCCGACCATTGGCCGTCGATATACAGGCCGTCCAGCATGGGTTGCGCAGTCATGCCTGTACTCCCTGGGTCCAGCGATTCTGGTCGATTTCAATCAGGCTCGGGCCCAGGCGATCGACCGCCAGGCGCAAGGCCGCGCGCAACTGCGCGATGTTGTCGACGCGCTCGGCAGCGCAGCCCAGGCCCTTGGCCACGGTGATGAAGTCCGGGGTGTAGATGTCCACGCCCACCGGTTCGATGGCGCGATTGACCATGTACTTCTTGATCTCTTCGTACCCCTGGTTATTCCACAACACGACGATGACCGGGGTTTGCGCCTCCACGGCGCAGGCCAGTTCCGCCAGGGTGAACTGCAAGCCGCCGTCACCGATCAGGCAGGCCACCGGCCGCCGCTGGGCCGGGCTCGAGCCACCGCCGAGCCAGGCGCCGATGGCCGCCGGCAAGGCATAACCCAGGGTGCCGTAGCCGGTGGAAGCATTGAACCAGCGTCGTGGCTGGTCAGGATTGAAGGTCAGGTTGCCGCTGTATACCGGCTGGGTGGAGTCGCCCACCAGGACGATCTCCGGCAACTCCTCGACCAGGGTTTGCAAAAGCCGGGTCTGGGCCCGAGTCGGGGCATCCCAGATGAGCTCCAGCTCCTGGCGCAAGGCATCGACACGCACAGCCCCCCAGTCACTGCTGCGCTCGGCCAGGGTTTGCCGCGACAGCTCCGCCAGCAAGGCCTGGGCGGCGATATCGGCATCGGCTACCAGCGCCACTTTCGGCGGGTAGTTGCGCACGGTCTGGTCGGCATCGATATCGACCCGCAACAGCGTGCCGGGAATCTGGAAACCACCGGCGAAGGTCACGTCGTAGTCGGTTTCCGCCAGTTCGGTGCCGATGGCCAGCACCACATCGGCCTGGGCTACCAGGGCCCGGGTGGCCACCAGCGACTGGGTCGAACCGATCAGCAGCGGGTGCGCCGAAGGCAGCATGCCCTTGGCGTTGATGGTCAAGGCCACCGGGGCCTGCAGCAGCTGCGCGAGCTGGGTCAGGGACGCGGCGGCATCGATAGCGCCACCGCCAGCCAGGATCAGCGGACGCTTGGCCGTCGCCAGCAACTGGCCCATCTGCGCCACGGCCGCCGGGGCGGCGCCGGCCCGGGCGATCTGTACCGGCTCGCTGGCCAGCAGGTGGTCGGCGTCCTGGACCAGTACGTCAAGCGGGATTTCGATATGCACCGGACGCGGACGGCCAGCCTGGAACAGGGCGAAGGCCCGGGCCAGCACCACCGGCAACTCATCAGCACACATCAGCGTATGGGAGAACGCGGCCACGCCACCGACCAGGGCACTCTGGTTCGGCAACTCGTGGAGCTTGCCGCGCCCGCCGCCCAGTTGGCTGCGGGTCTGCACGCTGGAGATCACCAGCATCGGGATCGAATCGGCGTAGGCCTGGCCCATGGCGGTGGTGATGTTGGTCATGCCAGGGCCGGTGATGATGAAGCACACCCCGGGCTTGCCGCTGGTGCGGGCGTAGCCGTCGGCCATGAAGCCGGCGCCTTGCTCATGGCGCGGGGTGACGTGGCGGATGGAGGAACGGGCCAGGCCACGATACAACTCGACGGTATGCACTCCAGGGATGCCGAACACCTGCTCGACCCCATACCCCTCGAGTAACTTGACCAGTACTTCGCCACATGTCGCCATCTCATCGCCCTTTCTTGTTGGTTGATACCGTGCGACCGGGAAACACCCGTGGACGCCGGAAGGGGGCTATTGGAACGGCGCGCCGGTAGCCGGAACAATGGATAAAAAGTCATACTAGCCATGTCCTCACGTCATGCCTGGCCCTCCATGAAACGCCTGCCTCCCCTGCCCGCGCTGCACACCTTCCTGGTCACCGCCCAGTGCTGCAACTTCACCCGCGCCGCCGAGCAACTGCATATCACCCAGGGCGCGGTGAGCCGACAGATCGCCGGACTGGAAAGCCACCTGGGCTATCCATTGTTCCAGCGCCAGGCTCGTGGCTTGAGCCTGACCACCGAAGGCCTGGAGTGGCTGCCACGGGTGCAGCAGGTATTCGAGTTGATCAATGGCGCGGTGGACGAGATCGGCAGCCGCAGCCGCAACCTGCGCCTCAAGGCCCCGACCTGCGCCATGCGCTGGCTGCTGCCACGGCTGTTGCAATGGCAGAAGGAACGACCGGAAGTGCCGGTGCAACTGACCACCACCATCCAGCACGGCGTGGACTTCACCCGCGAGCCGTTCGATGCCGCAGTGATGTATGGCGCCCCGCCCTCCCCGAACCTCGGTTCGCGGCACTTGTTCAATGAACAACTGACCCCGGTGTGCTCGCGACCGCTGATGGAGGGCCCGACGCCCCTCAGGAGCCCGGCGGACCTGCAGCACCACCTGTTGCTGCATCCGTCCCATGACCAACGGGATTGGCAACGCTGGCTGAAGGCTGCGGGCACGCCTTTCAACACCCTGGGCAAGGGCCAGCATTTCGAGACCCTGGACCTGGCGATGTCGGTGGCGTCCCAGGGGACCGGGGTGGCGATGGGCGACTGGGCCCTGATCGGCGATGACCTGAGTGCCGGGCGGCTGGTCATGCCGTTCGAATTGAAGATACCGACGGGCCAGGCCTATTACCTGGTCTATCCGGAGCGTCCGGGGCCTTCGGCGCAATTGCTGGAGTTGCTGGACTGGCTGGTGGAACAGGCGCACCAGCGCTAGTGCCCCGCGCCTGACCTGGGGCCCTGCGGGCCCGTCGCAGCCTGGCAGGCTCTGGCGGCTACACCGGGAAGTGCAGCCGCCAGAGCCCGCTAGTCGGATCAGTAACCGACGGTGAAGCGCTGGCGCACGTGGGCGGGTTTTTCCACTTCGTCGAGCATGGCGATGGCGTAGTCAGCGAAGCTGATCCAGCTACGACCTTCGGCGCTGACCAGCAGGTGGTCCTGGCCCAGGCGGAACTTCCCGGTGCGTTCGCCTTCGACGAACTCCGCCGACGGCGAGAGGAAGGTCCAGTCCAGGTCCTGCTCCTTGCGCAGGGTCTCCAGGTACACCCCGCCGGCACTGGCTTCGGCCTTGTACTCCTCGGGGAAGCCGGGGCTGTCGATGACCTTGCCGCCACCGGGCAACAACAGCGAACCGGCACCGCCCACCACCAGCAGGCGCTTGACCCCGGCCTTCTTCACCGGATCGATGATGGCGCTGGCGGCGATGGGGGCGAAATGCGCGGCGCTGAGCACCACGTCATGGCCCGCCACGGCCGCTTGCAGCGCGGCGCTGTCGGCCACGTCCACGGCACGGCTGACGATCCCGGCCCGCTGGCCGATCTTCGTGGTGTCGCGGGCGATGGCGGTGACGCTGTGGCCACGACGCAGGGCTTCTTCCAGGAGTTGGCTACCGGCCCGGCCGGTGGCACCGATGATTGCGATCTTGCTCATGACGATTCTCCAGTTGGCAAAGAGAGTACAGCGCCCCCGCTCCCGGTCCGGGAGCGGGGGTCAGGAAGGTTTCACCACTTCATTTCGCCCTTGGCGACCTTGGCGCTCAGCTCCAGCGAGCTGTCCTCGCCCAGGTCCGGGTAGCGCTTCTTCATGGCGGCGATCAGCGCCGCGGAGTCCTTGGCCTTGGCAGTTTCCTCATCGAAGGCCTTGATGTAGTCCGCCGTGAAATGCACCGGCTTCAGGGACCGCGCGCTGTCGCCCAGGTAGTGACCGGGAATCACGGTCTTGGGCTTGAGGCCATCGATGGTCTTGAGGGTTTTCAACCATTGCTGGTGGGACTGGGCAGTCTGGGTATCGGCCATCCACACATGGATGTTCTCCGAGACCACCACGCCGCCGACCACTGCCTTGATCGAAGGGATCCAGACGAAGCTGCGGTCCGGTTGCTTGCCATCCAGGCCGATGACGTCGAGCTTCTGCCCTTCCAGGGTCAGGCTGTGGCCCTCGAGCACGCTTGGCACGATGGTCTTGGCCGGAACGTCGGCGCCCATTTGCGGCCCCCAGAAAGCCAGCTTGCCTTGGACGGTGGCCTTGATGTGTTCGACCGTCGGCTGCGAGGCCACGACCTTGGCGTCCGGGAAGGCGCTGGTCAGGGTGTCGAGGCCGAAGTAGTAATCCGGATCGCCATGGCTGATGTAGATGGTGGTCAGGTGCTTGCCGCTGGCGCGGATCTTGTCCACCAGCTGCTGGGCCTGGGACTTGCCGAACTGGGCGTCCACCAGGATCGCGTCCTTCTTGCCACTGACCAGCACCGAGCTGACCGGGAAGATGGCGTTGCTGCCAGGGTTGTAGACATCCAGTTGCAGGGCGGGCTCGGCAGCTGCGGCATGGGCGGCGAAACCGAGGACGGCGGTAGCCAGCAGCAGGCGTTTGAATGAAGTGAATCCGATCATGGGGGCAGCTCCAGCAGCGGTTGGCGTATTGGGAATGGAGCAAGCTTAGTTGCCAGACTCGTCACAAAAAATGCGATGCTTGGACATAGTTTGTTTCTGAAAGCGGGCAAATCATGGATCGTCTCCAAGCAATGCGAGTCTTCGTCACCGTGGTCGACCTGGGCAGCCAGTCGGCGGCGGCCGATCACCTGGACCTGTCGCGACCGGTGGTCTCGCGTTACCTGGCGGAGCTGGAAGACTGGGTCGGCGCGCGGCTGATGCACCGCACCACGCGCAAGCTCAGCCTGACCGCCGCCGGTAGCGAGATCCTGCCCCGTTGCCGGCAGATGCTGGAGCTGTCCAGCGACATGCAGGCGGCGGTGAGCGAGCCCGACGATGTCCCACGTGGGCTGCTGCGCATCAGCGTCAGCACCTCGTTCGGCCAGTCGCAACTGGCCGCGGCCATGGCCGACTACGTCAAGGACCACCCCGGGGTGAGCATCGACCTGCAGATGCTCGATCGCACGGTGAACCTGGTGGACGAACGCATCGACCTGGCGATCCGCACCAGCAACGACCTGGACCCGAACCTGATCGCCCGGCGCCTGACGGTCTGCCGCTCGGTGATCTGCGCGGCCCCGGCCTACCTGCGCGAACACCCGGCGCCCCAGCGGGTGGAAGAACTGAGCCAGCACAACTGCCTGACCCACTCTTACTTCGGCAAGAGCCTGTGGCACTTCGAACAAGATGGCGAGCCGGTGTCGGTGCCGGTCCAGGGCAACATCAGCGCCAACGAGGCCACTACCCTGCTGCGTACCACAGTGGCCGGTGCCGGCATCGCCATGCTGCCCAGCTACCAGGCCGGTGAATACATCAAGCGCGGGGAACTGGTGCGCCTGCTGGCCCATGCCGAGCCTCGCCGGATGAACATGTACGCGGTCTACGCCTCGCGCAAGCACATGCCGGCCACCTTGCGCAGCATGCTGGATTTCCTGGTACTCAGGTTTCCCCAGGAGCCTACCTGGGACCAGGGGCTCTAGCGGAAGGGGCGAGGCAGCGGGACGATCCATTTGCTGAATACCCCGCCAAACAGCCGAGGTGGGGTTCCTGGCAAGTCCGGACAGCTGGCCTATTCTGATAACAGTGCTTTGGAAAATACCGAGGCACCGGTTCAGAGGTCATCGCCATGAACGTCAAGACAAGAAGATACCTGGCCATTTTCATGACCTGCACCGTGACCCTGGCGCTGTACGGCACCGCTGCCTACCGCGTCGAACAGGCCCGCATGCAGACTCGCGCCTATGCCAGTTGCAACCTGGAACGCTGCATCCCCCACAACGCCACCCTGAACGCCCTCAGGTAAGCGACAGGGAGCCCGGATCGCCAGCCTGCTCGGCCTTCAGGCGGTCACGGAAGACCTTGGGCGAGATGCCTACCCGGCGCCGGAACAGCCGGGTGAAGTTGGTCGGGTCGGAAAACCCCAGCTCGGCGGAAATCTCGTAGATGGTCATCCCGGTGTAGGTCAAGAGGCGCTTGGCCTCCAGCAACTGGCGCTCGTGCATGATCTGCAGCGCGGGTTGTCCTGCCAGTTCCCGGCAAGTGCCATTGAGGTGCGATACCGAGATCCCCAGCTTGTGGGCCAGCTCCTCGACCTTCACATGCTCGCGATAGTGCGCCTCCACCAACTGCATGAAACCGTTGAAATAGTCCCGGGCTCGCTGCGGCCGCTGGCTGGCCTTGCTGCGCTGCAACGCCTGGCGCCCGACCCAGACCACGATCAGGCCCACCAGGGAATGCATGAGCATCTCCCGTGCTGGCTGCTGGCCCTGGTACTCGTCCTGCAGCGCGCTGAACAAACCGTCCAGGTACTGCGCATCGTCGCCCGCAGGATAGCTGGCGCAAGTGCCGAGGATGTCCCGTGCCTGCCCCAACTGGGCTTGCAGGTGCCCCACCAGCGGCGCCGCCAGGGTCACCACATGGCCTTCGATGTCCTCGGAGAAACGAAAACCGTGGACCGACAGCGGCGGCACGACCTGGATCGCCACCTCATCCAGCGAAGTCCGCTGGTCCTCGACCTGCATCTGCACCTGGCCACGCCGCACGAACAGCAGCTGGCACAGGTCGGCATGCCGGTGGGGTTTTATTTCCCAATGCAATTCGCGACCGCGCTGGCTGAAGGGCTCGCAGTGCAACAGATCGGGGGTGGGCCACTCCAGGCTCTCGCCATAGAGTTTGAAAACGGGAATGGATGCAAGGGCTGGCTTGTTCATCGCTGCAATCCGGGCCTCGGAGGAACGGGCAGGCATGGTGCCCAGGGGATGGGTACATGCAGATTCCGTTGGGTTGTCTTGCTCAATTGACGGATTCGCCCAGTCAAAATGCAAGCATAGGCAACATTCATAAACACTCATTCTGTAGCCTGCCAGGCAGGGCGTGCAGAACTGCCACTATACAGAATGCTTCCCATTTCGCTGCAAGCAACTGTAAATCCCCCCGCCCCAAACGCTTGATGAAATAACTGTCAGGAACATGCTTGCAGAGCTATCCGGTAGGTAGCTATCAAGTACACTGGCCCACATCTTCGCCGGCGCCCCCGCCCGGCCCATCAATGCCCGCAGGTTCCTTCGTGTCCCACCTCCACCAACCTGGCCCCCCACAGGTGGCCATCCGCAGCGTGCTGGTCGCCCTGATGCTGGCGATCTTCCTCGGTGCGCTGGACCAGACCATCGTCGCCGTCTCGATGCCGGCCATCTCCGCCCAGTTCAAGGATGTCGGCCTCCTGGCCTGGGTGATTTCCGGCTACATGGTGGCCATGACCGTGGCCGTGCCGATCTATGGCAAGCTCGGCGATCTCTATGGTCGGCGCCGCCTGATGCTGTTCGGCATGGGCTTGTTCACCCTGGCCTCGCTGTTCTGCGGCCTGGCCCAGAACATGGAACAGCTGGTGCTGGCGCGGATCTTCCAGGGCATTGGCGCCGGCGGCATGATCTCGGTGAGCCAGGCCATCATCGGCGACATAGTCCCGCCCCGGGAACGCGGGCGCTACCAGGGTTACTTCAGCAGCATGTACGCGGTGGCCAGCGTCGCCGGTCCCGTGCTGGGCGGCTACATGACCGAGTTCTTGTCCTGGCGCTGGGTGTTCCTGATCAACCTGCCCCTGGGCCTGGGCGCCTGGTGGGTGGCCTATCGCACCCTGGTGGGACTACCCGTTCCCCAGCGCAAGCCGATCATCGACTACCTCGGCACCCTGCTCTTGATCATCGGCCTCAGCGCCCTGCTGCTGGGCATCACCCAGATCGGCCAGGGACACTCCTGGCGCAGCGCCGAAGTGCTCGACCTGCTGGCCATCGCCATCATCGTCCTGGCGCTGTTCACCTGGCATGAACGGCGAGCCCGCGAGCCACTGTTGCCCATGCACTTGTTCGCCAACCGCAGCGCCCTGTTGTGCTGGTGCACGATCTTCTTCACCAGCTTCCAGGCCATTTCGCTGATCGTGTTGATGCCCCTGCGTTTCCAGAGCATCACCGGGGCCGGGGCCGATAGCGCCGCGCTGCACCTGCTGCCCCTGGCCATGGGCCTGCCCATGGGCGCCTACTGTGCCGGACGGCTGACCTCGGTGACCGGACGCTACAAGCCGATGATCCTCACCGGGGCCTTGTTGATGCCGGTTGCGATCCTCGGCATGGCCCTGGTTCCTCCCCAGGCGGAACTGGGCAGCGGCTTGTTCATGTTGCTGTGCGGGATAGCCAGTGGCATGCAGTTCCCCACTTCGCTGGTGGGCACCCAGAACGCGGTGGAACAGCGTGATATCGGGGTCGCCACCAGTACCACCAACCTGTTCCGATCCTTGGGCGGCGCGGTCGGGGTGGCGTTGATGTCGGCACTGCTGCTGGCCTTGTTGCAAGACTCTGGCCTGGCGCACCTGGGCGGCGGAATACTGAGCGAAGGCCACACCGGCAATGCCCTGCTCGAAGGCCTGAATGCCGCGCCCGGTCCGGATCGGGATGCCCTGCGCAGCGAGTTGCTGCTGACCTTCCGCCACCTGCTGCTGGTCAGCGCCGGAGTCTCGCTGCTGGGCCTGGCGGCGGCGATCGCCATGCCCAACCGCCTGTTGCGCGGACGCGAGGACAAGGCCCGCTAAGCGGGCCAGGATGCACCGGCCTCACGGACTGTAATAGCCCACCGCGACCAGCAGCCGGCCCACCTTGCGCAGGTAGGCGTGCTTGTCTTCGACCTTGCCGGTCACCGGGTTCTTCCAGCGGTACTGGTACTCGCCCTGCTCCTGGCGGGCCATGAGCGCCAGCATCGGCTCGCCCACCGGCTTGCCCTCGGGGTCCCTGACCTTGGCGAAGTCCGTGTCGAGCAACCGCAGGTTGGTGCCATGGGCCAGGTAGCGCCGGGTGTCCAGATCGACCACGAACACGTACAGGTCATCCTCGATGAACCCGCCCTGCAGGTCGTTGATGGCCGCGAGCGTCGCCGCCCGATCGCTGGCCAGGGCCTCGGCGCTGCGCTCCAGCAACGCCCGGGCCTGGTCGGCCGATGCCCTGGGCTGGTAGTAGCCCACCGCCAGGATCCGCTCGCCGACGCGCTGGAAGTACACATGCTTGCGTTCGATCTTGCCATCGGCCCAGTTCTGCCAGCGGTACTCGGCCTGCTGGATACCGCTGTCCTGGGGAGTATGCAAGGCGTCCTGGAACGCCTTGCGCAAATCCGCCCCCAGCACCGCTGAGACATCGCGGCCGATCAGCGCCGACGACGGACCACCGCTGGCCAGCATCACACCCTGGGTATCCACCACGAACACATAGCGATCCTGGTCGACGAATTCGCCCTGGCGGCTGAAGGCGGCGAACGCCTTGTCACCCTGCTCCTGGTAATAGGCCAGGGCCTTTTCCAGCAGCGCCCGCGCGGGGGCGCCATCATCGGCGGGAGCCGCATGCAGCGCAGCGACACATAGCAACCACCACCAGCCCAGCCAGGCATGCTTGCGCAACAGCTTCATCGCCCACTCCTCGTTCACATTGACGTTCGAAGAGCGTAGCCGGCTGCGACAGATGGGTGGACATTCAGCGAAGGAGCGTCGGGCCCGGCCGCGGGAGGCGCGTCGGGCCGGATCGGTCAGGGGCGGGTGTTGAGCTGTTGCTGCAGGTTCTGGATCTGGCTTTGCAGGGTGTTGATGTTACGAGTGACCTGGCCCCGGAAAGCGTCGAACTCAGCGGTGCTGGCACCGTTTTGCGCAGTAGCGGGACGGTTGTCCTGCTGGCTCTTGAGCACGATCAGGTCCTGCTCCAGGCGCTCGATGGCGGCGCCCGGGTTGCCCTGTTTCTTCAACGCAGCCAACTCGGCGGCCAGGCTCTTGAGTTGGGCATCGACCTTGCCGCCATCGGCCTGGGCTCCCTTGAGGCTCGCCAGCTCGCCGCCCAGGGCCTTGAGCTGGGCCTGCAACTGGGTATTGGCCGCCTGCAACTCGGCGCTCTGGGCGCCCATCTGCTCCAGGCGCTTGTCCAGGTCGGTAGCCTGGCCGACCACGCCCTGTTGCTGCCGGCCTTGATCCTGCAAGCGGCTTTCCAGCTGCTTGATCTGCAGCTTCAGGGCTTCGCTGTCGCTGGTGACGCTGGTCTGGCTGGCCACCACCTTGCCGGAGATGTCCTGCAGCCGGCCAGCGGCCTCCTCGCTGATCCTGGCAAAGCTTTCCTGGGTCGCCACCAGTTGCTGCTCCATCAGCGAGATCTGCTGGAAGCTCCACCAGGCAAGGCCGGCGAAGGCAAAGAACAACGCCCCCACCAGCGCCCACAGCGGGCCGGTGCCGGCACCCTTGGCCTTGACCGCCGGCGCGCTACGCGAGTGGACCGCAGTGCGCTCGCGGGCACTGCTGGTGGTCGGGAAGACATCGTCGTCGAGAGGATCGGCGCGCAGGCTTGGAACGTCGTCGAAGTCATCGTGTGCATCGTTACGCATTGGGCAACCTTTCTGAACCGCGGAGGGGGCTGGATGCGGCGAGTATAAACCGCCGATGGGCCAGGCCAATGGACAGGACCGGACGCAGCCGGTTCAGTCGCCGGTTTCAGCCCATGTCCTGGGCCTGCCACCAAGTGCAGAACTCGTCCAGGGCGGCCCACAGGCTGACCTTGGGCTCGTAGCCCAGGTAATGCCGGGCGCGGCTGATATCCAGGGTGAAATCCTTGTTCATGACTTGCATGCCCAGGCGCGACAGGGTCGGTTCCGGACGCCCCGGCCAGATCCGGCAGAAGCCCTCATTGAGCGCCGCCACGCTGTAGGCCAGGCCATAGGAACGGTAGCGGGTCACCTGCGGCACCTGCATCTGGCGCATCACGTAGTTGACCACGTCCCACAGCGGTACCGGGGCACCGTTGCTGATGTTGTAGGCCTTGCCCAGGGCCGAACCGCTGGCGTGCAAGCAACTGAAAAGGGCTTCGTTGAGGTTGTGCACGCTGGTGAAGTCGACCTTGTTCAGGCCATTGCCGACGATGGCCAGGCGTCCCTTGCGCTGCATCCTCAGCAGCCGCGGGAAGATGCTCATGTCGCCGGCACCGGTAACGAAACGCGGACGCAGGGCCAAGACTTCAAGGCCGAACTCCTGGGCGCCGAAGACCTTCTGCTCGGCCAGGTACTTGGTGGCGGCATAAGGGTGCTTGAAGCGCTTGGGCACCTGTTCTTCGGTCAAGCCCAGGTGATCGCGGCCATCGAAGTAGATCGACGGCGAGGACAGGTGCACCAGGCGCCGGACCCGCTGCTTGAGGCAGGCTTCCACCACGTTCTCGGTCACCTGCACGTTGCCCTGGTGGAAATCCTGGTAGCGCCCCCACAGGCCCACGGCGCCAGCGCAATGCACCACGGTATCGACGTCGCGGCACAGCTCGCGCACCAGGTCGGCGTCCCCCAGGTCGCCCTGGATGAATTCGGCGCCACGACGCACCAGATGCTCCGCGGCTTCGGCACGGCGCCCGTTGACGCGTACCTCCAGGCCCTGCTCAAGGGCGAAACGGGCGAAACGCCCGCCGATGAAGCCGCTTGCGCCGGTGACCAGAATCTTCATGAAATATTCCTAAGAAAGCAGTGACGAGCTACGAGCTGCAATCTGCAAGTTGAAAATCAGTGCGCAAGCTGTCTGCTTGCAGCTTGTCGCTTGACGCTTACGGCTGCTCCCAGGGCACCAGCCACTGTGCGGATGAACGAGCCAGGTGCTCGGTGAGCAAGCCCAGCAGTTGCCCACCATTGCGCCAATGATGCCAGTACAGCGGCACATCGATGGGTTTATCCGGCAGGAGTTCTTGCAGTACCCCTCGCTGCAATTGCTCGCGAACCTGCAATTCGGGCACCAGCCCCCAGCCCAGCCCGGCTTCGGCCAGGCGGATGAAGCCTTCGGAAGACGGGCATAGATGATGCTCGAAGCCGCCGTCCACGCCCAGGGACGCCAGGTAGCGATGCTGCAGGAAATCATCGGGACCGAACACCAGCGCCGGAGTCCGGGCCAGCTGTCCGGCGCACACTCCCTGGGGAAAGTGCCGGGCGATGAAGGCCGGGCTGGCCAGGGCCCGGTAGCGCATGGCCCCCAGCAACAGGCTGCGGGCGCCGGCCACCGGTCGCTCGCTGGCGCAGACGCAAGCGGCCACCTCGCCTGCACGCATGCGCTTGAGGCCCACGGTCTGGTCTTCCACCACCAGGTCCAGGAGCAAGTGGTGCTCGGCGCAGAACTCCCCCACCGCTTCGGCCCACCAGGTAGCCAGGCTATCGGCGTTAAGGGCGATACGCAGGCGCTCCGGCAGCCCCTCCTCGTCCAGGGCCGGCACCAGGCTCTGCAGGTCGCGCTCCAGCAACCGCACCTGCTGCACATGGTTGAGCAGGCGCCGGCCGACCTCGGTGGGGGCCGGCGGCGTGATCCGGACCAGCACCGGCTGGCCGATCCGCGCCTCCAGCAACTTGATCCGCTGGGAAATGGCCGACTGCGACAACCCCAGCACCTGGGCCGCCCGTTCGAAACCGGCCTGTTCGACCACTGCGGCGAGGGCCGAAAGCAACTTGTAGTCGAACATCAGTTTTCCTAATGAGAGATCAGCACTATTGGTTTTTCTTATACAGCCTGGAGCCGGAAAATAGCCAGCATAAAGCCTCTGTATCGCCTCTTAGTTCAAGGATCTTCTTCATGGCTGGTGAAACCTCCCTCGCGACCCTGCTGCGCAGCATGAGCCCGCAGCTCAACGACGGCGAGTATGTGTTCTGCTCCATCACCGACCCCAGCCTGCTGCGGGACTGCGAAGTGCTGGGCAGCTTTCGCGAGCACGAAGGTCTGACGGTGATCCTGCGCCGCGAGCAGGCCGAACGTCTCGGTCTGGGGTTCGACTACGTCGCCGCATGGATCACCCTCCAAGTGCATTCGGCGCTCCAGGCCGTGGGCCTTACAGCCGCCTTCGCCGGCGCCCTGGGCCGCGCCGGGATCAGCTGCAACGTGATCGCCGGTTACTACCACGACCACCTGTTCGTCGGCCTGGCCGATGCCGAAAAAGCCGTCCAGGTGTTGCAACGCCTGGCCGCCGGCGAGGAGCTGTAATCATGTGGCAAAGCTATGTAAACGGCCTGCTGGTGGCCGCCGGCCTGATCATGGCGATCGGCACCCAGAATGCTTTCGTCCTGGCCCAGAGCCTGCGCCGCGAACACCATTTGCCGGTGGCCGCGCTATGCGTGACCTGCGATGCCTTGCTGGTGGCCGCTGGGGTGTTCGGCCTGGCCACCGTGCTCGCCCAGAACCCGACGCTGCTGGCGGTGGCACGCTGGGGCGGCGCGGCCTTCCTGATCTGGTACGGCGCCCAGGCCCTGCGCCGGGCGTGCTCCAAGCAGAGCCTGGAGCAAGGCGGTGGCCAGACCGTACGCTCGCTACGGGCGGTGATGCTCAGCGCGTTGGCGGTGACCCTGCTCAACCCCCACGTTTACCTGGACACGGTGCTGCTCATCGGCTCGCTGGGCGCCCAGCAGGCCGAGCCCGGTGCCTACGTGGTGGGAGCGGCCAGCGCCTCGCTGCTGTGGTTCTTCACCCTGGCCCTGGGGGCGGCGTGGCTCGCGCCCTGGCTGGCCCGGCCGGGTACCTGGAGGATCCTCGACCTGCTGGTGGCGGTGATGATGTTCAGTGTCGCGTTCCAGTTGATCAGCGCCGCGTGACTTATTCCAAAAGGCTCTGGAACCTCTATCCCACACAGTTGTTGCGTGGTTATGCCTCCCCCCCGATGCTATGATCCGAAGCTTGCGCCGCAAAGAGTACAAACTCCCCGGCGCTTGTCCGGCCGCCCGTGATCGGCCTTGCGCTCACCGCAACTGACCTGATTAGGAGAATCACCATGGCTTTCGAATTGCCGCCGCTGCCCTACGCACACGACGCCCTGCAGCCGCACATTTCCAAGGAAACCCTGGAGTACCACCACGACAAGCACCACAACACCTATGTCGTGAACCTGAACAACCTGGTGCCAGGCACCGAGTTCGAAGGCAAGACCCTGGAAGAGATCGTCAAGACCTCCTCGGGCGGTATCTTCAACAACGCAGCCCAGGTCTGGAACCACACTTTCTACTGGAACTGCCTGGCGCCAAACGCCGGCGGCCAGCCAACCGGCGCCCTGGCTGATGCCATCAACGCAGCGTTCGGTTCGTTCGACAAGTTCAAAGAAGAATTCACCAAGACTTCGGTTGGCACCTTCGGTTCCGGCTGGGGCTGGCTGGTGAAGAAGGCCGACGGTTCCCTGGCCCTGGCCAGCACCATCGGCGCCGGCAACCCGCTGACCAGCGGCGACACCCCGCTGCTGACTTGCGACGTCTGGGAACACGCCTACTACATCGACTACCGCAACGTACGTCCGAAGTACGTCGAGGCGTTCTGGAACCTGGTGAACTGGAAGTTCGTGGCCGAGCAGTTCGAAGGCAAGAACTTCGTAGCCTGAACCTGTTCGCAGTGAAAAAACCCGGCCTGGCCGGGTTTTTTTTGCCCATTGCAAAATCAGGATCTTGTCCCGCCGGCTCCAGGCGCTAAGATTCCATGCAGGTAAAAAACAACGCTTTCCCCTCAAGTTGCATGACGTCGCTACCGACACACTGTCCACAGCTAGAGCAATCCTGATTCTGATCACCCGGGCTTCGCCCGCAGACGTCCTGTCCTCGGCCTTGATGTCACTTTGACGGCCATCACGGGATTGCCAATACTCATGGCAACTTGACGCTACGCGCACGGAACAAGGAATAGCCCCTTTGAAGCTGGAACTCAAAAACAGCTTGTCGGTGAAGTTGCTCCGGGTTGTGCTGCTGTCGGCACTCATAGTGGGTGTGGTCCTGAGCTGCGCCCAGATCGTCTTCGATGCCTACAAGACTCGGCAGGCGGTAGCCAATGACGCCCAGCGCATCCTCGACATGTTTCGCGACCCATCGACCCAGGCGGTCTACAGCCTGGACCGGGAGATGGGCATGCAAGTCATCGAGGGCCTGTTCCAGGACGATGCGGTGCGCATGGCCTCCATCGGCCACCCCAACGAAACCATGCTCGCGGAAAAATCCCGCGACCTGCAGAAATCCTCGAGTCGCTGGCTGACCGACCTGATCCTCGGCCAGGAACGCACCTTCACCACCCCATTGGTGGGCCGCGGTCCATACAGCGAGTATTACGGCGACCTGAGCATCACCCTGGACACCGCCACCTACGGCCAGGGCTTCATCGTCAGCTCGGTGATCATCTTCATCTCCGGAGTGCTGCGCGCCCTGGCCATGGGCCTGGTGCTGTACCTGGTCTACCACTGGCTGCTGACCAAGCCGCTGTCGCGGATCATCGAGCACCTGACCAATATCAATCCCGACCGTCCCAGCGAACACCAGCTCCCCTTGCTCAAGGGTCACGAACGCAACGAGCTGGGGATCTGGATCAACACCGCCAATCAGCTGCTGGCGTCCATCGAGCGCAATACCCACCTGCGCCATGAAGCGGAGAACAGCCTCCTGCGCATGGCCCAGTACGACTTCCTCACCGGCCTGCCCAACCGCCAGCAACTGCAACAGCAATTGGACAAGATCCTGGTGGACGCCGGGCGCCTGCAACGCCGGGTCGCCGTGCTGTGTGTGGGCCTGGACGACTTCAAGGGCGTCAACGAGCAGTTCAGCTACCAGACCGGCGACCAACTGCTGCTGGCCCTGGCCGATCGCCTGCGCGGCCACAGCGGCCGCCTAGGAGCCCTGGCGCGCCTGGGCGGCGACCAGTTCGCCCTGGTCCAGGCCGATATCGAACAACCCTACGAAGCCGCGGAACTGGCCCAGAGCATCCTCGATGACCTGGAAGCCACCTTCGCCCTCGACCAGCAGGAAATCCGCCTGCGCGCGACCATCGGCATCACCCTGTTCCCGGAAGATGGCGACAGCACCGAGAAACTCCTGCAAAAAGCCGAGCAGACCATGACCCTGGCCAAGAGCCGCTCGCGCAATCGCTATCAGTTCTACATCGCCAGCGTGGACAGCGAGATGCGGCGCCGCCGGGAACTGGAAAAGGACCTGCGCGAGGCCCTGGCCCGCGAGCAGTTCTTCCTGGTCTACCAGCCGCAGATCAGCTATCGCGACCACCGGGTGGTAGGCGTCGAGGCGTTGTTGCGCTGGCAGCACCCGGAGCACGGCCTGGTGCCGCCGGACCTGTTCATCCCGCTCGCGGAGCAGAACGGCACCATCATCGCCATTGGCGAGTGGGTGCTGGACCAGGCCTGCCGCCAGTTGCGGGAATGGCATGACATGGGCTTCAGCGAGTTGCGCATGGCGGTCAACCTGTCCACCGTGCAACTGCACCACGCCGAACTGCCACGGGTGGTGAACAACCTGCTGCAGATCTATCGCCTGCCACCGCGCAGCCTGGAGCTGGAAGTCACCGAGACCGGCCTGATGGAAGACATCAGCACCGCCGCCCAGCACCTGCTGAGCCTGCGGCGCTCCGGGGCCTTGATCGCCATCGACGACTTCGGCACCGGCTACTCGTCACTCAGCTATCTCAAGAGCCTGCCCCTGGACAAGATCAAGATCGACAAGAGCTTCGTCCAGGACCTGCTGGAGGACGATGACGACGCCACCATCGTGCGCGCCATCATCCAGCTGGGTAAGAGCCTGGGCATGCAGGTGATCGCCGAAGGCGTGGAAACCGCCGAGCAGGAGGCCTACATCATTGCCGAGGGCTGTCACGAAGGTCAGGGTTATCACTACAGCAAGCCACTGTCCGCGCGGGAGCTGGGCGCCTACCTGAAACAGGCCCAGCGCAGCAACGCAGCGATCCTCTGAAGCCAGCGCGGCGCGGGGCTTTGCGCCCTGCGCGAAGGCTCTTCGGAGAAGAAATAATTACAGCGGCAACCCTTTACACATAATGCAAATCTTTCGCATTATGTCGCAGTTTTTCGCGCGCCCCGCGCCGTCCACTCTCCTCTCGAAGCAGGATGTTCGCCATGATTCGTATGCCTCTGGCTACCGCCAGTCTGTTGGCCATCGCTATTTCCCTCGCCGGTTGCGGCGAAGGCAAAGACGACAAGGCTGCCGCTCAAGCACCGACCCCGGCTACCAGCACCGCGACTGCGGCCGGCGACGCCGCCAAGATCGACGAAGCCGCCGCCAAGGCCGTCGTCGCGCACTACGCCGACATGGTCTTCGCCGTCTACAGCGACTCCGAATCCACTGCGAAAACCCTGCAGAGCGCTATCGATGCCTTCCTGGCCAAGCCTGACGACCAGACCCTGGCAGCCGCCAAGGCCGCCTGGGTGGCGGCGCGCGTCCCGTACCTGCAAAGCGAAGTGTTCCGCTTCGGCAATACCATCATCGACGACTGGGAAGGCCAGGTTAACGCCTGGCCACTGGACGAAGGCCTGATCGACTACGTCGACAAGAGCTACGAGCACGCACTGGGCAACCCCGGGGCCAACGCCAACATCATCGCCAACACCGAGATCCGCATCGGCGAAGACAAGATCGACGTGAAGGACATTACCCCGGAAAAACTCGCCAGCCTCAATGAGCTCGGCGGTGCCGAGGCCAACGTCGCCACTGGCTACCACGCCATCGAATTCCTGCTCTGGGGCCAGGACCTCAACGGTACCGGCCCTGGCGCCGGCGCTCGCCCGGCCTCGGACTACCTGCAAGGGGCCGGCGCCACCGGCGGCCACAACGAGCGCCGCCGCGCCTACCTCAAGGCCGTGACCCAGCTGCTGGTCAACGACTTGGAAGAAATGGTCGGCAACTGGAAGCCGGACGTGACCGACAACTACCGCGCCACCCTGGAAGCGGAACCAGCCGAGACCGGCCTGCGCAAGATGCTCTTCGGCATGGGTAGCCTGTCCCTGGGCGAACTGGCGGGCGAGCGGATGAAGGTATCCCTGGAAGCCAACTCCCCCGAGGACGAACAGGACTGCTTCAGCGACAACACCCATAACTCGCACTTCTACGACGCCAAGGGCATCCGCAACGTCTACCTGGGCGAGTACACCCGTGTCGACGGCACCAAGATGACCGGCGCCAGCCTGTCGTCCCTGGTGGCCAAGGCCGACCCGGCCGCCGACGCTGCGCTCAAGGCCGACCTGGCGGCCACCGAAGCCAAGATCCAGGTCATGGTGGACCACGCCAGCAAGGGCGAGCACTACGACCAGCTGATCGCCGCTGGCAACGAATCGGGCAACCAGATCGTGCGCGACGCCATCGCCGCGCTGGTCAAGCAGACCGGCTCGATCGAGCAGGCCGCCGGCAAGCTGGGCATCAAGGACCTGAACCCGGACAACGCCGATCACGAATTCTGATCAGCACAGCGTCCAGCAGAAGGCGGCCCTCGGGCCGCCTTTTTCATGCCTGCGACCAGGTCCGGCGTCGGATGCAAATCAGTTCCGGCGCCCTTGTCCTGGATCAAACCAAACGATAATTCCTCTTATTCAAACCAGGCTGCCCTGTTAGACTTTGCGCCCTTGTTTTGCTCGTCCTGCAGGATATCCGATGCCTTCGTCGCTGCTTCGCTGGTCCGCGCTGTTCCTGGCCTTGAGCCTGGGCGCCTGCGATGAGGCGCCGCGCTTCACCCAGGCCGAGCCTGGCGAAGCCCGCGCCGGGGGCGCGACGACAGTCAACAAGAGCGATCGCAATGCCTTTTCCCTGCCGTCGGCCAACCTGCCGCCTACCCGCCGCCTGGATTTCAGCGTCGGCAACAGTTTTTTCCGCAACCCCTGGGTCATAGCCCCTTCCACCACCACCGCCCGCGATGGCCTGGGCCCCTTGTTCAACACCAACGCTTGCCAGAACTGCCATATCAAGGATGGCCGTGGCCATCCACCAGCCCCGGACGCGCTTAACGCGGTATCCATGCTGGTGCGCCTGTCGATCCCCGACGACCCGGCCCTGGCCCGGCTCATCGAGCGCACGGGGGTAGTGCCGGAGCCGGTCTATGGCAGCCAGTTGCAGGATATGGCGATCCCCGGGGTGGTTCCCGAGGGCCGGGTGCGGGTGGACTACGAACCGCTCCAGGTGCACTTCAAGGACGGCACCCAGGTTGAGCTGCGCAAGCCCAGGCTGCGGGTGACCGACCTGGGCTACGGCCCGATGCATCCGGACACCCGTTTCTCGGCCCGGGTGGCGCCCCCCATGATCGGCCTGGGGCTGCTCGAGGCCATTCCCGAGGAAGCCATCCTGGCCAATGCCAGGCCGACCCGGGAAAACCCCATCGCCGGCCGGCCCAACTGGGTCTGGGACGATGCCCGGCAAAAGACCGTACTCGGGCGTTTTGGCTGGAAAGCCGGGCAACCGAGCCTCAATCAACAAAATGTTCACGCGTTCTCTGGTGATATGGGCCTGACCACCAGCCTGAGACCCTTCGATGACTGCACCGACGCGCAAACCGCCTGCAAGCAAGCCCCCAACGGCAATGGCCCAGACGGTGAACCGGAGGTCAGCGACAACATCCTGCGCCTGGTGCTGTTCTACACCCGCAACCTGGCGGTGCCCGCCCGCCGCGATGTGGACTCGCCCCAGGTCCTGGCCGGCAAGAACCTGTTCTTCCAGGCCGGCTGCCAGTCTTGCCATACCCCAAGCTTCACCACGGCGGCCAACGCCGCGGAACCTGAATTGGCCAACCAGTTGATCCGCCCCTACAGCGACCTGCTGCTGCACGACATGGGCGAAGGCCTGGCCGACCAGCGCACCGAGTTCAAGGCCAGCGGTCGCGACTGGCGCACCGCGCCGCTATGGGGCATCGGCCTGACCGAAACCGTCAGCGGCCATACCCAGTTCCTGCACGATGGCCGTGCCCGCAACCTGATGGAAGCGGTGCTCTGGCATGGCGGCGAAGCCGAAGGTGCGAAACAGCAAGTCCTTGCTTTCAATGCCCAGCAGCGCGCGGCGTTGCTGGCATTCCTGAATTCCTTGTAACGCTTGACTCATATGCTTTCTCCACAATAAAGGGAGCCCGAACATGTTCCGCCCCAAACTGCTCTTCACCAGCCTTGCCGCGCTCGCCCTGGGCGCCTGTTCGCCCCAGGACCCACAAGCCGTGACTTCCGCGGCCATCGCCAAGCAGGTGATCCTGCCGACCTACAGCCGCTGGGTCGACGCCGACCGCCAGCTGGCCGTCAGCGCCCTGGCCTTCTGCGAAGGCAAGGAAAGCCTGGAGACCGCCCGCGCCGACTTCCTCCATGCCCAAAAAGCCTGGGCCGAACTGCAACCGCTGCTGATCGGCCCGCTGGCCGAGGGCAACCGCTCCTGGCAGGTCCAGTTCTGGCCGGACAAGAAGAACCTGGTCGGTCGCCAGGTCGAGCAGCTGGTCAACGCCAACCCACAGATCGATGCTGCCGCCCTGAGCAAGTCCAGCGTCGTGGTGCAAGGCCTGTCGGCCTATGAGTACATCCTCTTCGACAGCAAGATCGACATGGCCGATAGCATCCAGAAAGCCCGCTATTGCCCGCTGCTGACCGCCATCGGCGAACGCCAGAAGCAACTGGCCGAGGAGATCCTGTCGAGCTGGAACAACAACGACGGCATGCTGGCGCAGATGAGCAAGTTCCCCAACCAGCGCTATGCCGATTCCCACGAAGCCATTGCCGACCTGCTGCGTGTGCAAGTCACGGCCCTGGACACCCTGAAGAAGAAGCTCGGCACCCCGATGGGCCGCCAGACCAAGGGCATCCCACAGCCGTTCCAGGCCGATGCCTGGCGCAGCCAGTCGTCGCTGCAAGGCCTGGAGGCCAGCCTCAGCGCAGCCCAGACCGTCTGGGCCGGGGTCGACAACAAAGGCCTGCGCGGCCTGCTGCCGGCCGAGCAGAAACCACTGGCCGACAAGATCGACGCAGCCTATGCCGCGTGCTTGAAACTCTTCGCCAGCACCCAGCGCTCGCTGACCGAAATGCTCGGCGACGACGCCGGGCGCCAGCAACTCAACGACCTGTATGACAGCCTCAACGTGGTCCATCGCCTGCACGAAGGCGAACTGGCCAAGGCGCTGGGCATCCAACTGGGCTTCAACGCCAACGACGGTGACTGATGATGCTGCGACGTCAGGCTTTGGCACTGGGCAGCTTGCTGCTCAGTGCGGTGACCTTGGGCGGCTGGACGCTGTTCAAGCAAAAGGGCAAGCAGCCCTTGCTGCTTTCGGCCAGGGATGACGGCGACGGCAAGCATTACGCCGTCGGTTATCAACTGGACGGTAAACAGGTGTTTGCCACCCAGGTCGGCCAGCGTTGCCACGACATCATCAACCACCCGCGCTTGCCCATCGCCCTGTTCGTGGCCCGGCGCCCGGGCACCGAGAGCTACCTGGTCGACCTGCGCGACGGCAAGCTGCTGCAGACCCTGACCGCGCAACCCGACCGGCATTTCTATGGGCACGCGGTGATCCACAAGGATGGCGAGTGGCTGTACGCCACCGAGAACGATACCCGGGACCCGGGGCGCGGCCTGTTGGGTGTCTACCGCTTCGAGGGCGAACGCCTGGTGCACAGCGGCGAACTGTCGACCCACGGCATCGGCCCGCACCAGGTGTCATGGATGCCCGATGGGGAAACCCTGGTAGTGGCCAACGGCGGCATTCGCACCGAAGCCGAAAGCCGGGTGGAAATGAACCTCGATGCCATGGAGCCAAGCCTGGTGCTGATGCAGCGCGACGGCACCCTGCTGAGCAAGGAGACCCTGGCCCAGCAGATGAACAGTGTGCGCCACATGGGCATCGCCAGCGACGGCACCATCGTCACCGGCCAACAATTCATGGGCGCCGCTCATGAATCGTCCGAGCTGCTGGCGATCAAGCGCCCGGGCCAACCTTTCAGTGCGTTCCCGGTGGCCGAACAGCAATTGCAAGCCATGGGGCACTACACCGCCAGCGTCGCCGTGCACAGCGAACTGCGGCTGGTCGCCCTCACCGCTCCCCGGGGCAACCGTTTCTTCATCTGGGACCTGGACAGCGGTGTGCTACGAGTGGATGCCCCGCTGCCGGACTGTGCGGGGGTCGGCGCCATGGCCGATGGCTTCGTGGTGACCTCGGGGCAAGGTCGTTGCCGCTTCTACGATTGCCGTCAGGCGCAGATCGTGGCCAAGCCCCTGGAACTGCCTGCCGGGCTGTGGGATAACCACCTGCACCTGGCGTGAAGGCAGGATTCGGGAAAAATCAAAAGGCCTCGCATCGCGAGGCCTTTTGATTGGCAGGAAAACTCTTCAGCTCTGGGGCTTGAGACCCTGGCTCATGCCGAACATGAACAGCAACAGGTCATGATCGGGCTTGGCCGCCGTGGACACCTTCGCCACCCGTGGCAACGGACAGTGGGCATTGCCCTTGGCCGCGCTCAGCACCTGGGTGCGTGGCTGCTCCCAGGCAACCATCGCCAGGGAAGCAACTGCCAAGGCTCCTGCCAGGAATACACCTCGCGCAATTTCTAGCTTCATAGCTATAAACCTTTGATAGAGCTGCCAAACGCCGTTCTGTAAAAGTAGTAGAGCTTCTCCCAGTCGGTGTCGCTCCACGACGAATGGCGACGCAATTGCTTTAGATCATGAGCCGCGGCCCGCTTGCTGCTCAGGCGCTGGCGGCATTTCTCGAAATCCAGCAAGGCGATCTTCGGTCGAGCCTGCTCGCCTTCACCGTCCACCCGCACGAACACATGCTTGGAATACAGGCAACCGTGCTGCCAACGTCCCTTGTGCATCCGCGCCAGCGTCGTCGCCAGGGATTGCAGCACCTGGTCGTGGAAAGACTCACCATGGCGCTCACGCTCGCCGGCGGCGTACCAGTTGTCGATCTCGATGAAACCATCGAGCGACGCCGTGACCAGCAGGGCCTGCCATTCGTTCTGCGCTCCTCGCCTGGCACCACAGAACACCGGCTCCGGAACGGTCACCTGCAGCAAGCGCAGGCCCTTGAGTGCGTTGAGTTCACGCAGGACCGTAGGGCGTCCGAAAGGATGCAACCAACTGCGGTAGATATGCCCTACCTGACGCTTGGCATACAGCAGTCTTCCATTACTGCCTACAAGCCGTTGAACACCACTCTCACCGCCTCGGCGCTTGTTGGGTTCTTCAACCCATTCACCTTGCTCGTTCCAGAAGTATTCGAAGCGATCTGTGGGCACGGCATCCATTTCCGAAGCACATTCAACAGCCATCCTTTTACCTCTTGCGTAGTACGTAAACTCGCCACATGGCGTAGAGCGGAAGGAAGTCCAGGTGTTGCTGGACGCTAAAGCCGGCTTGCCGGAATTCTTCTTCGACCGTGGCCGCCGGTAACACGAAACGGTTCTGGTAACCCTTTTGCCCAACCTCGGATAGTCGCTTGCGCTCCATCCTTTTGCGTTTCCAAGCCTTGAAGTTGCCGTCGACCCACAACGAGACGATCACGCTATCGCGGGTCACCCGCTGGAACTCGCGCAACAGCGCCATGCGGTGCTGCGCTTCACCGACATGGTGCAACAAGCGCATGGAGAAAATGCAGTCCACGGCGTTGTCCGGCAGATCGATGGCAAACGCCGATGTCTGCAAGGGCCGTACCCGTTTCACCACTTCGGCAGGTTGCGCCACCGTGGCGGTGTTGAGCATAGCCGCTGAATAACCGGCGCCAATGATGATTCGATTGCTCTTTTCGGCCAGTAAGGGCCAGAAACGCCCAGCGCCACACGGCAGGTCCAGTACCAACCCCGGATCACCCGCCAGGGACAAGGCGGTGCGAGCCAAGTGCTCATCTCGCTTGTGGGACAGCTGGCGCGCCAGTCCATCCTGATGCTTGAGCAGGTACTCCAGGGCATGCCGGGTATCGTACTTCTCGGAAAACGTCAGCTTGATCGGTGCAACCATCGCCAGAACCTCCTGCAATTGATGGCGCTACCTTAAGCAGCGCCATGTCAGCGACAGGTTGTTCCCACGTGAAAACTTCGTACCGTCCAGCCAGGAAATATTGCAGGGTTTTACAGCGGGCGAACAGTGGCCTAGGGCCATTTCAGAGGAGAAATCGACAAGTGACAGGCCCTGTAAAACAGGGCCATGCAAGAAAATCAGAGCTTGGTCGATTGCAATTGCACGTGAAAACGACAGCCATTAGGCGTCATGGTGCTGAGGCTGACACTCCAGCCCTGGTTTTCACAAATGCGCTGGACCAGCGACAAGCCAAGGCCCAGGCCTTCCCCACGCTTCTCATCGCCACGCACGAAAGGCTCGAACATCGCCTCGCGCTTTTCCTCGGGAATGCCCACGCCGCTGTCTTCCACCGTGAAGCTACCGGGCGCCAGGCTCAGGCGAATGAACCCCTGCTCGGTATAGTGCAGGGCGTTGCGCAGGAGATTGCCCATCACCGCATGCAGGAAGGTGGCGTGGTAACGGGTATCGTCGGGCTGTCCGGGATCGAAGATCAGCTCGATGCCCTTGGCCTCGATGGACTCGCTCCACACCCCGAGCAGGTCGTTGGCGGCCTGGCTCAAGGTCAACTGCGGAGACATGCTGGCGTCCTCGCGCTGGGCTCGCGCTAGCATCAGGAAGGTCTGCACCAGTTCGCGCATTTCCGAGCAGGCCCGAGTGATCCGCTCCACCTGGGCCCGCCCGCGATGGTCCAGGGCCGGGTTTTCCAGCAACAGCTCGCAAGAGGTGGCCAGGACCATCAATGGCGTACGCAATTCATGGCTGACGTCACTGGTGAACAGCCGCTCGCGATTGAGCGCCTGGCGCAGGCGGCCCAGGGTCGCATCGAAGGCAATAGCCAGCTCTCCCACTTCGTCCGCCGCGTAGTCCGGTGCCAATGGTGGTGCCAGGCCCAGCAACTGGTCACGATGCCGTACCTGGCGTGCCAGGCGCACCACCGGCGCCATCACGCGCCGCGCCAGCACCCAGCCGAGGAACACCGCCAGCGCCAGGCTGAGCACGAAGCCCACCAGCACCACCGCGAACAGCACTCGCTCGCGCTCTTCGAAATCGCTCTGGTCTTGCAGCAGCACATAGCGCCGGCCATCCACCACCTCGACCATGGCGTGATAGGACAACTGTTCGCGAAACACTTCATGGAACCCGGGGTCCAGGTGACGCAGGTCCTTGGGCAGCTCGAAATCGCCGCGACCACCACTGTAGTAGAAGAGTTGGTCGGGCTCGGGGCGGTGGCTCCAGTCGCCGACGTTATCCATCAACAGCAGGCGTTGCAGGTCGCCTCCGAGGCCGGCGGAGATGAGCTTTTCCTCCACCAGGTGCACGGTGGCCACGATGCCCATGGCGAAGGCCCCGGCCACCAGGGCGCTCATCAGCGCAAAGGCGATGATGATCCGCTGGGCAAGGCTCTGCTTAAACTCCATCGCGGCCCTCGGCCAGGCGGTAGCCGACACCATGCACGGTGTGCAGCAGCGGCTTGGCGAACGGCTTGTCGATCACCTGGCGCAATTGGTGGACGTGGCTGCGCAGGCTGTCGCTGTCCGGACAGTCATCGCCCCACAGGGCTTCTTCGAGGATCTCCCGGCGCAAGACATGGGGACTCTTCTGCATCAGCACCGCCAGCAGTTTCAGGCCGACCGGGTTGAGCTTGAGCAGGCGTCCCTCACGAGTGACTTCCAGGGTGTCGAGGTCGTAGCTCAGGTCGCCCACCTGCAATGCCCGCCTGCCGCCACCCTGGCTGCGGCGCATCACCGCCTCGATCCGGGCGGAAAGCTCCGAAAGGGCAAAGGGCTTGACCAGGTAATCGTCGGCTCCGGACTTGAAGCCCTGGAGGCGATCGTCGAGCTGGTCGCGGGCGGTGAGCATGATCACTGGCGTGTCACGCCGGGCGTCTTCGCGCAGGCGCTTGCACAGGGTGTAGCCATCGATCCCCGGCAGCATGATGTCGAGCACGATCAGGTCGTAGTGCTCGGTGGCGGCCAGGTGCAAGCCCGACAGGCCATCCTGGGCGCAGTCCACGGTATAGCCCTTGAGCCCCAGGTAGTCAGCCAGGTTGGCGAGAATATCGCGGTTGTCTTCAACCAGTAGGATTCGCATCGGCACTCTCTCCGTATACAGTTACGGCCGTCTTGGCTCGCGCAGCTTAAGGCCAAGTCCAACTCACCGCCAGCCTTGTCGGGCGGCTCGGGTGGCTGTTTCCAGTGTCGCCATGGCTTGACGTTTTTTTCACCCGGGACTCACGCCCCGATCACAGCCAAGGCAACACAATGGCAGCCATTTGCCCTGGATTTGCCGCAGGACAACGGAAACGAAAAAGCCCCGCCGGCTTGCGCCGGCGGGGCTTTTCAGTACAGGGGTAAGGCTGGCTTACATCATGCCGCCCATGCCACCCATGCCGCCCATGTCTGGCATGCCGCCGCCAGCTGGAGCGTCTTTCTTCGGTGCGTCGGCAACGGCGGCCTCGGTGGTCAGGATCAGACCGCCGATGGAAGCTGCAGCTTGCAGAGCCGAACGGGTCACCTTGGTTGGGTCCAGGATGCCCATTTCGATCATGTCGCCGTACTCGCCGGAAGCAGCGTTGTAACCGAAGTTACCTTTGCCGTTCTTCACTTCGTTGACGACAACGCTTGGCTCGTCGCCGCTGTTAGCGGAGATCTGGCGCAGCGGAGCTTCAACGGCGCGACGCAGCACCGCGATACCTACGTCCTGATCAGCGTTGTCGCCCTTGAGGTCGACGATCGCTTGCAGAGCACGGATCAGGGCCACGCCACCGCCAGGCACCACGCCTTCTTCAACGGCTGCACGGGTAGCGTGCAGGGCGTCTTCAACGCGAGCTTTCTTCTCTTTCATTTCAACTTCGGAGCCAGCGCCAACCTTGATCACTGCAACGCCGCCGGACAGCTTGGCCAGGCGCTCTTGCAGTTTTTCACGGTCGTAGTCCGAGGAAGTCTCGGCCACTTGGGCACGGATCTGGGCGATACGGGCTTCGATGTCGGCCTGGTTGCCAGCACCGTCGACAACGGTGGTGTTTTCCTTGGACAGGGTCACGCGCTTGGCGCTACCCAGGTGCTCCAGGGTGGTGCTTTCCAGGCTCAGACCGATTTCTTCGGAGATCACGGTACCGCCGGTCAGGACGGCGATGTCCTGCAGCATGGCCTTGCGACGATCGCCGAAGCCTGGAGCCTTGACGGCTGCGACTTTGACGATACCGCGCATGTTGTTCACAACCAGAGTCGCCAGGGCTTCGCCTTCGACGTCCTCGGCCACGATCAGCAGTGGGCGGCCGGCTTTGGCAACGGCTTCCAGCACTGGCAGCATTTCGCGGATGTTGGAGATCTTCTTGTCCACCAGCAGGATCAGCGGGCTGTCCAGCTCGGCAACCATGGTGTCTGGCTTGTTGACGAAGTATGGGGACAGGTAGCCACGGTCGAACTGCATGCCTTCAACGACCGACAGTTCGTTTTCCAGGCCAGTGCCTTCTTCGACGGTGATCACGCCTTCTTTACCGACTTTTTCCATGGCTTCGGCAATGATGTCGCCAATGGAGTTGTCGGAGTTGGCGGAGATGGTACCTACCTGGGCGATGGCCTTGGTGTCGGCGCATGGCTTGGACAGAGCCTTGAGCTCCTTGACGATGGCGATGGTCGCCTTGTCGATGCCGCGCTTGAGGTCCATCGGGTTCATGCCGGCAGCAACGGCCTTCAGGCCTTCGTTGACGATCGACTGAGCCAGAACGGTGGCGGTGGTGGTGCCGTCGCCAGCGTCATCGTTGGCACGGGAGGCAACGTCCTTGACCAGCTGCGCGCCCATGTTCTCGAAACGGTCTTCCAGTTCGATTTCCTTGGCTACGGACACGCCATCCTTGGTGATGGTCGGAGCGCCGAAGCTCTTTTCCAGGATCACGTTACGGCCTTTCGGGCCCAGGGTAGCCTTTACCGCGTCAGCCAGGACGTTGACGCCAGTGAGCATTTTCTTGCGGGCGGAGTCGCCGAATTTAACTTCTTTAGCAGCCATGATCGATATTCCTTAAATACTGTGTAGTAGTGGGAAAATACGCGAGGAATCAGCCTTCGATAACAGCGAGAATCTCGTTCTCGGCCATTACCAGCAGATCTTCGCCATCGACTTTCACGGTGTTGCTGCCGGAGTACGGGCCAAACACCACTTTGTCACCCACTTTCACGGCCAGCGCACGTACTTCACCGTTGTCCAGCACACGGCCGGTACCTACAGCGACGATTTCGCCACGGTTAGGTTTTTCAGCGGCCGAACCAGGCAGAACGATACCGCCGGCAGTTTTCGATTCTTCTTCGCTGCGACGGATGACGACGCGGTCATGCAGAGGACGAAGCTTCATTGTCGATCTCTCCTAATTGTGGTTTTCAGCGGCCGGTGTCGATACCGGCGGGTTAACAAATCCGGCGTGGCCGGTTGCGGCTCGACGAGCGAGACGCGGAAGTCTGTCTGGTGTCAGCACCAGAAACCTTGCGGTGACCGTTACATAAGGGCGCACAAGGCTATTACAAGGGCTGGTCGATGAATTTTTTTAAATCGCCTGCGCAATAACCAAAACGGCACCCGAAGGTGCCGTGTTTGCGAGGCTGGAAGCGATCAGTCGCGGTGCTCGAACTCACCTTCGATGACGTTCGGCTCGCGCCCCAAGGGTTGCTGCGGCGCAGGACCACCACGGGCCGAGCGCATGTCGTCGGCGAAGGCGCGTTGGCGCATGGCCTGCTCCTCGGCACGCTCGCGCATCTTGTTGGCCAGCAGGCGACGGGTGAATGGCAGCAGCATCAGCAGGCCGAACACATCGCTGATAAAGCCCGGCAAGATCAACAAACCACCACCCAGGGCCAGCATCAGGCCCTCGAGCATCTGCTGGGCAGGCAACTCGCCACGATTGAGACTTTCACGGGCGCGCAGGGCAGTGGCCAGGCCGGCCACACGCAACACCATCACGCCAAGCAGCGAACCGAGAATGACCAGCAGCAGCGCCGGGAAAAACCCGATCGCCGCGCTGACCTTGACGAAGACGAACAGCTCCAACACTGGGAACAGCAGAAAGAGCAACAGAAAAGGGCGCATCAAATGGTTTCCTCTGCGGAAGAATGCCTTCCAGTAGACCGTAAATGACGTCGCCAATTCGTGAATTCAAGCATCCACGGTCTGATTTTTCGGCCATTGATCGGCGCGCGCCAGGAAAACCAGGGCCTCGCGCACTTGTGTCGGCGTGTTGCAAGGGGCTTGGAATGGCAACCAATACAGCGCCTGGCCAATACGCAGGTGCATGCCCTCGGTATCGATCCCGGCCATCTGCGCCGGCACCTTGTCAGGTAAGCCGGTCAGCTCGACGTAGTGGGCGATGGCCTTGGCATGATCGCTGTTCATGTGCTCCACCATGCCCGCCTCGGCCTGGCCGGCGAACGGGTTGGCCAGGGTCAACTGGTCGACCCAATGGATGGCGCCGAAACCACCGATGTAGCGATGGCGCACCGGCTTGAGCACCCAGAAGTCGAAGTCGTGGGCCTGGTGATAGTTCTGCGATTCGGGAAAGTAGCGGTAGTAGCGCTCGGCGGCCGCCTCGATCGCTGCCTCGTCGGCCAGCTTCTCGGCTTCAGCAAGGTAAGTCAGGCGCCCCACGGCCTGTATGTCGTCGGCATCACGCTCACCGACCAGCAGTGAACACTTGGGGTCCTTCTGCAGGTTGTGGGTGTGCTGGGCGATGCGGCTGATGAGGATCAGCGGACGACCTTCGGCATCGAGGCAATAAGGCACTACGGAACCGAAGGGAAAACCCGGCATGGACTTGGAATGCGTGGACAGCACGCCGCGGTATTCCTTGAGCAGCAGTTCTCGTGCATTCTTGGCAGCTTCAACGCTCACTTTATGACTCCTTCAATAGAATCCGTCGAAAACGGACGGGCGATCGGACCACGGTCCGTCTACGCCAACGGGGCAATACTCGTCTGCAGCCAGGCCAGGCCCAGCTGCCGGGAAGCGCCTTGGAATAAGGACAACCCCTCACGACAGCTGGCAAGACATGCGAATGCAACTCACTGACAAAGTAATCATTATCACCGGCGGTTGCCAGGGCCTGGGCCGCTCCATGGCCGAGTATTTCGCCAGCCGTGGAGCCAGGCTGGCCCTGGTGGACCTGAACCAGGAAAAACTCGACCAGGCCGTCGCGGCCTGCAAAGCCCATGGCGTCGAGGCACGCTCCTACCTGTGCAACGTGGCCAACGAAGAACAGGTCGAGCATATGGTGAATCAGGTTGCCGAGGACTTCGGTGCCATCCATGGCCTGATCAACAACGCCGGGATCCTGCGCGATGGCCTGCTGCTCAAGGTCAAGGACGGTGAAATGACCAAGATGAGCCTGGCCCAATGGCAGTCGGTGATCGACGTCAACCTGACCGGCGTGTTCCTGTGCACCCGGGAAGTGGCAGCGAAGATGGTGCAACTCAAGACCAGCGGCACCATCATCAACATCTCGTCGATTTCTCGCGCCGGCAATATCGGCCAGACCAACTACTCCGCGGCCAAGGCCGGGGTTGCCGCAGCGACCGTGACCTGGGCCAAGGAACTGGCGCGCTACGGCATCCGCGTGGCCGGTATCGCCCCGGGCTTCATCGAGACCGAGATGACCCTGGGCATGAAGCCCGAGGCCCTGGAGAAAATGACCGCCGGTATTCCGCTCAAGCGCATGGGCAAGCCGGAAGAAATCGCTCATTCGGCGGCCTATATCTTCGAGAACGACTACTACACCGGACGCATCCTGGAAATGGACGGCGGCTTGCGCCTCTGATCCGAAGACGCGGCTCCCGGCCCTTGCGGCGCGGGAGTTGATGCAACAACGCTCGCCGCAACCTAAATCGCGGCGAGCGCCTGCCCTGGGCTCAATCGTCGCTGACGGTGATGCTGGGCATCGCCGGGGCCGCAGCTTCCTGCAACACGATACGTGCCCCCACGTGCCGTGCCAGTTCCTGGTAGACCATGGCGATCTGGCTATCCGGCTCGGCGATCACCGTCGGCTTGCCGCCATCGGCCTGCTCGCGGATCAGCATCGACAGCGGCAGCGAAGCCAGCAATTCGACGCCGTACTGGCTGGCCAGCTTCTCGCCGCCGCCTTCGCCGAACAGGTGCTCGGCATGGCCGCAGTTGGAGCAGATGTGCACCGCCATGTTTTCCACCACACCCAGTACCGGGATGTTCACCTTGTGGAACATCTCGATGCCCTTGCGTGCATCCAGCAGGGCCAGGTCCTGGGGCGTGGTGACGATCACCGCACCCGCCACCGGGACCTTCTGCGCCAGGGTCAGCTGGATGTCGCCGGTGCCCGGCGGCATGTCGATCACCAGGTAGTCGAGATTGCCCCAGTCGGTCTGGGTCACCAGTTGCTGCAAGGCGCCAGAGGCCATCGGGCCACGCCAGACCATGGGCGTGTTGTCGTCGGTGAGGAAGGCCATGGACATGACTTCGACACCGTGGGCCTGGATCGGCACGAACCACTTCTGGTCCTTGATCTTCGGCCGTGTGCCTTCGGCGATGCCGAACATGATGCCCTGGCTCGGGCCATAGATATCGGCGTCGAGGATGCCCACCCGGGCACCTTCCCGGGCCAGGGCCAGGGCCAGGTTGGCGGCGGTGGTGGACTTGCCCACGCCGCCCTTGCCCGATGCCACCGCCACCACGTTCTTGACGTTGGCCAGGCCCGGGACCTGGGCCTGGGCCTTGTGCGCGACGATCACGCTGCTGGCCTCGACCTTGGCCGAGCCCACGCCTTCCAGGCCCTCGATGGCCAGTTGCAGCATCTGTGCCCAGCCATTGCGGAACAGGCCGGCGGCATAGCCCAGCTCCAGGCGGACCGAGACCCGGTCGCCCTGGATGTCGATGTCCCGCACACAGCCGGCGCTCACCGGGTCCTGGTTCAAATAGGGGTCGGTGTACTGGCGAAGCACGGCTTCCACCGCTGCGCGATTGACGGCGCTCATGGGCAACTCCGATAACAAGACAGGAAAATCAGCCGGCTATCCTACGCCGCCTCTTCCTTCGTGGCGAGGGAGCGGCGCCGCCCCTGGAGCTTGCCTGCGCTGCATAGCGACGCCTGGAAGGGTGAAAATTCCGTCCCGGCGTTTTATAGTGGCCGACCTTCGTTTCATCAAGTAGCCGAGCCCCATGTCCGAGCCACGCAAGATCCTCGTCACCAGCGCCCTGCCCTATGCCAATGGTTCCATCCACCTTGGCCACATGCTCGAGTACATCCAGACCGACATGTGGGTGCGCTTCCAGAAGCACCGCGGCAACCAATGCGTCTATGTCTGCGCCGACGACGCCCACGGCTCGGCCATCATGTTGCGCGCGGAAAAAGAAGGCATCACCCCGGAACAACTGATCGCCAACGTGCAGGCTGAACACAGCGCCGACTTTGCCGACTTCCTGGTGGACTTCGACAACTTCCACTCGACCCACGCCGAGGAAAACCGCGAGCTGTCGAGCCAGATCTACCTCAAGCTGCGGGATGCCGGGCACATCGCCACGCGCGCCATCACCCAGTATTTCGACCCGGACAAGAAAATGTTCCTGGCCGACCGCTTCATCAAGGGCACCTGCCCCAAGTGCGGCACCGAGGACCAATACGGCGACAACTGCGAGAAATGCGGCGCCACCTACGCCCCCACCGACCTGAAGGATCCGAAGTCGGCGATCTCCGGCGCCACTCCGGTGCTCAAGGAGTCCCAGCACTTCTTCTTCAAGCTGCCGGACTTCCAGCAGATGCTGCAGACCTGGACCCGCAGCGGCACCCTGCAAGACGCCGTGGCCAACAAGATCGCCGAATGGCTGGATGCCGGCCTGCAGCAGTGGGATATCTCCCGCGATGCGCCGTACTTCGGCTTCGAGATCCCCGATGAGCCAGGCAAGTACTTCTATGTCTGGCTGGACGCGCCGATCGGCTACATGGCCAGCTTCAAGAACCTCTGCGCCCGCCGTCCGGAACTGGACTTCGATGCGTTCTGGGCCAAGGACTCCAGCGCCGAGCTGTACCATTTCATCGGCAAGGACATTGTCAACTTCCACGCCCTGTTCTGGCCCGCCATGCTCGAGGGCGCGGGCTTTCGCAAGCCCACGGCGATCAACGTCCACGGCTACCTGACCGTCAACGGCCACAAGATGTCCAAGTCCCGCGGCACCTTCATCAAGGCCCGCACCTACCTGGACCACCTGTCGCCGGAATACCTGCGCTACTACTACGCCTCCAAGCTGGGCCGTGGCGTCGACGACCTGGACCTGAACCTCGAGGACTTCGTGCAGAAGGTCAACTCCGACCTGGTAGGCAAGGTGGTCAACATCGCCAGCCGTTGCGCCGGGTTCATCCACAAGGGCAATGCCGGGGTGATGGTCGATACCAACGCCGCCCCCGAGCTGACCGAGGCCTTCCTGGCCGCCGCACCGAGCATCGCCGAGGCCTACGAGGCCCGTGACTTCGCCCGCGCCATGCGCGAGATCATGGCCCTGGCCGACCGCGCCAACGCCTGGATCGCCGACAAGGCGCCCTGGTCGCTGAACAAGCAGGAAGGCAAGCAGGATGAAGTCCAGGCCATCTGCGCCACCGGCATCAACCTGTTCCGCCAGCTGGTGATTTTCCTCAAGCCGGTACTGCCGGTCCTGGCCGCCGACGCCGAGGCATTCCTCAACGTCCCGGCACTGACCTGGAACGACCACCAGCAATTGCTGGCCAACCATCAGCTCAACGAATTCAAGCCGCTGATGACGCGGATCGACCCAGTGAAAGTACAAGCCATGACCGACGCCTCGAAGGAAGACCTCGTCGCCAGCCAGACCGACACTGGTGCGCCCAAGGGCAATGGCGAACTGGCCAAGGACCCGCTGTCGCCGGAAGTCGACTTCGACACCTTCGCCGCCATCGACTTGCGCGTGGCGTTGATCGTCAAGGCCGAAGCCGTGGAAGGCGCCGACAAGCTGCTGCGCCTGACCCTGGATATCGGCGATGAACAGCGCAATGTCTTCTCCGGGATCAAGAGCGCCTACCCGGACCCGTCCAAGCTCGACGGTCGCCTGACCATGATGATCGCCAACCTCAAGCCACGGAAAATGAAGTTCGGTATCTCCGAGGGCATGGTGATGGCTGCCGGCCCAGGCGGTGAAGAAATCTACCTGCTGAGCCCCGACAGCGGCGCCAAGCCCGGCCAGCGGATCAAGTAAGGCCGTCGGCTGGACCCCGTCCCCCCGTTGCCCACCGGCGCAACGGGGGGATTTGCATATCTGGGCAGTCACGCGCGCGCGTGGAGTTTGCCTACTCTTGAGGGACAGCCTGCTTGCACCGGCATCGACCATGACCCACTTCCTGCTCGCTCTCATCAGCACCGCCCTGGTCAACAACTTCGTGTTGCAGTGGCCGCTGGGCGTCGATCCGCTGTTGCAGTCCCAGGCTGGCCACAGACGGCAGGTCCACGCCCTGGGCCTGGCCACCACGGTCTTGATGCTGGTCAGCAGCGTGCTGGGCCAGCTGCTCTATCGTGGCCTGCTCGAGCCTTGGGGGCTGGCATCGCTGCAACTGTTCTTCTGGCTGTCCCTGAACGTGCTGCTGATCCAGCCGCTGCTGGGCTTGCTGGCGCGGATCCTGCCCGGTTGGCCGTTCGACGGTCTCTGGCTGTTGCTCCTGGGCAATGCCGGCGTGATTGGCCTGTTGCTGGCGGGCAGCCGCGATGATCTGGGGCTGGCGACCCTCGGCGCCATGGCCCTGGGAGCCGGCCTGGGTTTCTGGCTGGTACTTGGCTTGTTCAGCGACCTGCGCCAGCGCGTCTGCAACAACGATGTTCCCCTGCCCTGCCGGGGCCTGCCCCTCGACTTGATCGGCGCCGGCCTGCTGGCAGTGGCGTTCCTGGGCTTCAACGGAATGGTCAAACCATGAGTCTGATTCAACGCATCGATGCCCTCTTGCCGCAAACCCAATGTGGCAAGTGCGGCCATGGCGGATGCAAACCCTACGCCGAAGGCATCGCCAAGGGCGAGGCCATCAACAAGTGCCCACCCGGCGGCGAGGAAACCATCGCCGGCCTGGCCCGGCTACTGCAATTGCCGGTCATCGAACTGGATCGCAGCCGCGGCGAAGCCCCGGCCCAGGTGGCCTACATCCGCGAAGCCGAGTGCATCGGCTGCACCAAGTGCATCCAGGCCTGCCCGGTGGACGCCATCGTCGGCGCGGCCAAGCTGATGCACACCGTGCTGGTCGATGAATGCACCGGTTGCGATTTGTGCGTGGCGCCCTGCCCGGTGGATTGCATCGACATGCTGCCCCTGGCCCTGGGCCAGGTGGTACCGATTGTCGGCGGCCTGGCCGGCAGCCCCGAGCAATTGCAGGCCCGCAGCAGCAAGCGCGAGCACGCCAGGCGCCGCTTCGAACAACGCAACCAACGCCTGCAGCGTGAGGAAACCCGACGCCTGGCCGAACGCCAGGCCCGGGCGCAAAAGGCTGCCCAACCTGGCGCGAGCGGCGACAACCCGGTCCAGGCGGCGATCGAACGAGTTCGTGCGCAGAAGGCCGCGGCTGCCGATGCCGCGCTGAAAAAAGCCAAGATCGAATTGGCCATGAGCCGGACCCAGTTGAACAAGTCCCTCAAGGCCTTCGGTCATCCGCCCACCTTCGAGCAACAGTCGCAACTGATCGTCCTGCAGCGTCAGTTCGAAGCCGCCGAGCAGGCCCTGGCTCGCCTGGAAGCCCAAACCCCAGCCACGCCACCAGTGGCGACGCCCAAGGATGCCAATCTCAAGCGCGCCAAGATCCAGCTGGCCACACGCCGCGCCGAACTGAAAAAAGCCCAGGCCGCAGGTGCTCCACAGGCTGAACTGGAGGCGCTGGACGCAGCCCTGGCGGCTGCCGAACAGGACCTGCATGCCGCCGAGGATGCCAGTGCCAAGCCGGCACCGGTGCTCACCCGCACCGAGAAGCGGCCAATCGACCCGCAACTGCGCCGCCTGAAGACCGAGCTGGCCTATGCCCGGGCCGAGCTGCACAAGTTGCAACGCCAGGCAGGCAGCAGTGCCGAACAATTGACCCAGGCCCAGGCACGCCTGAGTGAAGTCGAACGCCAGGTGGATGCCCATGCCGCTGGCTGAGGGCGCCGATCCACGCCTGCGCCAGGCCATGCAGCGAGTGCTGCTGGCCATTCTGCCAGGGCTGCTGCTACTGCTGTGGCTGTATGGCTGGGGAGTGCTGTTGAATCTGCTGCTGGCCGCTGGTGCCGCACTGGCCATGGAGGCCCTGGTATTGCGCCTGCGCAAGCGCCCGCTGCTGGCGTCCCTCAGCGATGGTAGCGCCCTGGTCAGCGCCACTCTGCTGGCCTTGGCCCTGCCGGCCTACTGCCCCTGGTGGCTGGCTCCAAGCGCCGCTGCCAGCGCCATGCTCCTGGGCAAGCACCTGTATGGCGGCGTCGGGCAGAACCCCTTCAACCCGGCCATGCTCGGCTATGCCCTGGCCCTGCTGTGCTTCCCGCAGTCGATGACCCATTGGCCTGCCCCCCAGGCCATGGGCTTGCTGGACGGCCTGCAACTGGTCTTCGGCCTGGACGGTTCGCGTCCCGATGCCTGGGCCCAGGCCACTGCGCTGGACAGCCTGCGCATCAACAAGAGCCTGACCATCGACGAGTTGTTCGCCGCCAGCCCGGCCTTCGGTCATTTCGCTGGTCGCGGCGTCGAATGGGTTAACCTGGGCTTCCTGGCCGGCGGATTGCTGCTGCTGCAACAGCGAGTCATCAGCTGGCATGCCCCTGTTGGCATGCTCGGCAGCCTGCTGCTCATCAGCCTGCTGTGCTGGAACGGTACAGGCTCCGACTCCCACGGCTCGCCGCTGTTCCACCTGCTCACCGGGGCCAGCATGCTCGGCGCCTTCTTCATCGTCACCGAACCGGTATCAGGCCCCAAAGCAGCCAGGGCACGCTTGCTGTTCGGGGTCGGGGTCGGCATGCTGACCTACCTGATCCGTACCTGGGGCAGCTACCCTGACGGCCTGGCCTTCGCCGTGCTGCTGATGAACCTGGCGGTGCCCGCCCTGGAACGCCATTGCGCCCGCGAACCAGCCGGGAGCCAACCATGAAGCCTCCACGCAGCCTGTTGTTGCTGGCGGCCCTTGGCATCCTGGGCATCGGTGCCACGCTGTGGTTGCAACATGCCAGCGCCCCGCGGATCGAAGCCGAGCAAAGAGCCCTGCAAGCGCGCAAGCTGCTGGACTTGCTGCCAACGGACAGCTATGACAACCAGCCCCTGGATCGGCCAGTGCCACTACCTGCCACGCAGCTGGCCAACAGCCGCCTGCTCGAGGGCTACCTGGCCACCCGCAATGGCCTGCCCAGCGCCCTGCTGCTGCGCAGCCAGGTTACGGGGTATGCCGGCCCCATCGAGCTGCTGATCGCCATCGACAATCAGGGCCGCCTGCTGGGCAGCAAGACCCTCAGGCAGGAGGAAACACCGGGCCTGGGCTCCCACATCGGCGATCAACCCAACCCTTGGCTGGCCGGGTTTTCCGGCAAGTCCCGCAACGATCCCGGTGACGCAGGCTGGGCACTGAAGAAGGACCAGGGCCAGTTCGACCAGATCGCCGGCGCCACCATCACCTCCCGTGCAGTGATCAGCGCCCTGCACGATGCCCTGCGTTACTTTGACGAACACCGCGCCCCCCTGCTCGAGGGAGCCGACCATGAATAAGCCGCTGGCGCTGCCCGGGCTGTTGATGCTGCCGGCACTGATCGGGGCGACCGATTCCTGGGTCAAGGCCCTGGGCATGACCCTGGGCTTTGGCTTGCTGGCGACGGCTTTCGGTCTTGGCATGCGCTCGCTACGCCCGCATCTGCAGGCCGGTGGCCCGCGCCTGCTGGCCAGCTTGTTGCTGGCCGCCGGCCTTGGCAGTTGCCTGTGGCTGGCCGCGCAGGCCTGGAGCCTGGAGTTGCACCAGCAACTGGGCCTGTACCTGGCGCTGCTGCCCTTGCAGTGCATAGCACTGGAACAGGTAGGATTTTTCCAGCATGCCGACCGGCTACGCCTGGCCCTGGCTTTTTGTGCCGCCCTGAGCCTGCTGGGCGCCCTGCGCGAACTGCTGGGCACCGGGGCCCTGGGTAGCCACCTGGGCTGGCTCATCGGCATGACCGATACCGGAAGCGGTTGGATAGTGGCCAATGGCGGCTTGCACCTGCTGACTCTCGCCCCGGGCGGTTTTATCCTGCTGGGCCTGTTGCTCGCCGTCACCCGGGCCTGGACCCTCTACCGATCGCCTTCGAGGACATGAATCACCCATGAATGCAGCCAAACGCCTGGAAATATTTCGCCGGCTCCATGAGGACAACCCCGAACCGAAGACCGAACTGGCCTACTCCTCGGCATTCGAACTGCTGATCGCCGTGATCCTTTCGGCGCAATCGACCGACGTCGGGGTCAACAAGGCGACTGCCAAGCTGTTTCCCGTGGCCAACACCCCTGCAGCCATCCACGCCCTCGGGGTCGATGGGCTGTCGGAGTACATCAAGACCATCGGCCTGTACAACAGCAAGGCCAAGAACGTCATCGAAACCTGCCGCCTGCTGGTGGAACGCCATGGCGGCGAGGTACCGCAGACCCGAGAAGAACTCGAAGCCCTGCCGGGCGTTGGTCGCAAGACCGCCAACGTGGTCCTCAACACGGCTTTTCGCCAATTGACCATGGCCGTGGATACCCACATCTTCCGGGTCAGCAATCGCACCGGGCTGGCGCCAGGCAAGAACGTGGTGGAAGTGGAAAACAAGTTGATGAAGTTCGTGCCCAAGGAATACCTGCTGGACTCCCACCACTGGCTGATCCTGCACGGTCGATATGTTTGCCTGGCCCGCAAGCCACGTTGCGGAAGTTGTCGGATCGAGGACCTGTGCGAATACAAGCAAAAGACTTCCGATGATTGATCGAGCATTGATTTTCTTCATGACTCGATTGAAAAAATCTTTTTTACCCGCCAGGAGAATATCGATATAAGGAGCGCCAATGGCAGTCCTAGCCTGGAGTCGACCTTATGAGCACTGGCAAAGAACAACTGGACGTAGAAGACGATTTCACCGCGGCTGAAACAGACGATGCCGAACCTGTGGTGGAGGTGGCGAAGACCAACCTGAGCAAGCGCCGCACCATCGACAATCTCCTGGAAGAACGGCGCCTGCAAAAGCAGCTGGCCGATTACGATTTCGATCTTTAGTAACGAGAAAACCTCCGACTGGAGGTTTTCTCGTTACTGGTTTCTCCTGCTCCCACGGTCGGCCTTAGAGGCCGACCAGGCGTTCGCAGTATTCAGGGATCATCCCGCCCGCTACAGTCCTTGCAATCGGCAAAACTTCATATCAACCGGTGCCGCTGGGCAAACTCGATCAGGTCGACCAGTGACCGGGCATTGAGCTTGGTGAGCAATCTTCGCTTGTAGGTACTGATGGTCTTGTTGCTCAGACATAGTCCTTCGGCGATTTCCTTGTTACTCATTCCACTGGTGAGTTGTTTCAATACCACCAACTCACGCCCTGACAGCAGTTCGATCATTTCTTCCTCGCTGCTGACTCCCTGGCTGGAACGGAAAGTGTGCAACGCTTCATTGGGGAAGTAGCTGTAGCCGGCCAGTACCGCCCGCACCGCGCTGATCAACTCGGTAATGTCCTGCTGCTTGCATACATAACCCGCCGCCCCGGCCTGCATGCAACGCATGGAAAAAGGCCCGGGCGTCTGCAGGGTCAACACCAGTATTTTGATCGGCATGGCCCGTGACATCAGCCGCGTTATAACTTCAAGCCCATCAAGTTGTGGAAGTCCAATATCCAGGATCAGGATGTCCGGCACATACTCCACGGCCAGCTTCAATGCATCCGCGCCATTGTCCGTTTCCGCTATAACTTCAAAACCATGTCGCTCCATCAACATACGTACGGCCAGACGAGTTACCGGATGATCATCCACGATCAAGACTCTTTTCATAGGTCCGTCCACGTCCTGAGATTTTTAGAGCCAGCACCATACCCGAGAGAATTGACGCTGGCACTGCGTATCAGGCGGCTACGACTGCAGGAGGACGTTCCTTACAAGCAATACCGAATTGCCTTACAAAATAACTTTCACACCGAACAACAAACTTTAAAGCCACATAAGACCAATCAACAGCCAAGCTACTTTC
>NZ_JBYSWT010000009.1:0-95072 GCF_058781435.1 Pseudomonas sp. FW507-12TSA
GGGCGGGGTGCTGGGGTATTCCGGAACCGGTGGTGCGCTCAAGTGCTTGTCGGCCGCACAGCTGGCGGATTGGCAATGCGCTGCACCGTTGGAACTGATCCTCGGGGCCCAGGTCGGCCAGTTCAGTGGCCTGAGCCTGTTCGATGCCTTCAACCGCGACTGGACCCTGGATAGCCGGGCCGACCGCATGGGCGCCAGGTTGTTGGGGCCGGTGCTGGAGTACCAGGGCCAGCCGATGATTTCCGAAGGCATCGCCCTGGGGGCGGTCCAGGTGCCGCCGGATGGCCAGCCGATCATCCTGCTCAACGACCGGCAGACCATCGGCGGTTATCCGCGCCTGGGCGCATTGACGCCCTTGTCCCTGGCCCGGCTGGCGCAATGCCTGCCCGGCAGCAAGGTGCGCCTGGCGCCGGTGGTGCAGGAGACCGCGCATCGGCAGCAGTTGGCGTTCTTGCGCCGCTTTGTGTAGTGGCTGACGGCCTTGGCGGCCGCTGCGCGCCGGTACGCAGCCTGCGGCAGCGGCTCCAGGGTATTGCTCTGTAGCCGCTGTCGAGGCCATGGCGAAACTGCGAAAAGGCCCGCAGGGCCTTGCTTGACGGCCTACTTGGACAGAAACCGCATGCCTTCCTCCAGGCCACGCAGGGTCAGCGGATACATCTGGTCCTCGATCAGCTCGCGCACGATGTTGGTGGACGCGGTGTAGCCCCAGGTGTCCTTCGGGTAGGGGTTGATCCAGATGAGCTTCTTGTACTTCTCCATGAAGCGCTGCATCCACACGTAGCCGGCTTCTTCGTTCCAGTGCTCGACGCTGCCGCCGGCCTGGGTGATTTCATAGGGCGCCATGGCGGCGTCGCCGACGAAGATCACCTTGTAGTCGGCGCCGTACTTGTGCAGCAGGTCCTGGGTCGAAGTCCGTTCCGAACCGCGGCGCAGGTTGTTCTTCCACACCGACTCATAGATGAAGTTGTGGAAGTAGTAGTACTCCAGGTGCTTGAACTCGGTCTTGCAGGCCGAGAACAGTTCCTCGCAGATCTTCACGTGGGCATCCATGGAGCCACCGATGTCGAACAGCAACAACAGCTTGACGCTGTTGCGCCGCTCCGGACGCATCTGGATGTTCAACAAGCCGGCATCCCGGGCGGTGTGGTCGATGGTGCCGTCGATATCCAGCTCCTCGGCCGCGCCCTGGCGGGCGAACTTGCGCAGCCGGCGCAGGGCCACCTTGATGTTGCGGGTGCCCAGTTCCACCGAGTCGTCGAGGTTCTTGTATTCGCGCTGGTCCCAGACCTTGGCCGCCTTGCCCTGGCGCTTGCCGGCATCGCCGACGCGGATGCCCTCGGGGTTGAAGCCGCCGGAGCCGAAGGGGCTGGTGCCGCCGGTGCCGATCCACTTGTTGCCGCCGGCGTGGCGTTCCTTCTGTTCTTCCAGGCGCTTCTTGAACTCCTCGATCAGTTTGTCCAGGCCGCCCAGGGACTGGATCTGCGCCCGTTCCTCATCGCTGAGCGAACGCTCGAACTCCTTGCGCAGCCAGTCCTCGGGGATCAGTGCCTGCAGGTGGTCGTCGAGTTTCTCCAGGCCGTTGAAATAGGCGCTGAAGGCCCGGTCGAACTTGTCGAAGTGGCGCTCGTCCTTCACCAGCACCGCCCGGGCCAGGTAGTAGAACTCGTCCATGTCGGCGAAGGTCACGCGCTGCTTGAGCGCGTTGATCAGGTCCAGCAGCTCGCGCACCGACACCGGTACCTTGGCGGCGCGCATTTCATTGAACAGGTTGAGCAGCATGGTTATCGCTCTCTAATGATCTAGGGATCTGTTCAAAAGCTCGCCGAGCGGTGATCAGGCAAGGCAGAAACAGGTGAGGAGGCGGAGTTTAGCGAGCTAAATGAGCATTCCGAACCGGTTTCTAACGCAGCATGATCGACGCGCAGGCAGCTTCTGGGCAGAGCCTAACGACTGCCGCGCCGGCTCATGAAGGCCAGGCGTTCGAGGAGCTGTACATCCTGCTCGTTCTTCACCAGGGCGCCGGCCAGCGGTGGGATGGCCTTGGTCGGATCGCGTTCGCGCAGTACCGCCTCGCCGATGTTGTCGGCCATCAGCAGCTTGAGCCAGTCCACCAGTTCGGAGGTCGAGGGCTTCTTCTTCAGGCCCGGCACCTTGCGTACGTCGAAGAACACATCCAGCGCCTCGCTGACCAGGTCCTTCTTGATGTCCGGGTAGTGCACGTCGACGATCTTCTGCAGGGTCGTGCGGTCAGGGAAGGCGATGTAGTGGAAGAAGCAGCGGCGCAGGAAGGCGTCCGGCAGTTCCTTCTCGTTGTTGGAGGTAATGATGATGATCGGCCGCTGCTTGGCCTTGATGGTCTGGTCGATCTCGTAGACGTAGAACTCCATCTTGTCGAGCTCTTGCAGCAGGTCGTTGGGGAACTCGATGTCGGCCTTGTCGATCTCGTCGATCAGCAGGATCACCCGCTCCTCGGACTCGAAGGCTTCCCAGAGCTTGCCCTTCTTCAGGTAGTTGCGGATGTCGTGGACCTTGTCCACGCCCAGTTGCGAATCGCGCAGGCGGCTCACCGCGTCGTACTCGTAGAGCCCTTGGTGGGCCTTGGTAGTGGACTTGATGTGCCAGGTGATCAGCTTGGCACCGAAGGATTCGGCCAGTTGCTCGGCGAGCATGGTCTTGCCGGTGCCGGGTTCGCCCTTGACCAGCAGCGGACGCTCCAGGGTGATGGCGGCGTTGACCGCCAGCTTCAGGTCATCGGTGGCAACGTATGCGCTGGTGCCTTCGAACTTCATCTGGAATTCCTCGAACGGTGACGACGAGCTGCCCGGGGCAGGTCGCTTGAATGGACACGAATGGCGCGACTATAACGCGGCGCTCGCTTGACTGTGAACGCAGACGCCCCATTCAGTCTCTGAATGGAGCGTCACGGGGTGACTCAGTCAGTCGACGGCTTGGGTTGTTCATAGCGGGCATTGAAGGCCTGGATGAAACCGTTGCGCAAAATCTGCAAAAACGCCTGGAATGCGCTGACATCCTGCTGGTGTACGTTGCCACTGAGCTCGACCCGGGTGGCGAACTGGTTCTTGCGCTGGTTCTTCAGCAGGGTTTCCCCGGCGCCCACCAGGGCTTCCCAGACCGAGCGGAACACATTCTTGTCGCGGTTCTCCACGTCCTGTTGCCAGTCGAAGACTTCCACGTCCCGCAGCAGCGGCTTGATGTAGCCGCGCAGTTGGCCCTTCTCGGCCTGGGCCTCGATCACCAGGTCGCCGTGCCCGGCCTTGAAGTCGAACTTGCCGTAGGCCGAGGCGAAGTCGTTGAAACGCCTGAGCTCGATATCCCGGGCCCGCAGGCGGAACTCGAACTCCTCGAAGTTACTCAGGGGATCGAAGGTGGCACTGGCTTCCAGGGGCGCCTGGCCCAGCAGCAGGGCCTTGCCCTCGAAGCGGGCGTCGCGCTTGCCCTGGGTGTCGACCACATTGGTCAGGTTGTAGAAGCTGGCATTGACCTGGGTCGCGCCCAGGTTCACCGGTGGATTGGAGCCGAAGTTGCGAAAGTGGAGGGTGCCGTCGTCGATCCGCACTTCATCCAGGGTGATGGGCAACAGCTTGCCCAGTTGCGCCCGCCAGTCGGTGCCGGCACCGGTCTGCGAGGCCTGGCGGTCGCCGCCATCGACGAAGTTCACCTGGGGCTGGACGAACTGCACCCGCGCCACCACCGCATGGTCGTACCACAGCGCATGCCAGCTCACCGCCAGGTCGATCAACGGCGCCTTGACGAAAGGCACCGGCACCTTGCCGCTGACCTTGACGATCTCCAGGCCGTTGATGCGGTAGGCGCCGCGCCACAGGGCCAGGTCGACATCGCTGACCCGGCCGCGGTAGTCGCCCATGTCCGCGAGCTTGTCGTTCAGGTAGTCACGCACCAGGTAGGGCAGGGCGATGTGCAGGCCGACCAGCAGTACGACCAGGCCCGCCAGGGTCCACAGGGGCCAACGATAGCGACGTTTCATGGGGGCAGCCTCCAGTCCTATAAAGGCATTGACTGCCCAGGCTCCAGGTCGTTCGGCGCGACTGGACGCTCAAGGATGCCAGGCATACCCTTGGGGACTTCTTCACTGCTGCATAAGGACCCAGCCATGAGCCGAATTTTTGCTGACAATGCCCATTCCATCGGTAATACGCCCTTGGTGCAGATCAACCGCATCGCCCCGCGTGGGGTGACCATCCTGGCCAAGATCGAAGGGCGTAACCCGGGCTACTCGGTGAAATGCCGGATCGGCGCCAACATGATCTGGGACGCCGAAAGCACGGGCCGGCTCAAGCCGGGCATGACCATCGTCGAACCCACCTCGGGCAACACCGGGATCGGCCTGGCGTTCGTGGCGGCTGCCCGTGGCTACAAGCTGATGCTGACCATGCCGGCCTCCATGAGCATCGAGCGACGCAAGGTGCTCAAGGCCCTGGGGGCAGAGCTGGTGCTCACCGAGCCGGCCAAGGGCATGAAGGGCGCGATCGACAAGGCGGCGGAAATCGTCGCCAGCGACCCGGGCAAGTACTTCATGCCGCAGCAGTTCGATAACCCGGCCAACCCGGCGATCCACGAAAAGACCACTGGCCCGGAGATCTGGAATGACACCGACGGCGCGGTGGACGTGCTGGTGGCGGGTGTCGGCACCGGTGGCACCATCAGCGGCGTGTCGCGCTACATCAAGAAGACCCAGGGCAAGCCGATCCTCGCGGTGGCGGTAGAGCCGGCCACTTCGCCGGTGATCAGCCAGAGGCTCGCCGGGCAGGAGATCAAGCCCAGCCCGCACAAGATCCAGGGCATTGGCGCCGGTTTCGTACCCAAGAACCTGGACCTGGAAATGGTCGACCGGGTGGAGCTGGTGACCGACGAGGAGTCCAAGGCCATGGCCCTGCGCCTGATGCAGGAGGAGGGCATCCTCTGCGGGATTTCCTGCGGCGCGGCGATGGCGGTGGCGGTACGCCTGGCGGAAACCCCGGAAATGCAAGGCAAGACCATCGTGGTGATCCTGCCGGACTCCGGCGAGCGCTACCTCTCCAGCATGCTGTTCAGCGACCTGTTCACCGAGCAGGAGACCCAGCAGTAACGTCGGCTGGCCGTCGGTCCATGGCGCTGGCCCCATGGGCCGATGGCTGATCCATATCAGTCGCTGCTTGTGCCGCTTATGCTACTTAACGCCTTTGTTGCACGACCGTTAATGCTGAATGTTCGGTCGTGCGGGTTTTTCCGGGGTTCAGGAGTGTTTATCATGACCGGCTGCCAGGTCGGGTGATCGCTCCCCCCACCGGTGCCTATTTCCAAGGAGTTGTTGCATGAGCTTTTCCTTTGCCGCCAAGTTCGCGGTGTTGTCGCTGTTCATCGGCAGCATCCTTTTCGTGCATCTGCGCGGCAAGGCGCGCCTGCCGGTACTGCGCCAGTTCGTCAACCATTCGGCGCTGTTCGCTCCCTACAACACCCTGATGTACCTGTTCTCCGGCGTGCCCTCCAAGCCGTACCTGGACCGCAGCAAGTTCCCCGAGCTGGATGTACTGCGCGACAACTGGGAAACCATTCGCGACGAGGCCATGCACCTGTTCGACGAGGGTTACATCCGCGCCGCCGAGAAGAACAACGATGCCGGTTTCGGTTCCTTCTTCAAGAAGGGCTGGAAGCGCTTCTACCTCAAGTGGTACGACAAGCCGCTGCCCTCGGCCGCGGCCCTGTGCCCCAAGACGGTCGAGCTGGTGAGCGCCATCCCCAACGTCAAGGGCGCGATGTTCGCGCTGTTGCCCGGCGGCAGCCACCTGAACCCGCATCGCGACCCCTTCGCCGGCTCGCTGCGTTATCACCTGGGCCTGTCGACGCCCAACTCCGACGCTTGCCGGATCTTCGTCGACGGCGAGGAATACGCCTGGCGCGACGGTGAGGACGTGATGTTCGACGAGACCTACGTGCACTGGGTGAAGAACGAAACCGAGATCACCCGGGTGATCCTGTTCTGCGACATCGAGCGTCCGTTGAGCAGTGGCCTGATGACCCGCATCAACCGTTGGGTCAGCGCCCAGCTGGGGCGGGCCACCGCACCGCAGAACCTGGACGACGAGCGGGTTGGCGGCATCAACCAGGCCTACGCCTGGAGCAAGCGTTTCAGCGACAGCTTCAGTGGTGTGGTCAAGCAGTGGAAACGCCGCAATCCCAAGCTGTACCGCATCCTGCGCCCAGTCTTGGCGGTGGTGGTGCTGGTTATCCTGTGGAAATGGCTGTTCGGATAAATCTTGCAATGAATATCGGGCGCTGGTTATATTCGGCGCTCGATGAGTCAAGCGACTCATTCTTTTCCTCCTTCGAGAACCCTTGGCACATGGCCTTATCCCTCATCAACGCGGTAGTGGTTTCAGCGGTCAACGCTGGCGTCGTGCCGTGCGGGAATCAGCAGCCTGTGCAGATCGGTCAGAACCCCCCACCTGTCAGTAGCACGCCGGTATACGCAGTAGTATCGCCGTCGGGCGTTGGCTTCTCGGGCTGACTCAGCAACCGCTGCTGTTTCCTCCGCCCGCCTGAAAAAACACTACTGAACTTCAGCTCCGGCTGAATTGGCTTCTTGCCTGACTACAGGTGGTTTCATGTTGCTCATTTCGAAAAAGTCCGCTTTTGCGGCGGCCTCCACGAGTCTGTTCGTCCTGCTCTGGAGCAGCGGCGCGATCTTCTCCAAATGGGGGCTGGCCCATGCCTCGCCCTTCGCCTTCTTGCTGGTGCGCTTCGCCATTGCCCTGGCCGGCCTGGTGCTGCTGGTGCCGCTGCTCAAGCTGCGCTGGCCCAGGGGCCGCCGGGCCATGGGGTTTGCCGTGGCCACGGGCCTGGTGCTGCTGGGCGCCTACCAGATCTTCTACATCCTGGCCCTGGACCTGAAGGTCACCCCCGGGGTGATGGCCACCATCATGGGGGTGCAGCCGATCCTCACCGTGGTGCTGATGGAGCGCCAGCGCTCCTGGAGCCGTCTGTTCGGCCTGGGCCTGGGGCTCGCCGGCCTGATCATGGTGGTGTACCAGGGCATCGGCCTGGCAGGCATCTCGATCTCCGGCATGCTCTGCGGCCTGCTGGCCCTGGTGAGCATGACCGCCGGCTCGATCATGCAGAAACGCATCACCGACAACCCCCTGGGTACCCTGCCGGTGCAATACCTGGCCGGGCTGTTGTTGTGTGCGTTGTTCGTGCCGTTCCAGCCGTTCCACTTCGAATACGACGCAGGTTTTCTGATCCCGGTGCTGTGGATGGGGCTGGTGGTTTCGGTGCTGGCCACCTTGCTGCTGTACCGCCTGATCGCCCAGGGCAACCTGGTGAATGTCACCAGCCTGTTCTACCTGGTGCCGGCGGTGACGGCGCTGATGGACTACCTGATCTTCGGTAATCGCCTGGCGCTGCTGAGCCTGTTCGGCATGGGCCTGATCATCGTCGGGCTGGTGTTCGTGTTCCGCAAGAGCGCCTGATCGAGGCGCGCCGGCCGGGTGCAATGCCCGGTCGGTGGCTGTTTTTCCTGCAACTATCTGCTGCTCAGGCCGCGGTCTTCGCCGCTGGCCTGAGGACCAGCCACAAGGCCGCGGCGATCAGCACCCCGCCATACAGATGGCCCATGGACAGCGGCTCGTCCAGCAACAGGGCACCCCAGAGCACGCCGAACGGCGGGATCATGAAGGTAACGGTCATGGAGCGCACCGGGCCGATGGAGCTCAGCAGGCGGAAGTACAGGACATAGGCGAAGGCAGTGCAACCCAGGCCCAGGCCCAGCAACGACAGCCAGACACTCACGCCGCCCCAGCTGGCCGGTGGCTGGCTCAGGGCGCTGTAGGCGAACAGCGGCAACAGGAACAGCGTGGCGCCGAGCATGCTGCCCAGGGCCGAGAGGCGGCTGTCCAGGCCCCCGGCCTGGTCCAGCCAGCGCCGTGCGAGGAAGCCGGCGAAGCCATAGCAGGTGGTGGCCAGCAGGCAGGACAGGGCGCCGAGCGCCAGTTCATGGTCGAAGGCCACCGGCCCGGCGCGGCTCAGGATGCCGACCCCGAGCAGCCCCAGGAACACGCCGGCGAGCTTGGCCGGGGTCAGGCGCTCATGGAAGAACAGGCCGCCGATCAGCACCCCCATCAGCGGCGTGGTGGCGTTGAAGATCGCCGAGTAACCGGCAGGCAGCACCAGGGCCGCCACCGAGTACAGGGTGGCGGGCAGCCCCGAGTTGATCACGCCCAGCAGCAGGACGGTCTTGAACTTGCCGTGGAAATTCCAGCTGACGCGCATCAGCGCCAGCATGGCCAGCAAGCCGACGGCGGCGATCGACACACGAAAGAAGGCCGTGGGCACGCTGCCCAGGACCGGGGCGATGATGCGCATGAACAGAAAGCTCGCGCCCCAGATGGCGGCTAGCGACAACAGGCGCAACAGATCGACAGGTCTCACGGGAGGTTCCTTGGGTGGCAGGGCGGGAATCTTGCCCAGCGCGGGTGGGCATGGCAAACCTTATTGGTGCACGGGCCGGGCCAAGCCTGCACTCCGATTGTTGCGTTCGATTGTCGTGGCGGATTTTCCCGGGGCCGATCCCTGGCGACCGATACAGGGCGAGGCGACCGTCGGGTCACAAAAATGCGCTTCTCCTCGGGCCATTGCAGTGGCTAAGCTCAGGCAATCCAAATTCCCGTAGAGGTCTTCCTATGCCGCAGTCATGGCCCGCCGCCGACATCGCTCGAATCATCCTGAGTGGCTTCGACGACTACCGCGACAACTTCCGCCGGATCGCCGATGGCGCCCGGCATCGCTTCGAACAAGCGCAATGGCAGGAAGCGCAGAGGGCCTCCACCGCGCGGATCAACCTCTACGAGGAGAAGGTCGGGGAAACCGTGGCCCGACTGCACCAGGCCTTCAGCGACGAGGTGCTGATGGACGTCAGCCAATGGCCGCTGGCCAAGAGCGCCTGCATCGGCATGATCGACCTGCGCCTGGACGATGAACTCTCCGAGACCTGGTACAACTCGATCTTCTGCGGGCTGTTCAGCCATGACCTGATCAGCGACGGCTGCATGTTCATCCATACCACCCGGCCCAGCCTGCGCCGCGCCCGGGCTGCCCAGACCCGCAGCTATACGCCTCGGGGCGAGCTGTCGAGCATGCTCAGGCAGATATTCACCGACTACCGCTTCAGCGTGGACTACGCCGACCTGTCCGGGGATATGCGGCGCCTGGAGGCGCAACTGCGCGAGAACCTGCCAGATTGGGTCTGCAAGGACCCGGAGCTGACCGTGGAGCTGTTTTCCTCGGTGCTCTACCGCAACAAGGGCGCCTACCTGGTGGGGCGCATCTATACCCACGAGGAGCAGTGGCCGCTGGTGATCCCGCTGCTGCACCGCGAAGGTCGGGGCATCCAGGTCGACGCGCTGATCACCGACGAGGCCGAGGTCTCGATCATCTTTTCCTTCACCCGTTCCTACTTCATGGTGGATGTATCGGTGCCGGTGGAGTTCATCGGGTTCCTCAAGCGCATCCTGCCGGGCAAGCACGTCGCCGAGCTGTACACCTCCATCGGTTTCTACAAGCACGGCAAGTCGGAGTTCTACCGGGCGCTGATCAACCACCTGGCCAATACCGACGATCGTTTCATCATGGCGCCCGGGGTCCGCGGGATGGTCATGAGCGTGTTCACCCTGCCGGGCTTCAATACCGTGTTCAAGATCATCAAGGACCGTTTCTCGCCGTCCAAGAACGTCGACCGGGCCACGGTGATCGAGAAGTACCGGTTGGTGAAGAGCGTCGACCGGGTAGGGCGCATGGCCGATACCCAGGAGTTCGCCGACTTCCGCTTCCCCCTGTCCAAGTTCGATCCGGCCTGCCTCGAGGAGCTGCTGGAGGTGGCGCCGTCCACCGTGGTGGTGGAGGGCGATACGGTGCTGATCCGCCACTGCTGGACCGAGCGGCGCATGACCCCGCTCAACCTCTACCTGGAGCACGCCAACGAAGCCCAGGTGCGCGAGGCCCTGGAAGACTACGGCCTGGCCATCAAGCAACTGGCGGCGGCCAATATCTTCCCAGGCGATATGCTGCTGAAGAATTTCGGGGTCACCCGCCACGGCCGGGTGGTGTTCTACGACTACGATGAAATCAGCTACCTCACCGAGGTCAATTTCCGCCATATCCCGGCGCCGCGCACGCCAGAGGACGAGATGGCGTCCGAGCCCTGGTACTCCATCGGCCCCCACGATGTGTTCCCCGAGGAGTTCCCGCCGTTCCTGTTCGCCGATATCGGCCAGCGCCGCCTGTTCGACCAGTTGCACGGCGAGCTGTACAACGCCGATTACTGGAAGGGACTGCAGGACGCGATCCTCGCCGGCAAGGTGATCGATGTCTTCCCGTACCGGCGCAAGGGGCGCGACGAGGAATAACGCGGCGAAAGGCCCTCACAAGCTGCAAGCTAAAAGCGCCAAGCTGCGTTAACCTTGCGGCTTTTCGCTTGAAGCCAGTCGCTGCTTTCCCATGACCGACCAATCGCCTGCTATCGACCAACTACTGAAAAACCTCGATCAAGCCATGCTCGCCGACCGCCACCGGTTGCGTCGGCAGCTGCTCGAACTGCGCAAGAAGCCCGACGAGGCCAAGCTCGCCCAGTGGCTGGAGCGGATGCAGGCTTCGTGCAACCTGGTGACGGCGCGGCGCGACAGCGTGCCCACTATCCGCTACGACGACAGCCTGCCGATCGCCGCCAAGCGCGACGAGATCAAGGACGCGCTGCAAAAGCACCAGGTGCTGATCATCGCCGGCGAGACCGGTTCGGGCAAAACCACCCAGTTGCCCAAGATCTGCCTGGAGATCGGCCGCGGCCAGCATGGCCTGATCGGTCATACCCAGCCCCGGCGGATCGCCGCCCGCAGCGTTGCCAGCCGGGTCGCCGAAGAACTGGCCACGCCCCTGGGGGCGCTGGTGGGTTACCAGGTGCGCTTCGAAGACCAGAGCGATGCCAACACCCTGGTCAAGCTGATGACCGACGGCATCCTGCTGGCGGAAACCCAGAACGACCGCTTCCTCGAGCGCTACGACACCATCATCGTCGACGAGGCCCACGAGCGCAGCCTGAACATCGACTTCCTCCTGGGCTACCTCAAGACCCTGCTGCCACGGCGCCCTGACCTCAAGGTGATCATCACCTCGGCCACCATCGACCTTGCGCGCTTCTCCAAGCACTTCGACGATGCGCCGATCGTCGAGGTCTCCGGTCGTACCTTCCCGGTGGAAACCTGGTACCGGCCCTTGACCCTGGAGCAGGACGAGGATGGCAACCGCGTCGAGGACGACCTGACGGTGGACCAGGCGATCCTCGCCACCCTGGACGAGATCGCCGCCCATGAGCGCAGCGAGCGCCGCAGCCCCGGCGATGTGCTGGTATTCCTGCCGGGCGAGCGGGAAATCCGCGATGCTGCGGAAATGCTGCGCAAGGCCCAGCTCAAGCACACCGAGATCCTGCCCTTGTACGCGCGGCTGTCGCCGGCCGAACAGCAGCGCATCTTCCAGTCCCACCCAGGACGGCGGGTGGTGCTGGCGACCAACGTCGCCGAGACCTCGCTGACGGTGCCTGGCATTCGCTACGTGATCGACAGCGGTACCGCGCGCATCAGTCGCTACAGCTACCGGGCCAAGGTCCAGCGCCTGCCCATCGAGGCCGTTTCCCAGGCCAGCGCCAACCAGCGCAAGGGCCGTTGCGGCCGGGTCGAGCCGGGCATTTGCGTGCGCCTGTACAGCGAAGAGGATTTCCTCGGCCGGCCGGAATTCACCGATCCGGAGATCCTGCGGACCAACCTGGCGGCGGTGATCCTGCAGATGCTCCACCTGCGCCTGGGTGAAATCACCGCATTCCCCTTCATCGAGCCGCCGGACGGCAAGGCCATCAGCGACGGCTTCAACCTGCTGCAAGAACTCTCGGCGGTGGATCGCAACGGCCAGCTGACCCCCCTGGGCCGGCAACTGGCGCGTTTGCCGGTGGACCCGCGCATGGGCCGCATGCTGCTGGAGGCGGCGCGCCTGGGCAGTCTCCAGGAAGTGCTGATCGTCGCCAGTGCGATGTCGATCCAGGATCCGCGCGAGCGCCCACCGGAGCGCCAGCAGGCGGCGGACCAGGCCCATGCCCAGTGGAAGGACGCCGACTCGGACTTCGCCGCACTGGTCAACCTGTGGCGTGGTTTCGAAGAACAGCGCCAGGCCCTGACGGCCAGCCCGCTGCGTAACTGGTGCCGCAAGAATTTCCTCAACTACCTGCGCCTGCGCGAGTGGCGCGACGCCCATCGCCAGTTGAGCCTGATCTGCCGTGACTTGCAGTTGAGCCTGAACAAGGAACCGGCGGACTACCAGAAACTGCACAAGGCGGTGCTGGTGGGCCTGCTGAGCCAGATCGGCCAGAAGACCGAGGATGGCGACTACCTGGGCGCCCGCCAGCGGCGCTTCTGGATCCACCCGTCCTCGGGCCTGGGCAAGAAACGCCCGCAGTGGCTGATGACCGCCGAGCTGGTGGAGACCACCAAGCTCTATGCGCGCATGGTGGCCAAGATCGAGCCGGACTGGATCGAACCCCTGGCCGGGCACCTGGTGAAGAAGAACCACTTCGAACCCCATTGGGAAAAGAAGCGCGGCCAAGTGGTGGCCTACGAACAGATCACCCTGTTCGGCCTGATCGTGGTCGGCCGCCGGCCAGTGCACTACGGCCCGGTGGACCCGGTGGTATCCCGCGAGCTGTTCATCCGCGAGGCCCTGGTGCGGGGCGAGATCCAGTCCAAGGCCAAGTGCCTGACGGCCAATACCCAGTTGCTGGAGCAGCTCGATGCCCTGGAGGCCAAGGCCCGGCGCCGGGACATCCTGGCGGATGAGGAAACCCTGTTCGCTTTCTACGACGCACGCTTGCCGGAACAGATCCACCAGACCGCCACCTTCGACAGCTGGTACCGAGTCAACAGCCAGAAAGACCCGCAACTGCTGATCATGCGCGAGGAAGACGTGCTGGCCCGCGAGGCCAGCGAAGTCACCGCCAGGCAGTACCCGGACACCCTGCATATCGGCGACCTGGAGCTGGCCCTGAGTTATCACTTCGAGCCCAACCATCCCCGCGATGGCGTGACCCTGCGGGTGCCGGCGCCGCTGCTGCCGGCGTTGCCTGCCGAGCGCCTGGAATGGCTGGTGCCGGGCCTGATCGAGGCCAAGTGCATCGCCCTGGTACGCAACCTGCCCAAGGCCCTGCGCAAGAACTTCGTGCCGGTGCCGGACTTCGTCAAGGCGGCCCTGCAGCGCATGGACTTTGCCGACGGCTCGCTGCCCCAGGCCCTGGGGCGCGAGTTGCTGCGCATGACCGGCGCGCGGGTCAGCGACGAAGCCTGGAGCGAATCCGCGCAGCAGGTGGAAAGCCACTTGCGGATGAACCTGGAAATCGTCGATGCCCAGGGCAAGTTCCTCGGCGAAGGCCGGGACCTGGCCGAACTCACCGCGCGCTTCGCCGAGGCCAGCCAGGCTGCCCTGGCGGTGCCGCAGACCGCCAAGAGCCAGCAGCCGGTGGAGGCCAAGGTGTTCGCCGCGGTGGCGCAGAAGACCCAGCAGAAGATCGCCGGGTTGTCGATGACGGTCTATCCGGCCCTGGTGGAAGAAGCCGGGACGGTCAAGGAAGGGCGCTTCTCCACCGCTGCCGAGGCCGAGTTCCAGCATCGCCGGGCCTTGCAGCGCTTGCTGTTGCAACAGTTGGCCGAGCCGGCCAAGTTCCTGCGCGGCAAGCTGCCGGGGCTCACCGAACTGGGCCTGTTGTACCGCGAGCTGGGACGGATCGAGGCCCTGGTGGAAGACATCCTCCTGGCCAGCCTCGACAGCTGCATTCTCGACGGCGAGGCCAGCCTGCCCCGGGATGGCGCTGGCCTGGCCTCCCTGGCCGAACGCAAGCGTGGTGCCTGGACCGAACATGCCGAGCGCCTGGCCCGCCTGACGCTGGAGATCCTCAAGCTCTGGCACGGCCTGCAGAAGCGCTTCAAGGGCAAGATCGACCTGGCCCAGGCGGTGGCCCTCAACGATATCAAGGCCCAGCTCGGCAGCCTGGTGTACCCGGGCTTCGTCCGCGAGACTCCGGCCCTGTGGTTCAAGGAGCTGCCGCGCTACCTCAAGGCGGTGGAACTGCGGTTCGACAAGCTGGGTAGCCAGGTGCAGAAGGATCGGGTGTGGAGCACCGAGCTCGCCGGGCTCTGGGCCCAGTACCAGGCCCGGGCCCAGAAGCACGCCCAGGAAGGCAAGCGTGACCCGCAGCTGGAGCTGTATCGCTGGTGGCTGGAAGAGTACCGGGTGTCGCTGTTCGCCCAGCAATTGGGGACCAAGGTGCCGATCTCCGACAAGCGCCTGAACAAGCAGTGGAGCCAGGTGGAGGCTTGATCCATGCCGGCCCGGCTCCCGGGAGCCGGGCTCCGTCGATCTTGCAATTGCGGCGAAACGCCAGAGGTTATGGCAAACTTCGCCGTCATAAATGCCGGCCCCGGCAGCCTGTACTCCAGGCGACCGGGGCGAAGCGGAATAAAGCGATGCCAGGAACGCGCCCCAGCACAGGCTGAGCAGCGGGGCGCTCCCTTTACGGTTTGGCACGAGGGTGCCAATACCTTCTGCCTCATACACATTAGAGGAACGACCGTGCATAACGTCGTCATCAGCGGCACCGGCCTGTTTACCCCGGCCAACAGCATTTCCAACGAAGAGCTGGTGGAGTCCTTCAACACCTACGTCCACCAGTTCAACAGCGACAACGCCGCCGCCATCGAGCGTGGCGAGGTGCAGGCCCTGACCGAATCCAACGCCGCCTTCATCGAAAAAGCCTCGGGCATCAAGAGCCGCTTCGTCATGGACAAGGACGGCATCCTCGATCCGCAACGCATGACTCCACGCCTGCCGGAACGCTCCAACGACGAGTGGTCGGTGCTCTGCCAGATGGCCGTGGCCGCCGCCGAGCAAGCCCTGCAACGGGCCGGCCGCACTGCCGCCGACATCGACGGGGTGATCGTCGCCTGCTCCAACCTGCAGCGCGCCTATCCGGCCATCGCCATCGAGGTCCAGGCCGCGCTGGGTATCCAGGGCTTTGGTTTCGACATGAACGTCGCCTGTTCCTCGGCCACCTTCGGCATCCAGGCCGCCTGCAACAGCGTGCAGCTGGGCCAGGCCCGGGCGATCCTGATGGTCAACCCGGAAGTCTGCACCGGGCACCTGAACTTCCGCGATCGCGACAGCCATTTCATCTTCGGCGATGCCGCCACCGCGGTGGTCATCGAGCGTGCCGACCAGGCCACCTCGGCCCACCAGTTCGAGATCGTCAGCACCAAGCTGCTGACCCAGTTCTCCAACAACATCCGCAACAACTTCGGCTTCCTCAACCGCACGGGGGAAGAAGGCATCGGTGCCCGGGACAAGCTGTTCGTGCAGGAAGGCCGCAAGGTATTCCGTGACGTCTGCCCGATGGTGGCCGAGCTGATCGCCGCCCACCTGGAAGAAAACCAGCTCAACGTCAGCGACGTGAAGCGTTTCTGGCTGCACCAGGCCAACCTCAGCATGAACCACCTGATCGTCAAGAAACTGCTGGGCCGCGAGGCTACGCTGGAAGAGGCTCCGGTGATCCTCGATACCTATGCCAACACCAGTTCGGCGGGGTCGGTGATCGCTTTCCACAAGTACCAGGACGACCTGGCCAGTGGTGCCCTGGCGGTGCTCAGCTCCTTCGGCGCGGGCTACTCCATCGGCAGCGTGCTCCTGCGCAAGCGTTGATCGGCGCGGGCCGGGTGTGGCGCGAGGCGCCTGCGAGGCGTCACACCCGGGCAACCCCGCATGATTGAACGAGGCACGAATGGCTGCTGTTGATGACACGCAACTGCTCAAGCGCCTTCTGGCGGGCGAACAGAAGGCTTTCAAGGAACTGGTCGGTACCTACCAGAGCGCCATGCGCGCGGTAGCCTACGCCATCGTCGGCAACCGGCACGCCGACGAGGTGGTGCAGGATGCCTGGCTTTCGGTGGTACGCAACCTGTCGGGCTTCCAGGGGCGTTCCAGCCTCAAGACCTGGCTGCTGACCATCACCGCCAACGCGGCCAAGGGCCGCTACAAGCAGAATCGCCGCGAGGTCCTGCTCGATGACCTGCCCGCGCCCCATGGCACGGTGGGCGACGAGCGGTTCTCCTCCAGTGACGGCCACTGGCTGGTGGCGCCCTTCGCCTGGCACGAGGACACCCCCGAAGCGCTGCTGACCGAAGCCGAGCTGCGTGATTGCCTGGAGCACACCTTGCTCAGTCTCTCCGAGCTACAAGGCAGCGTGCTGAAGCTGCGTGAGCGCGAGGGATTGGAGCTCGAGGAAATCTGTAATCTTCTGGGGATCACCCTGTCCAATGTCCGGGTACTGCTGCACCGGGCGCGGTTGAAGGTGTTCGCCACGGTGGAGCATTTTGAGGAAACCGGCCAATGCTGACCTGTAAGGAACAAGTGGCGCGCTCCAGCGATTATCTCGATGGCCAATTGAGCTTTCGCGAACGCTTGATGGTTCGCCATCACCTGCTGTTCTGCCCCAATTGCCGGCGTTTCATTCGCCAGATGCGCCTGCTGCAGGCCACCTTGCGCGTGTTGCCGGAACCACCGCTGGAAGGTCTCGACGAACTGGCCGAACGCCTGGCCGCCGAGAGTAAACGCGAGCGCTGAGCGCCATGAAGCCGCGGATGTCGCCAGGCATCCGCCGCGATGTTTTTCTGCCTGTTCCTGCCAGGGAATCACGTTCGTGATTCCCCCTCCCGTCGTGCTCGCTGCGCGGCGGTCCGCACAAAAATAACCATTTCGTCATCTTCGGCATTGTCCCTGAAAACAGCCGCAAACCGCTCTAGGACGGGCTTTTCGCCTTATTTCTTTTCGAAGTAAAAAAGTTCCTCTGTAATCAAATCTTTATTTTCCAGCAACCTGGCTGAAATCCTCGAACCCCAAGATTCCCCCCGACACCAGCGGCCCAGTCCGCGTGTTTTCCAACGCTACAGACCACCAATTAGGGGAACTCTTCGATGATCCGTAAGCACTTCGCCGGTTTTGCCGCCAGCGCCCTGGCCCTGGCAGTGACCGCCCAGGCTTTCGCTGGCACCGTCACCACCGACGGCGCCGATATCGTAGTCAAGACCAAGGGCGGCCTTGAGGTTGCTACCACCGATTCCGCCTTCAGCTTCAAGCTGGGCGGTCGCCTGCAAGCCGACTATGGCCGTTTCGACGGGTTCTATACCAAGAATGGGAATACCGGTGACGGCGCGTACTTCCGCCGCGCCTATCTGGAATTGGGCGGTACCGCCTACAAGGACTGGAAATACCAGATCAACTACGACTTCTCCCACAACTCCGGTTCTTCCGATGATGGTTACTTCGACGAAGCGACCATTTCCTATGTGGGCTTCAAGCCGGTGACCATCCGCGCCGGGCGTTTCGACCAGGACTTCGGCCTGGAGAAAGCCACCAGTTCCAAGTGGATCACCGCCATGGAGCGTAACGCCGCCTACGAGCTGGCCGACTGGGTCAACTCCCACGAGAACGGCATGGGCCTGCAGGTCAGTTCCGTGGTGGCCGACATGGCCTACCTGTCCGGTAGCGTGTCCGCCAAGGACATCAACGACAGCGACGGCGACAGCGTCAAGCAGTTCAACGCCCGTGCGGTGTTCGCCCCGCTGCACGAAACCGGCAACGTCCTGCACTTCGGCCTGGACTTCGCCAGCCGCGATCTTGGCGATACTGCCTTCGACTCGCGGATCCGCCCACGCCTCGGCGTGCGTGGTATCGCCACCAATGGCGGCAACGATGCCGGTGCCAACGGCAACCGCGCTACCTTCGGCGGCGGTGCCGGCCTCAACGGTTCGAACCTGACCGCTGCTGGCGCCTACGACAACGACCGGGTGTTCGGCGGTGAATTCGCCTTCGCCAGCGGTCCGTTCTCGGCCCAGGCCGAATACCTGACCCGCAAGATGAAGGCCGACAGCGCCTCCTACAAGGACGTCAAGGCCACCGGCTTCTACGGCCAACTGGCCTACACCCTGACCGGCGAGTCCCGCGTGTACAAGCTCGATGGCGCCAAGTTCGACACCATCAAGCCCGAGAACAAGCAGTACGGTGCCTGGGAAGTGTTCTACCGCTACGACAACATCAAGGTCGATGACAAGAACATCGTGACCTCCACCGCGACCCGCGAAGTGGGCGATGCCAAGGCCAACATGAACACCATCGGCGTCAACTGGTATGCCAACGAGGCGATCAAGGTTTCCGCGAACTACATCAAGGTCAACACCGACAAGATCACCAACAGCGTTGGCGACGACAGCGGCGATGCCCTGGTAGCCCGCGTGCAGTACGTGTTCTAAGGCTGTCGCAACAAAGTCGAGCTCTTTCTCATCCGTTATAGCTCCTCTCGTTTTGACCCCGCCCTGGCGGGGTTTTTTTTGCCTGTCGGCCAGGCTCAGGGGCAGTTGGTTTCATGCAGGTAGAGCCACTGCGCCGAGTCGCCCTGGATGCGGATCAACGCCAGGGACAGGCGCGCTGTCGCCACTTGATCCAGGCGATGGGTCTCCTTGTAGCGAATCGCCGCGCACTGGCCTTCCTGCCATACGCAGCGCAGGTCGCTGACCTCGATCTGCAAGCCTTGGCGGGCGCCCAGGGCGCCGCGAAACAGCTGCTCGACCTGCTCGCGATCGGCCATGGTTCCGGCGGTGGTGACCATCTGGAAGTCCTCGGCCAGCAGTGCCATGACCTGTTCGATCAGTGCCGCGCCGTCGCCCTGGGAGTGAGTGAAGACGCCATGGATCAACTGGTGGATCTGGTGAACGCTGTGCAATGCCTGTTTAACGATCGACTGGTGCATGAAGGACCTTCTTCGGTGGGGTGAGCTTGCCGAGCAGCGGCAGGATGAGCAGGCCGGCCAGGGCGGCCAGCAGCAGGCTCAGGTGAAAGGCGCTGGTGGCCGGGACATGCCCGAGCAACAGGTTGTAGAGCATCAGCAGCCAGGCGGCGCCGAGGCTGAAGGCCACCTGCCGGTTGATGTTCCAGATCACGCTGGCCTGGTGTGTGTCGCTGCCGCTGAAGTCCAGCAGGGCGGTGGTCTGCGCGGTATTGGCGCCGGCGCCGCCGCCCAGGCCCATGAGCAGGTAGGCAGCGATGAGCAATGGCAGGTCGCGGCTCGAGTCGACCCAGCACAAGGTGGCGATACCGGCGCTGTGTAGCACCAGGGCGATGGCGAACAGCCGGGCGGCGCCGAGCTTGTTGTAGAAGCGCCCGCAGGCCAGCATCGCCAACAGCGCGCCGGCGGCGTACAGCAGCATGAACATCCCGCTGTGCCGGGCGCTCAGGTGCAGGTTGTCCTGGAGAAAGAACAGGCTCAGCAGGTTGACCCCGGTGAAGATCCCGGGAATGGCGTGGTAGATCGCCACCGACAGGCCGAGGCGGACATTGCCCAGCAGGCGCAGGTCGACGATGGGCTGTGGATTGCGCCGGCAATGCCAGCGGTATGCCAGGGCGAACGCCAGGCCGCCGGCCAGGCAGGCCAGGGCCTGCTGGGTTGGATATCCGCTGCCGTACAGCGACATGCCCAGGAGCAGTCCGGCCAGGGCGCCGCTGACCAGCAACAGGCCGCGCAGATCCGGGCGCCTGGCCACCTGGCGGTCTTCATTGGCGATCCAGCACCAGGCCAGCAGCGCGGTCAGTAGCGACAGGGGCAGGCTGGCGAAGAACACCCAGCGCCAGGAACCCAGGTCGACGATGGTCCCGCCCAGGGTCGGCGACAGCGCCGGCGCCAGCAGCGCCACCGCCATCACCAGGGTCGAGATCCGCGCCCGCTGCGAGCCCTGGAACAGGTTGAAGGTCAGGGCCTGCCCGAGGGGGATCAACAGGCCGCCGGCCATGCCCTGGAGCAAGCGCCAGGCCACCAGCGGCAGGAAGCCTTCGGCCAGCCCGCAGAACAGCCCGGCGAGACTGAACAGCAGCATCGAGGCGGCGATGACCTGGCGGTTGCCCAGGCGTGCCGCCAGCCAGGGGCTGATGGGGATCACCAGGGTCAGGCCGAGGATGTAGGCGTTGGCCACCCAGGCCACGCTGGCGCTGGAAACCTGCAACTGGGTGGCGATGCTGGGCAGCGCCACCGCCGACATGAAGATGTTCACGCAATCGATGAAGAAGCCGAGGAGGAATACCACCGCCACTTTATATCTGTAGGTCATGCCGCCTCCCGTTTTGCCCGCAGCTTAGGGAGCCTGGGCCGAGCCTGTCGAGGCGCCTATACTTGATTCATTGTTCTAGGAAATTTGACAGTGAACGAGAACCTTCACGGCCAGTTGCACCGGATCCAGACCTTTCTCGCGGTGGTGGACTTTGCCTCCTATACCCGTGCCGCGGATTACCTGGGGATCAGCAAGGCCATGGCCAGCCTGCATATCAAGACCCTGGAGCAAGTGCTGGCGACGCCCTTGCTGACCCGGACCACGCGGCATATCGCCCTCACGGAGACCGGCCAGGATCTCTACGATGAATTCAAGGGAATTGTCGCCAATATCGATACGGCCTTCGACAACGTGCTGCATGGGCGCAACCGGGTGTCGGGCAAGTTGCGCATCAGCTCCACCGCCGAATACGCCCAGGCCTTCATCCTGCCGCTGCTGCCGCTGTTCACCGCGCGTTATCCCGAGGTGCGCCTGAGTTATCACTTCAACTCGTCGTTGAACGACCTGGTGGCGGAGAAGCTCGACCTGGTGATCCGCCTTGGGCACCTGGTCGACTCGGGGTTCAAGGGCCGCCAATTGGCGGACTACGGCATTGTTCTGGTGGCCAGCCCGGGGTTGCAGGAGAGCCTCGCCGTGAGCCGCCCCGAGGAGTTGGCGAACTGCCCCTGGATCGGCAACAGCAACCTGGGCGGGCCGCCGGGCTGGACCTTCAGCCACCCGCGCCGGGGCGAGGTGCAGGTGCGGGTCACGCCCGGGCACGAGTCGAACTCGGCGTCGGCGATCCGCGCCATGGCCCTGGGCGGGATGGGCCTGGCGGTGTTGCCGGAGTGGCTGGTCCTGGGCGACCTGGGCGAGGGACGGCTGGTACGGGTGCTGCCCGACTACAGCCTGGCCCGGCAGCCGGTCCATGTGCTGTTTCCCAACAGCCCGCACTTGCCGCGCAAGTCCCGGGTGTTCATCGACTTCCTGGCCGAGCACCTGGGCCCTGCCTGAGTGTCTCGGCGCGGCCGTCGATGGGGGGATATACTCGGCGGGTCGTTCGAGCTGACTCCCGGGGAACCTGATGCCGCTGCAATCCTTGAACAGCCTTTCCGCCGTCGATCCCGTGCAATGGGATGGACTGCTCAAGGATGGGCAACCCTTCGTCCGCCACGCCTTTCTCAGTGCCCTGGAAGACAGCGGCAGCCTCGGGCCGCGTTCCGGCTGGCAAGCCGAACACCTGCTGCATGTGGAAGATGGCCGGCTGCTGGCGGCGCTGCCCAGCTATCGCAAGTGGCACTCCTACGGTGAATATGTGTTCGACCATGGTTGGGCCGAGGCCTGCGAGCGAGCGGGTATCGACTACTACCCCAAGTTGCTCAGCGCGGTGCCGTTCAGCCCGGTGAGCGGTGCGCGGGTGCTGGCGGCGACCCAGGCCGACGCGCTGGAGCTGCTCAAGAGCTTGCCCGGCTACCTGGAGATCGAGGGGCTATCCAGTGCCCATGTCAATTTCACCGACGACTTCAGCGACCAGGCCCTGGAGCGCCAGGCGGACTGGATGCTGCGCCTGGGCTGCCAGTTCCACTGGCACAATCGCGGCTATCGGGATTTCCAGGACTTCCTCGATACCCTGAGTTCGCGCAAGCGCAAGCAAATGCGCAAGGAGCGCGAGCAGGTGGCGGGGCAGGGCATGGACTTCCAGTGGCTGGAGGGGGCCGAACTCAGTGAGGCGCAGTGGGACTTCGTCTATGCCTGCTACGCCAACACCTATGCGGTGCGCCGCCAGTCACCCTACCTGACCCGCGACTTCTTCAGCCTGCTGGCCGAACGCATGCCCGAGGCGATCCGCGTGGTCCTGGCTTGCCAGGGCGGGCGGCCGGTGGCCATGGCTTTCAGCCTGGTCGGGGGCGGCAGTTTCTATGGGCGCTATTGGGGCTGCCTGGCGGAGTTCGACCGCCTGCATTTCGAGACGTGCTTCTACCAGGGCATGGACTATGCGATCGCCCATGGGCTGCAGCGCTTCGACGCCGGAGCCCAGGGCGAGCACAAGCTGATTCGCGGTTTCGAGCCGGTGCTCACCCGCTCCTGGCATTACCTGCGCCATCCCGGGTTGAAGACTGCGGTGCAGGATTTCCTCCAGCGTGAGCGGGCCGGCGTCCAGGCCTATGCCGAACAGGCCAGGGACGCCTTGCCCTACCGCCAGGCCTGAGCCTCAGCGGTCTTCCTGGCCCAGCCAGCGGTAGACCAGGCCACCGACCACCGCGCCGAGGATCGGCGCCAGCCAGAACAACCACAATTGCTGCAGCGCCCAGCCGCCGACGATCAAGGCCGGGCCGGTGCTGCGGGCCGGGTTGACCGAGGTGTTGGTCACCGGGATCGAGATCAGGTGGATCAGGGTCAGTGCCAGGCCGATGGCGATGGGCGCAAGCCCCGCCGGGGCGCGTTTGTCGGTGGCGCCGAGGATGATCACCACGAACATGGCGGTCATCACTAGTTCGCAGACCAAACCCGCAGCCAGCGAGTAGCCGCCGGGCGAGTGCTCGCCATAACCATTGGCGGCCAGCCCCGAGGCCAGCTCGAAGCCGGGCTTGCCACTGGCGATGAAGTACAGCAACGCCGCGGCGATCACTGCGCCGATCACCTGGGCCACCACGTACGCCGGCAGTTCCCTGGCCGGGAAGCGTCCACCCACCACCAGGCCCACGGATACCGCGGGGTTGAGGTGGCAACCGGAGATATGGCCGATGGCGAAGGCCATGGTCAGGACGGTCAGGCCGAAGGCCAGGGCGACCCCCAGCAGGCCGATGCCGACATTGGGAAAGGCTGCCGCGAGTACGGCGCTGCCGCAACCGCCCAACACCAGCCAGAAGGTACCGAGCATTTCAGTCATGGAACGCTTGAACAACGACATGGGAGAGTCCTTGATAGGTCGACCTATCAACGCGCTACAGCTGTTATGCATCCAGCAGATTAACTACAGGTTTCGCTCCGCAACCTAGGCTCAGTACAGCAGGCTTTGGCGGCAATTCCACCCACCCATGAAAAACGCCAGGCCCCGTGGGCTGGGGCTCTGGCGTCTTTTCAGGATGTTGTGCTGAGTCTGTAGCCGCTGCTGGGCCTGCGAAGCTGCGCCAAGGCCCGAAGGGCCTTCCTGCGGTGGTGGTGGCTACCCGATCCTGCGGCCGCTATGCGCCCGTACGTAGCCTGCGGCAGCGGCTACACCAACCACCTGTAGCCGCTGCTCAGCGCTCAGTCGATGCCGACGAAGCCGCCGGTCTGGTGTTGCCACAGCCGCGCATACAGGCCGCCGTGGGCCAGCAGTTCGGCATGGGTGCCGGTTTCGGCGATGCGGCCCTGTTCCAGCACTACCAGGCGGTCCATGCGGGCGATGGTGGAGAGCCGGTGGGCAATGGCGATCACGGTCTTGCCCTGCATCAGGGTCTCCAGGCTTTCCTGGATCGCCGCCTCGACTTCCGAGTCCAGGGCCGAGGTGGCTTCGTCCATGATCAGGATCGGCGCGTCCTTGAGCAGCACCCGGGCGATGGCGATGCGCTGGCGCTGGCCGCCGGACAGCTTGACCCCGCGCTCGCCCACGTGGGCGTCGAAGCCGGTACGGCCCTGGGCGTCGGACAACAGCGGGATGAACTCGTCGGCGCGGGCCTTGTGCACGGCTTCCCAGAGTTCCTCGTCAGTGGCGTCGGGACGTCCGTAGAGCAGGTTGTCACGGATCGAGCGGTGCAGCAGCGAGGTGTCCTGGGTGATCATGCCGATACGCTCGCGCAGGCTTTCCTGGGTCACCCCGGCGATGTCCTGGCCGTCGATCAGGATCTGCCCGTCCTGCAGGTCGTAGAGGCGCAGCAGCAGGTTGACCAGGGTCGACTTGCCCGCCCCGGAGGGGCCGATCAGGCCGATCTTTTCCCCGGGACGGATGTGCAGGTTGAGATCGCTGATGACCTTGTTGGCCTTGCCGTAGTGGAACTCGACATGCTCGAAGTTCACCGCGCCTCGGGTCACTTCGAGCTTGGGTGCCTGTTCGCGGTCGGTCAGTTGCAGCGGCTGGGCGATGGTCTGCAGGCCGTCCTGGACCATGCCGATGTTCTCGAAGATGCCGTTGATCACCCACATGATCCAGCCGGACATGTTGACGATCCGGATCACCAGGCCGGTGGCCAGGGCGATGGCCCCGGCGCTGATCAGCGACTGGCTCCACAACCACAGGGCCAGGCCCGTGGTGCCGGCGATCAACAGGCCGTTGAGGGTGGTGATGGTGACGTCCATGGAGGTCACCACGCGACCGGCCAACTGGCTCTTCTCGGTCTGTTCGGCGATGGCCTCGCGGGCGTAGCTCTGCTCGAAATGGGTATGGGCGAACAGCTTCAGGGTGGCGATGTTGGTGTAGCCGTCGACGATCCGCCCCATGAGCTTGGAGCGGGCGTCGGAGGCATCCACCGAGCGTTTCTGGATGCGCGGCACGAAGAACCGCATGGCGCCGATGAAACCGACGATCCACAGCAGCAGCGGGATCATCAGGCGCCAGTCGGCATCGGCGAACAGCACCAGGGCGCCGACCGCGTAGATGGTCACGTGCCACAGGGCGTCGATCACCTGCACCGAGGAGTCCTGCAGCGAGTAGCCGGTCTGCATGATGCGCTGGGCGATGCGCCCGGCGAAGTCGTTCTGGAAGAAGTTCAGGCTCTGGCGCAGCACATAGCTGTGGTTCTGCCAGCGGATCAGGCTGGTCATGCCGGGGGTGATGGTCTGGTGCATCAGCAGGTCGTGCAGGCCGACCATCAGCGGGCGCAGCAACAGCGCCACCACCGCCATCCAGGCCAGTTCCAGGCCATGGTCGCTGAAGACCTGGACGCTGGGCGTGCCCTGGGCCAGGTCGATGATGGTGCTCAGGTAGCTGAACAGCGACACCTCGATCAGGGCCACGAACAGGCCCACCACCAGCAGGGCGACGAAGCTCGGCCAGACTTGCTTGATGTAGTGGAAATAGAAGGGCAGGACCCGGTTGGGCGGGGCGGTCGCGGGGGTGTCGCGGAAGATATCGATCAGTTGTTCGAAACGACGATAGAGCATGGGGTCTGCAGCCCGTTGTACGGGCTCTCCTGTGCTATAGCGGACGGGGCGCCGGGTAGCAGGCCGCTGAAAAACTATCTGCGTTGCCATCGCTGCGTTGAAAACAGGCTCAAAATGCTCATTTAGCGCTCGTAAACTGCGCTTTTTCGCCTGTTTTCGCCTTGCGCTGGCTGCCTCGCCTAGGTTTTTAAACGGCCGGGTAGGGCGCCGCCGTCGGGGACAGGCTGCGTGATCAGTCGATGCGCTTGGCCGACTTGATCAGTACCGGGTCGACCGGGACGTTCTGCATGCCTTGCTTGGTGGTGGTCTGGGAGTTGACGATCTGGTCCACGACTTCCATGCCGTTCACCACCTTGCCGAATACCGCGTAGCCGGCATCGCGGCCCGGATCGAGGAAGGCGTTGTCGGCGACGTTGATGAAGAACTGGCTGGTGGCCGAGTTGGGGTTCGAAGTCCGGGCCATGGCCAGGGTGCCGCGCACGTTGTGCAGGCCGTTGGAGGCTTCGTTCTTGATCGGGTCACGGGTGTCCTTCTGCACCATCTGCGCGGTGAAGCCACCGCCCTGGACCATGAAGCCGGGGATCACCCGGTGGAAGATGGTGTTGGAGTAGAAGCCGCTGTCGACGTAGTCGAGGAAGTTCTTGCTGGAGACCGGCGCCTTGACCGGATCCAGTTCGATCTCGATCTTGCCGAAGCTCGTGTCCAGCATGACGTGGGGTGCCTTGGCCGGTTGCGCTGCCATCAGGTTGGCGGCGAAGAGTACGGAACCGGCGACGAGGGCGATTTTTTTCAGCATGGGTCAGTGATCCTGGGTGGTGGTGTCGACTGTATTGATGAAGTGCAGCAGGGTCTGGTTGAAGCGCTGCGGTTGGTCAAGCGGTGTGGCGTGCCGGGAGTCCTCGATCACCACCAGCTGCGCGTGCGGCAGCAGTTTGACGTAAGCCTCCTTGAGCGCCACCGGGGTGTAGTCGTGGTCGGCGCTGACGACCAGGGTTGGACAGGTGATACGGCCCAGGCGTTCCTGGACTCCCCAGCCGACGATGGCGTCGAAGCTGGCGAGATAAGCACGTTTGTCGTTTCTTGCCCAGCGTTCGGCCATCTTCTGCCGCAACTCGGCTTGCTCGGGCTTGGGAAACAGTCGCTGGCCCAGGGCCTTGCCGATGGCCGCCATGCTCAGCAGCCGGGACATGCTCCAGCGCTTGAACCACTGCCAATAGTCGTCGGCCGAGCGCAGCTTGACCTCGGGCGCGCTGTTGACGATGCACAGGCTCTTGAACAGGTGCGGCTGGTCCACTGCCAGCTGGAAGCCGATCATGCCGCCCATGGACAGCCCGACATAGTGCACCGGCCCCAGGCCCAGGTGTTCGACCAGGGCCATGAGGTCGGCGGCAAATCCGGGGATGCTGTAGCGTTCCCGGGGCTTGTCGGAGCGGCCATGGCCGCGTACGTCCGGGATGATCAGGCGATAGCGGGTCGCCAGTTCCGGGACCTGCTTTTCCCAGTCCTGGGCGCTGGAACCCAGGCCGTGGACCAGCAGCAGGGGCTCGCCCCGGCCGTATTCTTCGTAGTGCAGGGTGCAACCTTCATGCTCGAAATACGCCATGGCAGAACTCCTTGTTCTGGTGGTTGGGACTTCAGGCTTGCTCGGGGGCGGCGAACGGCGCGTCCAGCGGCGCGGTGTCGAAGGTGCGCAGCAGTTCCACGAGGATCTGCGTCGCCGGGCCCAGGGGTTTGTCCTTGTTGGAGTACAGGAAGAAGGTCGGATGGCGGCTGCCGCCCTGGTCCAGGGGCAGCACCTTGAGCAGGCCTTCGTTCAGCTCGCGCTCGATCATGTGCCGTGGCAGCCAGGCGAAACCCAGGCCGCTGCTGACGAACTTCGCGGCGGTGGCCAGGCTGCCCACGGTCCAGCGCTGCTCGGCACCCAGCCAGCCCACGTCCCGCGGTTGCTGGCGGCCGGAGTCGCGGATCACTACCTGCAACTGGCTTTCCAGGTCCTGGAAGGCCAGTTGTCGTTGCAGGCGGTGCAGGGCGTGCTCGGGATGGGCCACGGCGACGAATTCCACCGAACTCATCTCGGTCCCCAGGTAGCCGGGGATGTTGAAACCGCTGATGGCCAGGTCGGCAACGCCCTCGAGCAGCACTTCCTCGACCCCGGACAGCACTTCCTCGCGCAGGCGCACGCGGCAGCCGCGGCTCTGCGGCATGAATGCGGTAAGGGCGCGGACCAGGCGCGCATTGGGGTAGGCGGCATCCACCACCAGGCGGACCTCGGCTTCCCAGCCCTGCTCCATGTGATGGGCCAGGTCTTCGAGCTGGCTGGCCTGCTTGACCAACTGCCGGGAGCGGCGCAGCAGCACGCCGCCAGCTTCGGTGAGCACCGCCTTGCGCCCATCGATACGCAGCAGCGGCACGCCGAGCTGGTCCTGCATGCGTGCCACGGTATAGCTGACCGAGGATTGCGAACGATGCAGGGCTTCGGCGGCTTGGGCGAAGCCGCCGTGATCGACCACGGCCTGCAGGGTGCGCCATTGATCCAGGCTCACGCGGGGCGCTTTCATGAGGGGCTCCTCTTGTCCTAAGCTGGCGCTCCCGCATTGGAGAGCGCCGAATGAGAAAATTCTGTTGTGTGCTGCTGGCCCTGTTGCCCCTGGGGGCCTGGGCCTATCCCATCGATGTCGACAAGCAACTCAACGGCCTGGGCATCGACTACACCGCCTACGACACCGATGAGGACATCGGTTCCATCCAGTTGAACAACTATGGCAAGACCGACGCTACCTGCACCGTGGTGTTTCGCAACGGTCCCGAATCGCCTCGCACCCGCCGGGTGGAGGTCGCGGCGGGGCAGAGCCGGAACGTCACCGCCAAGTTCAACCGCAAGATCATCAAGCTGCGCCTGGACCTGAGCTGCCAGGCCAAGTGACTCCAGTGAAGCCAGGGTCGACGACAACGTTGGGACTGGCTTCGCTTATAAACGAAATTATTGATTGGTTATAGCAGTTATTTGCGCTTTTTCATCGATATATCTCTGTTTAATCTGCGCCCCATCGACTTACGCATACCCCGATGGAGGCTTCACCCATGTCCCGCGTCCTGATCATCGAAAGCAGTGCCCGCCAACAGGATTCCGTATCCCGCCAACTGACCCAGACCTTTATCCAGCAGTGGCAAGCGGCCTATCCGGCGGACTCGATCACCGTGCGCGACCTGGCTCGCAACCCGGTGCCGCACCTGGACGCCAACCTGCTGGGCGGCTGGATGAAGCCTGCCGAGCAACGCAACGCCGCCGAGCAGGATTCGCTGCAACGCTCCAATGAGCTGACCGAGGAGCTGTTGGCGGCCGACGTCCTGGTGATGGCGGCGCCCATGTACAACTTCGCCATCCCCAGCACCCTCAAGGCCTGGCTCGACCATGTGCTGCGCGCCGGGGTCACCTTCAAGTACACCCAGACCGGTCCCCAGGGCCTGCTCACTGGCAAGCGTGCCTTCGTGCTGACGGCCCGTGGCGGGATCTACGCCGGCAGCAGCACTGACCATCAGGAACCCTACCTGCGCCAGGTCATGGCCTTCATCGGGATCCACGACGTGCAGTTCATCCATGCCGAGGGCCTGAACCTGGGTGGCGATTTCCACGAGAAGGGCCTGAACCAGGCCAACGCCAGGCTGGCCCAGGTGGCCTGACGGGTTAATCCCCAGATAATCGCAGGATGTTCAAGTAGCTCTTGCGTACCCCCTTCAAGCCGGTTCGCGCATCGAACCTCCCTTTGCACTGCGTGCTCCTTCAGTGCCAATGCCCGATCGAACGCCTTGCGAGATCGGGCTTTTTTTGCCGGCGATTTCACCCGCGCCGGCAAAACCGTTATCGTCGCCGCCATCCAAAGATGAGGCGAGCATGGGCTATCTACTTGTTGTCACCCTGATCCAGGCGTTTTCCTTCAATCTGATCGGCGAGTACCTGGCCGGGCATGTCGATAGCTACTTCGCGGTGCTGGTGCGGGTGCTGCTGGCCGGGTTGGTCTTCATCCCGCTGACCCGCTGGCGCCGGGTGGAGCCGGCCTTCATGCGCGGCATGCTGCTGATCGGCGCGCTGCAGTTCGGCATTACCTATGTGTGCCTGTACCTGAGCTTCCGGGTGCTGAGCGTGCCGGAGGTGCTGTTGTTCACCATCCTCACGCCGTTGCACGTGACCCTGATCGAGGACGCCCTGAACCGGCGCTTCAATCCCTGGGGCCTGCTGGCGGCCCTGGTGGCGGTGGCGGGCGCCGCAGTGATCCGTTATGACCGGATCAACCCGGACTTCTTCATGGGTTTCTTGCTGCTGCAATTGGCCAACTTCACCTATGCCGCCGGGCAGGTGCTGTACAAGCACCTGGTGGCCCGCTACCCCAGCGACCTGCCGCATTACCGGCGTTTCGGCTACTTCTACCTGGGAGCCTTGCTGGTGGTGTTGCCGGCGTTCCTGCTGTTCGGCAAGGCGCACTTCTTGCCGGATGCCCCGGTGACCTGGGCGGTGCTGCTGTTCCTCGGGCTGGTGGCCACGGCCCTGGGGCTGTACTGGTGGAACAAGGGCGCCTGCATGGTCACCGGCGCGACCCTGGCGGTGATGAACAACCTGCATGTGCCGGTGGGCCTGTTGCTCAATTTGCTGATCTGGAACCGCCATGAAGACCTGGGACGCCTGGCCCTTGGCGGGCTGGTGATCCTGCTGGCGGTGTGGGTCAGCCGCCATGGCCAGCGCAGGGTGGCCGTGGCGTGAAGGTTACGGGCGCCAGCCAGATTGGGTAGCGGTTCTACGCAGCTGTTACCCCCATCCCCAGGAGCGATGCTCTGCCCAGGACCCGCCACATCGGCGGGTTCTTTTTTGTCACTGTTTTTGTCATTTAAAACAAATAGTTAGCTAGTTGAAGCAAAGGGCCGAGCGCAAGGTGACGCGGCTGGCCATGAAATTGCATTCATATGTATATACAAGACGTTACAAGATGGGGCTGGCTTTGCTGAAGCCGGCTCCAGGCAAGGGAGGGCGTTGCGCCATGAAGTTCCAGGTATTCCACGGCTGGTATGTGGTGTTGGCCACCCATGTGCTGTTGGCGCTGATTTTTGGCGGTGCCTATTCCTTCGGTGCGTTCTTCTCGCAGATCCAGGCCAATTTCGCGGTGGGGAGCTTTTCCGTGGCCTCGGTGTTTTCCCTGACTGCGTTGATCTACTACGCCATGGGGGTTGTCGCCGGCGTGCTGGCCGATCGCACTTCCACCCGGCGGGTGGTGGGGGCCGGCATCTTGTCCCTGGCCCTGGGTTTTTTCTGCGCGAGCCTGGCGTCCGGGTCGTTGTGGTGGTTCCTGCTGTGCTTCTGCGTGCTGGTGGGACTGGGTGTCGGCCTGGTGTATGTGCCGGCGGTGGCGGTGGTCCAGCGCTGGTTCGTCAGGCGGCGTAGCCAGGCCTCGGGCCTTGCCCTGGCGGGAACCGGGGTCGGGACCTTTGCCGGGCCGCTGCTGGCCGGCTGGCTGATGGAGCATTTTTCCTGGGAGGCGACCTTGCAGATCTTCGCCGGCGCGATCCTGCTGCTTGGCCTGGGTGCCACGGCCCTGATGCGCAGCGGCCCCCAGGAGCTGGGGCTGTTCGCGGACGGCCTGCCCGCCATGGCCGAGCGGCCCCAGGCGGCCACGGCTGGCTTGCGCCTGAGCGAAGCCCTGGGCATGGCGCGCTTCTGGTGGTATTTCGCGGCGATCCTGTGCGGTTCGGTGGGGTTGTTCGTGGCGTTGGTGCACATCAATCCCTATGCCCGGCAGGCAGGGCTGGGGGTTTCCGCAGCCAACTTGCTGATTGGCCTGATCGGCGTTGGCAACGTCGGCGGTCGCCTATTCCTCGGCAGCCTGGGCGACCGGATCGGCAGCCGGCGCCTGCTGATCGCCCTGACCTTGGTCCTGGTGCTGTTGAACCTGCTGTGGCTGGTGGCCGACGGCTTCATGGCCCTGGCGTTGTTCGCCCTGTGCTTTGGCGTGGCCAACGGCGGTTGCATTTCGCTCTACCCGGCGGTGGCGGCCGATTGGTTCGGCACCGCCAACCTGGGGGCAATACTCGGCGCCCTGTACATGTCGGTAGGTATCGCGGCATTGCTGGGCGGCAGTCTCGCCGGCTGGCTGTTCGACCTGTACCAGGGCTACGGTGCGGCGATTTGCCTGGGGGCTGCCTGCGCGTTGCTGTCCGTGCTGTTCATCCTGCTGGCTTGCCGTTCGCTGCCTGACCCGCTGTCGCAGGCAGCACCGACGGCAGCCTGAAAACGCCAGGAATCGGGGACTGGCGTTTGCGTTGGGCGCAGAGCGCCCAATGCCGCTCAGTTAGGCGAGGTGATCCCCTGCAGGAGCAGCCGGTCGACGCTCGATTGCTCGCGATGTTCGTCAAAGGTAGCGCCTGCTTACGGGGTAAACACAGCGCTCTGAAGCCCATCGCGTGCAAGCCTCGCTCCTACCGTTGCCTTAACTGATCGGCATTAGTCAGAGCGCCTGCTTCTGGCTCGGGCCGATATGGCTGGCACCCAGAACCGCCGGTAGCAGGCCGGCGCGCAGGTCGTTGCCGCTGGGTTGCTGGTACAGGCTCAGGCCGAACTCCGGCATCACCGCCAGCAGGTAGTCGAAGATATCCCCCTGGATCCGTTCGTAGTCGGCCCATACCGTGGTGCGGGTGAAGCAGTAGATCTCCAGGGGAATGCCCTGGGCCGTGGTCTGCATCTGGCGCACCATGCAGGTCATGTTCGGTTGGATCTCGGGGTGGCTCTTCAGGTAGGCCAGGGCATAGGCGCGGAAGGTGCCGAGGTTGGTCATGCGCCGGCGGTTGGCCGACAGTGCGGCAACGTTGCCCTGGGCCTCGTTCCAGCTTTTTAGCTCGGCCTGCTTGCGCCCGATGTAGTCGGTTAGCAGGCGTACCCCGCTCAGCCGCGCCTCTTCGTCGTCATGCAGGAAACGCACGCCGCTGGCGTCGATGAACAGGCTGCGCTTGATCCGCCGACCGCCGGACTGCTGCATGCCGCGCCAGTTGCGGAACGATTCGGACATCAGTCGCCAGGTGGGGATGGAAACGATGGTCTTGTCGAAGTTCTGCACCTTGACCGTGTGCAGGGTGATGTCCACCACGTCGCCGTCGGCGCCTACCTGGGGCATCTCGATCCAGTCGCCGACCCGCAGCATGTCGTTGCTGGTCAGTTGCACGCTGGCGACGAAGGACAAGAGGGTGTCCTTGTACACCAACAGGATCACCGCCGACATGGCGCCCAGGCCCGAGAGCAGCAACAGCGGCGAGCGGTCGATGAGGGTGGCGACGATGATGATGGCGCCGAACACGTACAGCACCATCTTCGCCAGTTGCACATAACCCTTGATCGAGCGGGTGCGGGCGTGCTCGGTGCGGGCGTAGATGTCCAGCAGGGCATTGAGCAGGGCGCTCAGGGCCAGGAGCTGGAACAGGATGGTGAAGGCCATGGCCAGGTTGCCGAGGAACAGCTGGCTGGCCTGGCTCAACTCCGGCACCAGGTGCAGGCCGAACTGGATCACCACGGACGGGGTCATCTGCGCCAGGCGGTGGAACACCTTGTTCTGGCGCAGGTCGTTGAGCCAGTGCAGGGCCGGCTGCCGCCCCAGCAGCCGCACGCCATGCAGCACCAGGTAGCGGGCCACCCGTCCGAGTACCAGGGCGACCACCAGCAACAGGGCCAGGCCCAGGCCGGCGTGGAGGAGCGGGTGTTGGTCGAGGGCTCCCCAGAGGTCCTGGGTATCGAGCCAGAGCTGTTTGAAGTCCATGGGCTAAAACGATTCTTCTGTGTGGCACAAGGGGGGGATTAGAGCATCTAACCCCGGCAAAGTTACGGCTTGAGAAAAATCGGCTAACAAAAAACCAACTCTTTGCCACCGTTTGCACAAAGAAACTCGGCCTGGGCCTCCGAAACCGTTACCCTATGCAGCTGTTTTTTTGCACATCTTCGAGGTAGCACCCGTGTTTTCCCAATTCGCCCTGCACGAACGCCTGCTCAAAGCCGTGGCCGAGCTTAAATTTGTCGAGCCGACTCCGGTACAGGCCGCGGCTATTCCGCTCGCGCTGCAAGGGCGTGACCTGCGGGTGACGGCACAAACCGGTAGCGGCAAGACCGCGGCCTTCATCCTGCCGATCCTCAATCGCCTGATCGGCCCGGCGAAGATCCGCGTCAGCATCAAGACCCTGATCCTGCTGCCGACCCGGGAGCTGGCCCAGCAGACCCTGAAGGAAGCCGAGCGTTTCTCCCAGTTCACCTTCATCAAGTCCGGCCTGATCACCGGTGGCGAGGACTTCAAGGTCCAGGCCGCCATGCTGCGCAAGGTGCCGGATATCCTCATCGGTACCCCGGGTCGCCTGCTGGAACACCTCAACGCCGGGAACCTGGACCTCAAGGAAGTCGAAGTGCTGGTGCTCGACGAAGCCGACCGCATGCTCGACATGGGCTTTGCCGAAGACGTGCAACGCCTGGTGGATGAGTGCCCGAGCCGCCAGCAGACCATGCTGTTCTCCGCCACCACCGGTGGTTCCGGCCTGCGGGAAATGGTCGCCAAGGTCCTCGACAACCCCGAGCACCTGCAACTCAACAGCGTCAGCCAGCTCAACGAGACCACGCGCCAGCAGATCATCACGGCCGACCACAACCAGCACAAAGAGCAGATCGTCAACTGGCTGCTGGCCAACGAGATCTACCAGAAGGCCATTATCTTCACCAACACCCGGGCCATGGCCGACCGCATCTACGGCCGCCTGGTGGCCCAGGACTACAAGGCGTTCGTCCTCCACGGCGACAAGGACCAGAAGGATCGCAAGCTGGCCATCGACCGCCTGAAGCAGGGCGGGGTGAAGATCCTGGTGGCCACCGATGTCGCTGCCCGCGGCCTGGACGTCGAGGGCCTGGACCTGGTGATCAACTTCGACATGCCTCGCAGTGGCGACGAGTACGTGCACCGCATTGGCCGTACCGGCCGCGCCGGCAACGAAGGCCTGGCTATCTCGCTGATCTGCCATGGCGACTGGAACCTGATGTCGAGCATCGAGCGCTACCTCAAGCAGAGCTTCGAGCGTCGCACCATCAAGGAGGTCAAGGGCACCTACGGCGGTCCGAAGAAGGTCAAGGCCTCGGGCAAGGCCGCTGGTACCAAGAAGAAAAAGACCGATGCCAAGGGCGACAAGAAAAAGTCCCTGGCCAAGTCGCCGACCAAGCGCAAGAGCGCCAACCGGCCCAAGAGCGACGGCCCGGCCCTGGTCAGCCAGGACGGCCTGGCGCCTCTCAAGCGCCGCAAGCCAGCACCAGCTGCTGAGTAAAGTGCAGGCCTGAGTGCCAGTTAGAAAGCCCGGACCTGGTCCGGGCTTTTTGTTTTCCGGACTTTCAGTGGTCGGCTTTATTCTCGGCGTCGGCCAGTTCCTTGAGGCGTTGGTCGATCAACTGGCAATCGTCGGGCAGATCCTTGCTGGCGCTGCCCAGGTTCATCTTCTGCAACTCATCGTTGATTTCCTTGGCCTTGGCCGGGTTCTGCTCGGTGATCTTGCTGACCTCCCGGGCCAGTTGCTCGCGCTTGGCGGTGGCTTCGTCCGGGGTACAGGCCCAGGCGGGCAGGGCCAGCAGCAGGCTGCCGGCGAGGATGAGCAGGTTCAGGGTTTTCATGGGCTGCGCCTCATGTGGTGGACAGGGGACATCCGGTTGAGGCGCCTGGAACGGGCAAAGTTCAGTTGGATCGGCCCCGGCACGCCAGTTCTGCAAGCTGGGTTCAATTGACGCCTGGATAGTGGCGAACTAATATCGCGCGCCTTTCCCGGTATCGCTGCTGTCCCGAAGGGGCGAATCTTCACGCTCCCCTCAAGCGTTCCGGGTCATGGGCGAGCGCCAAGCGCCTGGATGCGTTTCCTTGATCCGCGCCAGTGCACCCAACGAAATCGCTTTCAAGGAAGATCCTTAATGCGCCTGCTGTCGCTGTTGTTCACCTGTGTCTTGCTCGTCGGGTGTGCCTCCCGGCCGGATTACTACATCTCGTCCAAACCCGTGCAGATTCCTGCCGACGCCACCTACTGGATCGACCATTTCGATCTGCAACTGATCGGCGAGAGCCCGCGCTTCTTGCCTGAGGACAAGCTGCGCCAGCAATTGGGCACGGAGTTGATCCAGCAACTGGGCAATGCCAATCGCTACGCGGCGAGCAAGGACAGTGCCGATTACCTGCTGGATGTAGAGGCGGTGTACAAGCGCCGGCTCAGTGACTCCCAAGGTGGGCTGGTGTCCAAGATCGTCGACGATAATACGATCCTGGCCAGTGTCGACTTCGGCTACAAGGTCCAGGTCAAGCGTGCCGGTGTCGAAGTGTTGCACTTCGCCCAGCAACGCGATGGGCTCCAGCCTGCCGGCGCAATGGGCCAGTTACGCAATATGAAAACCATGCTTGGGGTGATTACCAACAGCGGTAACTCCGATGTGGAGACCTTCTATGTCCGGGTTCTGCCGCGCTTCATCGTGCGCGATATCAGGGCCATTCCGTCCCGCTGAGGCAAGCCCGCTGGTCATGGGCCTGGCAAAAAAATGACGGGGGAGCACAGGCTCCCCCGTTTGCATTCCGGCACTGGCGGCTGCAGGACCGTGAGCGCATGCCGGGCTGGCATTCCGGCCCACCGACGCAGGGAGCGTGGTGGGCATCCACCGGATAAGCTTCGAATCCGGGCGGCCTGCTACCTCCTGCGCATTCAGATTCTCTATGGCTTACAGCGCCTTGACCGGAAAGCAGATATCGAACTCCAGATCACCGGTTCGATCGCTCCAGGCGTCCATCGGATACAGCTCGAAGGCCGGCCGTGCGTCGGGCTGCATACCACTCTTGGGCAGCCAATCGCGGCACAACTCGCTCCAGGTATCGGCGATATCGGGGCCTTTGCCCTGATAGTGCGTGATCGCATAGAGGCCACCGGGCAGGGTGGTGACGACCGCGGGAGCCCGTCCCTTGAAGTCGAGGGGGACTTCGACGCAGGCGTCGTAGCGGCACTTCTCGGGTGGGGTGACGTAAGGGTCGTCATGGCCGATGCCGTAGCGTGCGCGGCCCATGAGCCCGTTCTCGGCCATCCAGGGGATGACGGCCTGCTGCCAGAACAGGCCGATCCCCGGCCCGTAGGCGCCGGTATAGCGCAGGTAGGCGACGCGTACGGGGGGCAGTTCCTTGATGGTGACCTTCATTGTGAGCTCCTTCAGGTGAATGAAGGCATCAGGATCGTCGAAAGCCGGGATGTGGGTCTGATCAGGATTGCGCAATTGCCGCAGGCGGCGTTCGCGAATGTCGTCCAGGCGGCGGTGCCAACGCTTGGGCTCGGTATCGCGCCAGGTGCTGGGCGAGACCGAGAAGTGCTGCTTGAACGCCCGGGAAAAGGCCTCGCCGGAGCCAAAACCCACTTCCAGTGCGATCTCCAGGATCGAGGCCTCAGGCCGGCTGGCCAGCAGGTGTGCGCCGCGGGCCAGGCGCCGGCGCCTCAGGTAGACGCCCAGGGGTTCGCCGACCCAGGCGCTGAACAGGCGATGAAAATGATAAGGCGAGAAATGCGCCACCTGCGCCAAGTCGCCCAGCTCCAGGGGTTGGTCCAGGTGTTGGTCGATATGCTCCAGCACCCGGTTCATGCGCAGGGTGTATTCGTGGAGACTGTGGTAGGCGGGGGTCATGCCTACAGCTTAGCTGGCGCTGTGGTGGAACCGCTAGCGCGGTCCCGCCGTCGATCGTGCCGAGTGTTCAGTCGTTGCAGCAGCATCTCGCCCCCTGTTTTGCAACTGGGGTTGGCGCATAGCGGTCATGGTGGCGAACCCAGTTCATGATCGGCCCCTCGTTGCGCCCTTTGGGCGTGAGGTCCAGGAAGTTGTACGCCCCCAGCAGCAGGTCCAGGCCCCGGGCATAAGTGGAGTAGGTGTGGAATATCTGTCCCTGCTCGTTGCGATAGAACACGCTCAAGCCGGGCAGCTCCAGCTCGTTGCCGCTCACTGGCGCATAGTTGTAGCTGGCTGTGGCGCTGGCCAGCTGTTCGCTGTCGAAGCTGACGCCAAAGTCCTGGTTGAAGTCGTCGCCGGCGCTGGAAAGCCAGTCGAAGCGCCAGCCCATGCGCTGGCCAAAGGCTTGGAACTGCTCGTAGGGCGCATGGGACACCGCCACCAACGCCACGTCATGGTGGGCCAGGTGCAGGTTGGCCCCATCGAAATGATCGGCCAGGAATGAGCAACCCTTGCAGCCTTCTTCCCAGCCGTCTGCGAACATGAAGTGATAGACCACCAACTGGCTGCGACCGCCGAACAACTCGGCCAGCGTCAGTGCGCCATGGGGCCCGTGGAAGCGGTAGGGCTTGTCGATCCTCACCCAGGGCAGTGCCCGGCGTTCGGCGCTGAGCCGGTCACGTTGGCGCGTGAATGCCTTTTCGTTGAGCAGGTGCTGCTTGCGTGCTTCCAGCCATTGTTCCCGGCTGACCACGGGATGATCGCTGATATCCATGATGTCGTTCCTCAGGGCGGGGGATGGGTTCTACACACGCTAGTCGTTTGGTGGGCAAGCAGATCGACAAGCTGCCAGGTGGTGCGAAATTCCTGAACGGCTGGCGTAGCCACCGGTCACAACCCAGGCAAGGCACTGCATTCTGGAGGTTGAATCGAAATGGCGACTTACAACTGGGATCTGATAGAACGCTTGCTGCACGAAGTGCAGAACGGTGCTGGCCACAGCTTCACCCCACGGCCTTATGCCGAGCAGCATGCGGCGGCCATGGCCGCCGAAGGCGAGCCCACGGGTAACCTGGATGAACTGAAGAGCACCGCCACCGAATACGAAAAACTGCTGCTGGACCGGGAGTTCATCCAGAGCAGGCCGGAGCAGGAGGGCGGTAACGGCGAGAACTTCATGCTCACGCCCCGGGGCTCGAGCCTGTTGTGCTTGCTCGACAGCAGCATTCCGGGCAACGAGCATCCACGCCAGGTACTGGACGAACAGGCCGATGCCCTGGACCCACTGACCTTCGACGAGCTGGCGTCCAAGGCCCAGATCGCCTGAGTCAGGGACGGCGAGCGTCCTGCAGGCATTTCAGGTTGGTGAAGTCCTGGCGCACGCCGTCGATCTTTTTCAGCAGGCGCTGGCGTTGCTCGGGACTGCTGCTGGCCATCAGGTCCACCACGAGGCTGCGTGCGGCCTGTTCGGTGTGCTCGTAGGCCTGGCGGTAGCTGGCGGTCCACAGGCTTTCGCGGTCCACCAGCAATTGTTCGATGCGCTGCGGGAAGTCGCTGGCCCGCCGCTGCTGTACTGCAGTGCTGAACAGCGCCTGCCAGTGGGCGCGGTTGGCGAGCCACTGGCGGTTCTGCTCGCCCAGAGAGACGGACCATCGCTCGACACGCAGGCGTTGTTGCGGGTTCAAGGTACCGAGCCAGGCCCTGAGGCGTTTTTCCATGCGCTGGCTGCGCTGTTCGATCTGCCGTGCCAGGGGCGGCTGGAGGTACTGCTCGCGGTGTTCCTGCAGGTCCTTGGCCAGGGAGCTGTTCATCTGCGCCACTTGCCGCTCATCCAGGCCTTGCAGCAACTCCACGGCCGATGGGGTGATCTGGCGGGCGATCTCGGCGATGGCTTGCTTGGCTTCACGGGTGCGTGCCTGCAGCGCCGCATCATTGACCTGGTTGTCGCGGACCATCGACTGCAGGCGGTCGAGCCAGTCCAGGTAGCCTGGTAGCTGGGTGCTGCAATGCCAGCTCAGGTGCTGCTGCAGGCGCTGGTTGAGCCAGCTCTTCTGCTCGCTGTTCATATCCAGGTAATCGTCAAGGGTCCAGGGAATGATCACGTCCAGGTTGCGGTAGGCCAGGCCCACCCGGCTACAGGCACCCAGCAGCAGGCTGGCGATCAGCAAGGCGATGAAGAGGTAGCACCGGCGCGACATATCCAGGTCCTTGGGTGTGCGGGTTGCTGCATCTGAACCCCGAAGGCCCCCGGCAGTTCAGCGCTTCTAGTAGAAGCTCCGCTCGGCCTTGAAGGTCAGCAGGCCGTCGCAGCGGCTGTTGTGTCCAGAATAGGCCGGGCAATCGCTGCCGTTGAGGCTGGAGTCGCTGTAGATCAGGTTGAGATCGATCCCCAGCCATGGGCGGGAGAACTTGATCGACCAGTCGTTGAAGCTGGAGATGTAGCCGCCCTTGGCCACCGACACGGCATTGTTCAGGCGGTAGGTGCTGTACTTGACGCTGACCCCGATCCCGAACGGAGGGTTGCCGCCCAAGTCGGCGAACAGGGTGCTGTTGCGTCGGTCCGGGTCGTTGCTGAAGGCCGCGCCGAAACGGCTGCCCAGCAGGCTCAGGCCGCCGTAGAGCTGCTGGCTGTCCTGGGTGCGCAATTGCGGATAGTTGTAGTGGATCACTCCCAGTTCATAGCCCAGGTTCTGGTCGAGGGACTGCTTGAAGCCCAGGTAGGAATCGACCTCCAGGCGGCTCGCGGGGCTCAGGCCCAGGCTTGGCGACCACTGGCCGAAGTACCAGCCGCTGTCGTGGTCCAGGTCGAGGCCGCCATGGAAGGAGCCGCTGGAAGATGGTTTGACCAGGCCCTGGGCCATGCTGCGACTGGGGCTGGTGCCCAGCTTGAGGTCGAAGTCGCCCAGCTCGCGCTGGAAGATCTGCGCCTGGGCCAGCGGGCACGCCAGGGCCAGGCAGATGGCCAGGAAAGTGAGTTTGCGCATGCAGCACTCCTTGGACTACGGGGAGTGACAGCCTGGGATGGCTGAAACGATTTATCCAGAGGGCTGCAAGGATACCGGTCGTGGCCTGCAGGTTCGGGCCGTTCGTCGATTTTTGCTGGAGCGGGGGGAGAAGGTAGCGCCGGCCCCGACGCTTGGAGCAAGCGCCAGGGGACCAGGAAAAGCGGGGGAGTATTACTTCTTGCCGAGGCTGATCTGCTTGGACGGGCTGAAGGTCTGGCCGCTGACGCCCTTGGCGATCTGCTGGATCTGGCCACCGGATTTCAGGAAGGCCGCGACCTGTTCATTGATCGATTCGCTGGTTTCCACCACGGGGACAGGTTTGACTTTGCTGCTGGAGTTTTTTACTCGCATGATTGCCATTTAACCTTTGGGAAAATTAATTTGGCCAGCCATCTTAACAGAGTCGCCCGATAATTGTTTGTTTCCCCGGGTGTTAGTGCAGGTCGGAGTTTATCCTTGTTCCTGAAGCGGTATCTCGAATATGTCGCTAAGTCGCTGTTTTAAATAAGACCTGCCCGGCCAGTGGCGACTGCGGCGCGAGGGAAAATGGCCAAGACGGTGCCCCCTGGCCTGACGAATGGACTGCAGTCTGTCGCCAAAGCCAGGAAAACCGCTGCCTGGCGCGGATTTTCCGCCGCGGTGCCACAGCGGCGCCAACCTGGCCATGGAAAACAGGTAGAATGCCGCCCACGCAATGAGGGTATTGGAAATGGCTTTAGTCGGGCGTTACAACAGTTTGCAAGTGGTTAAACACACCAACTTCGGTTTGTATCTGGATGGCGGTGCGGATGGCGAGATATTGCTGCCCAATCGTTATATTCCCAAGGATATTCCCAGTGAAGATGAAGATTGGCTGAACGTTTTTGTTTACCTGGATAGTGCAGACAAGTTGATTGCAACAACCGAGAAGCCGAAAGTCCAGGTCGGTGAGTTCGCCAGCCTCAAGGTCGTCGAAGTCAACAGCATCGGCGTTTTCCTGGACTGGGGACTGTCCAAGGACCTGCTGTTGCCGTATTCCGAGGAAAAGCGCCAGCTCAATGCCGGTGATTACTGCGTGGTGCATGTCTACCTGGACCGCCACACCCGCCGCATCACCGCCACCGCTCGCCTGGACCGTTACCTGGACAAGACCCCGGCCAACTACCAGGCCGGCCAGGAAGTCGACCTGCTGGTGGTGGAGTTCACCGACATGGGTTTCAAGGCGATCATCAACAACAAGCACTGGGGCCTGATCCACAAGAACGAGGTGTTCAAGTTCCTGCGTTCCGGCATGCAGGAAAAGGGCTTCATCAAGGAGCTGCGTGCCGATGGCAAGATCAGCCTCAGCCTGCAACCTGTGGGGGCCCAGGCCGCCAGCAGCCTGAACGCCAAGATCCTGGCCAGGCTGCGGGAAAACAACGGCACCCTGGAGGTCAGCGACAAGAGCGACCCGGCCCTGATCAGCCGCCTGTTCGGGGTCAGCAAGGGCAATTTCAAGAAGGCCATCGGCGCCCTCTACAAGCAGGGCGAGATCGTCATCCACGCCGATCGTATCGAGCTCAGCTAAGGCTCGTTCCCTTCCATTCCGGGGGCTTGGCGTCCCCGGGGCGGCTCTCAGGCCACTTCGGCGGACGCCGGTGGCGCAAAATCCAGCAAGTCGATGAAGTTCTCCAGCAGTGGCGAAGCATTGAGCCGGTTGTGGCTCATGTACAGGCCGATGCCGGGATTCGGCTTGCGCTCCAGCGCTGTCAACGGGCGGAACACCACCTTGTTCCGCAGGGTGGTATCGGCCACCGATTCCGGTACCAGCGCCACTCCGAAACCACAGGCTACCAAGCCGATCTGGGTATGGACCCGCGCCGCTTCCTGGGCCACCCGGGGCTGGAAACCGGCGGCTGCACACAGGCCCATCAACTGGCTGTGGTATCCGCTGCCCAGGGGCTGGGGGGTGAACACGAAAGCCTCGTCGGCAAACTCCTGCAAGCGCACCTCCTGGCTGTTGGCCAGTGGATGCCCGGCAGGCAGGGCCATGACGATCCGCTCGTCGAGGATCAAGCGTGATTCGATGGAGTCGGCAGGCAAGGGCAACAGGCGCATGAAGGCGATATCCGCCTCGCCCGCCAACAGGGCCTTGGCCTGGCTGGCGGAGGGCATCTCGCGGATGACCAGCCGGACCTTGGGATAGCTTTCGCGAAAACGCCGCAGGCCATGGAGCAGGCCATCGTAGTAGGTCAGGGACAGGGTACAGATGGTGAGCTGGCCGGCAATACCTGCACCGACCTGGCGCGCTTGCTCGATACCCTGCTCCAGGTCCTTCAGGGTACGGTAGGCGACATCGAGGAATGTCGAGCCGGCCGGGGTCAGCCTGACCTCGCGCCGGTTGCGGATGAAGAGGCCGAAGCCGAGCTTCTGCTCGAGGCGATGGATAGCCTGGCTCAGGGCCGGTTGCGCCATGAACAGGCGGTTGGCGGCCTTGTGGAAGTTCAGTTCCTCGGCGACCGCGATGAACTGCCTGAGCAGGCGGGTCTCGACCATTTCTCGCATTCCCTCGTTGGCATTGAGCGACAGGCCGTCATCATAGAGGCGCCGCCGGCAGGCTCCAACCGGGCCCGGGCTGATAGCTGCGGGGTATCAGTGGCGCATCGATAAAGTATCAAGTCCTCCCGTTGTTTGTTGTTAAGGTGCGGGCGACACAACAGGAGAGGCCAACATGGATTTCAAGGGTAGGACTGCCATCGTCACCGGGGGCGGGCGCGGCCTGGGCCTGGACTATGCCCGCGCGTTGGCCGGGCTGGGCGCCCAGGTGGTGATCAGCGACCTGGGCACCGATCGCCTGGGCGCGGGCGCCGATGAGCAGGTGGCCGTCACCGCGGCGCGCATGCTGCAGGCCGAAGGCGGGCAGGTGGTCGCCCATGCGGGCGACCTGGCCGATGAAGCCACGGCCCGGCAGTTGGTGGCCCTGGCCGTCGATACTTTCGCCGGGGTGGACATCATCATCCATAACGCCGGCTGGGTCGGTTACCAGGGCATCGAGGACACCGACCGCGAGTTTCTTTCGCGGGCGCTGGACGTCAACGTGCAGGCGCCGACCTGGTTGTGCAAGCACGCCTGGCCCTATCTCAAGCGCTCTGGCGTGGCGCGGGTGGTCCTGACCACCTCGGACCGGGCCATGTATCAGCAGTATGCCCAACCCGGGCTGTTGGCCTATGCGGCCGGCAAGATGGCCCAGTTGGGCATCATGAATGCCCTGGGCATGGAGGGGCGGGAGCACGGGATCCTGGTGAACGCCGTCTCGCCGGTGGCCAAGACCCGGATGTGGGGCGTGACCGAGGCCCCGGTCGAGCTCAAGCCGGAATGGGTGACCCCGGGAGTGCTCTACCTGGCCAGCGCCGCTTGCCGTGATAGTGGCTACGTACTGCGGGCCAGCAATGGCCAGTTCACCGCGACCCGCTTCAGTGAGAACCCCGGGGTCGACTATCCCCGGAGCCTGGCTCGGGTCGCGGCGAGCAGTGTCGAGGATGTCGCCCGCCTGTGGGAGCAAATCAAGGAAGGCTGAGCAGTCTCAGGACAGCGCCGCGCACGAGGGCTGCAGCCGTTGTCGGCTCAGCAGCAGGCCCCCGCCAAGCAGCAGGCCGCCACCCGCAACCAGCAGGGCCAGTTGCAGGCTGCCACTGAAGTGGCTGCTCAGCGCCGCCAGGAGTGGGCCGCTCAACTGGCCCACGGCGAAACAGGCGGTGAGCAAGCCGGTGTTGCGCTGGACGGCGTGGGGCGCCAACTCCCGGGAACGTTGCATCACCAGTTGCATGCAGGCCAGGAACGGCGTGCCGCACAGCAGCACCCCCAGCAACAGCCCCCAGCCGCTGTCCAGCAGGCAGACAAAGACGCCGATGGCCTGTAGCCACAAAGTCGCGACCAGCCAGTGGCGGGTGCTGTCCGGATAGTGCCGGCGCAGGCTGACCAGCAATACCCCCAGGGCGGCGGCCATGCCGAACCCGGGCCAGAACAGGTCGGCCTGCCATTGGCCATGGAATTGGGCGCTGGCCATCTGCGCGAGAAAGGTCGCGGGGATGATGTAGCCCATGCCGTACAAACCGTAGACCAGTCCCAGGCGGCCCACGCCAGGCTCGCTCACGGGGTTGGCCTGGACGGCAGCCTGCGGGCCGGTGCCGGCCTGGGGCAGGATCGGCAGGATGACCAGCAGCATCAACAAGGCCACTGCGGCGTACAGCAGCCACAGCTCGGCCGAGTCGTGCCCCAGCAGATTGGAGCCCAGGGCCAGCAGGCCGGTGAGCATGATGCCCAGCCCGGGGCCGGCGAACACCAGTGCTCCCAGCCGCGGGCGCCCGGCAGCCTGGGCCAGGGGCTGGCTCAAGGCGGTGATCATCACCAGAGCCCAGGCGCTGGCCACCCCGGTGCCGAAGCGCAGGAGCAAATGCGGCCAGAAGCCCTGGGCCCAGAACGACGCCAGGGTCAGCAGCACGCACAGCCACAACCCTCCCAGCAGGCGCCCGCGCACCTGGGACGGGCGTCGTGCCAGCATCGCATCCAGGGCGCCGATGAGATAACCCAGGTAGTTGGCGGCGGCGATCAGTCCGCCGGCAGTCAGGTCGACCTGGCCTTCGCTGATCAGGTGCGGCAATTGCGGGGTCAGGGCGAAGCGGCCAATGCCCATGGCCAGCATCAGGGCAACGAAACTGGCGAGCAGACGGATCAGGGGAGACATGGTCGTTGTTCCAGTGACAGGGAGGATGACCGTCAGGCTAGAGCCGATTGACTTTCTTTAAAAATGAATAATATTGAGCAACTTGTTCAGTTTTGGAGAAGGTCATGGAGTTCAGCCAACTGCGTATCTTCCAGGCCGTAGCCGAAGAAGGCTCTATCACCCGGGCCGCCGAGCGCTTGCACCGGGTGCCGTCGAACCTGTCCACCCGGCTCAAGCAGTTGGAGGATCAACTGGGCGTCGAGCTGTTTCTGCGCGAGCGCCAGCGCCTGCAACTGTCGCCGGCGGGCAAGGTGTTGCTGGACTATGCCGCGCGCCTGTTCGCCCTGCACGACGAGGCCCAGGCGGCGGTGCTGGGGGGGCAGCCGGCCGGCGATTTTGTCCTGGGTACCATGTACAGCACGGCGGCCATTCACCTGCCGGGGCTCCTGGCGCGGTACCACCGTACCTATCCGGCGGTGAACCTGCATGTGCAATCCGGCCCCACGGGCGAGCTGCTCGAAGGGCTGCTCGCCGGACGCCTGGATGCCGCGCTGGTGGACGGGCCGATGGAACTGGCGGGGCTGGACGGCGTGCCTTTGTGCAAGGAGAACCTGGTGTTGATCAGCGAGGTCGATCATCCGCCGGTGCACACGGCCCTGGATGTCGAGGGGCGGGCGGTATTCACCTTTCGCCAGGGCTGTTCCTATCGCATGCGCCTGGAGTCGTGGTTCGCCCATTACCATGCGGCAATGGGCCGGGCCATGGAGATCGAGTCCTATCAGAGCATGCTGGCCTGCGTGATCGCCGGTTCCGGGATTGCCCTGATGACTCGGTCGATGCTCGATAGCCTGCCCGGGCGCGAAAGCGTGGCGGTGCATCCCCTGGCCGAGCCGTTCGCCCACTCCACCACCTGGCTGATGTGGCGCAAGGGCATGGTGGGGGCCAACCTCAATGCCTGGATCGAACTGCAACAAGGCTCCGCTGGTCCGATAGAGCAGTCGGTGCGTGCCTTGGCATGAGCGGTCCTGGGCGATTGGCCATAATCCAGTAACAGTTCATTGCCATTACAGGGCAGCGCGCGGGAAAACTTAGGACTATTATCTGCTTGAGGCGGCGTATGACAGCCGCTTGGCATGACCCTTGAGGGGGCACTATGAAAGACAAACTGCAAAGCTGGCTGCACGACCTTGGCGTTGCACTGGGCCTGATCGAGCCACCGCTGCAACCGGTGCCGATTCCTACCGAGGAAGAACTGCGGCGCCGTCGGCAACGTCGTCGCTGATCTCGCTGCGAGAGCGGGGACAGGCCCCGGCTCTCGCCCGCAGCTCCCTGACGCCGGGCCGCAAGCCGGCCCTGCGAATCAATCCTCTTGTCGCCGAGACATCTCCAGTAACCACTCGATCAGTTCCTGAACGCAGCGCAGTTCCTGGAGCGCGCGCTGTTCCTCGCCGGTGGGAACGCACAGGCCGAAGCGATCCTCCAGGCGCCACAGCAACTCTTCCAGATCATCCCGCTCCAGCCCAAGGTCCCTGAGCTCGCTGCCATCGTCCAGGCAGGTGCGTTCGCCCAGCCAGCAGCGAATGAGTGCATGCACGGCCCGACGGGCTTCGCTGCGGTTCATCGGACCGCCTTGGGCGATGATCGCGGGTCACGGATGCATGGGGCGAAGGTCCCGGCGCCGGGTCTTTTCCAGGATGAACAGGCTCAGCTCGCTGATGGAGTGGATCCAGTACAGGTCGTGTTCGGCGTCGAGTCGGATGTCGAACTCGTTTTCCAGGCTGTGCAACAGGGCCTTGAGGTCCAGGGAGTAGGTGTCGCTGGTTTGCGCCTGGCTGGGAGGGGTCCGCCATTTCTGCGCCATTTGGGCTTCGATGGCCTGGCGGATGCTTTGCTGGATGTCGAAACGGTCCATAAACACCTCGGGGCAGGGGGAGAGGTTTTTATTGTTATGACCCCGTCCAAGGGTGATGCGATAGCGCGCACAGTTGCTGCCAGCGATCCTTGTACCGTTCTCCTGCAGGAACGATCGTCGCTGAGTCAGAGTACAGCACAGGAATTTTGCCGCAGGGGTGACCATTCGTCCCCTGGGAAATGCCGCAAGCCTTGTGCTGCGTTGCCTGGGCGTAAAAAAAACGGGTGCGGCCACCGACGCCGCACCCGTCGAAGAAAAACTTCAGCTACCGCTCTTCAGCTCAGATCGCGCTGGCCAGCGGGGCCGTGCGTCGCGAAGCCAGGCTGACCGCCACGAAGCTCACCAGGCCCGCCATCAGGCTGTAGTAGATCGGAGTGTTGGCATCCAGGCCGTCCTTGAACATGAACACCAGGGCGGTGATGAACCCCAGGCTCATGCTGGCGATGGCTCCGGCGGTGGTGGCGCGCTTCCAGAAGATCGCCCCGATCAGCGGGATCAGCATGCCGCCTACCAGCAGGTTGTAGGCCAGGGTCAGGGCACTGATCACGTCGTTGACCACCAGCGCGATACCCAGCACCACGATGCCGGTGAGCAGGGTGAACAGGCGGTTGATCCCCAGGCTCGATTGCTTGCCGCCACGCAGCCGTGGCAGCAGGTCCTCGGTCAGGGTGGTGGAAGCGGCCAGCAGGCCGGCGCTGGCGGTGGACATCATGGCGGCCAGGGCGGCAGCGATCACCAGGCCACGGATGCCGTCCGGCAACGAAGCCTTGACGATGGCGGCGAAGGCGTTGTTCGCGTTATCCAGATCCGGCAGCAGCACGTGGGCGGCCATGCCGATCAGGGCGCAGGCCAGGCCGTAGAGCACGCAGTAGAAGCCCGCCAGGGTGCCGGCGTACTGGGCGACTTTCTCGGTCTTGGCGGTGAATACCCGCTGCCAGATGTCCTGGCCGATCAGGATGCCGAAGAAGTAGATCATGAAGTAGGTGATGATGGTGTCCCAGCCGATGGTGGTGAAGCTGAAGCTCGCCGCCGGCAGCTTGGCCACCAGTTCATCCCAGCCACCGACGCGGTAGAGGCAGATGGGCAGCAGCAGGAACATCAGGCCGACGGTCTTGATCACGAACTGGACGATGTCGGTCAGGGTCAGCGACCACATGCCGCCGATCGCCGAGTAGATCACCACAACGCCGCCGCCCAGCAGCACCGAGAGCCAGAACGGCAGGTTGAACAGCACTTGCAGCACGGTGCCGATGGCGAGGATCGAGGTCACGCCGATCATCAGCGCGTAGGCCAGCATGATCACCGCGCTAGCCTGGCGGGCCATGGGGTTGTAGCGCTTTTCCAGGACCTGGGTCACGGTGAAGATCCGCAGCTTGAGCAGCGGCTTGGCCAGCAGCAGGTTCAGGGCGATGATCCCGGCGCCGAGGGCGGCGCACAGCCAGAAGCCGGAGATGCCATGGACGTAGCCCAGGCGCACGGTGCCGACGGTGGACGCGCCGCCCAGCACGGTGGCGGCCATGGTGCCCATGTACAGGGTCGGTCCCAGGTTGCGTCCGGCCACCAGGTAGTCTTCGTGGGTCTTGGCCTTGCGCATGCCGTAGTAGCCGAGCACCAGCATGCCGGCGGCGTAGATGAGTACGACGAATAGATCTAGAGCCATGATGGCGTGTCTCCGATTATCTTTTTTATGTGAAACAAACAGGTCATGTGCCGCGGTGGCTGGCGCGCCACCGCGCGCAGGTCAGGCGACTTGGCGCAGGGAGCTACGCCGGCAACGACGGGCATGCTGGTGGTCGCACGAATCCTCGGGGCGGGAGGTCTGGGCAGGTTTCGGGCAGGGGCCCGACAGAGCGTTGCCGCAGCTACCTAGCGAAGAGGGGGCGAGGGAGGGCGACAGGCCGCGCAGCGAGCCACTGAGGCGTTCGGGCACAGTAAGTCGGATGTCGGCGGAGATAGGGCGCAGGCGGTCGCGGGCTCCCGCGTTGTGTGCGCCACCGGGGATCTGTTCGACCCTGTTGAATTCAGTACCGCTAAGGCGTGTTTCTTTGTTTTTGTTATTCATGATCTGCTCCGATCACATTGGCTAAGGGGGTGGCAGCCCTTCCGGCATCGCGGACAAAAATTCGTGGCAGGCCAGCCATAGGCCTTCTTGTTGTTGGCGCAACCCGAAGGTGGCGCGCTCCTGGCTAAAGTGTTGCTCCCCTTGCATGCGCGACATCGTAGCCACGTCATGAATTAACCCGCCGGCATCGGCTTGCAGGCCGGCGCCAACGTTGTTCGCGCTACGTGTCCGTACCGCGAAATCATCCCTGGTCCGCCGCCGACACTGCGATGCCGGTTCGGCATCACGGGACAGCGACGGTTGGGGATGGTGGTGACGCAAGCCGGCATCGGCCGTTGGCGCCGCGAGCCATCCGGCTGCGGCGTCGAGCACGTAATGCCAGTGGCTCATGCCTTGGTTCTCAGCGATGAGTCACGCCGGGCAACACGCAGAGCATTTCGTAGAGCAGGTTGGCCCCCAGCAGCGAGGTGTTGCCGGTGGTGTCGTAGGGCGGCGAGACCTCCACCAGGTCGCAGCCCACCAGGTCCAGGCCCTGGCAGCCACGGACGATTTCCATGGCCTGGATGGTGGTCAGGCCGCCGATTTCGGGGGTGCCGGTGCCTGGTGCCCAGGCCGGGTCGATGCCGTCGATGTCGAAGCTCAGGTACACCGGACCGTTGCCGACCTTCTCGCGGACTTCGGCCATCAGCGGGGCCAGGGACTTGTGCCAGCACTCTTCGGCCTGCACCACACGGAAGCCCTGCTTGCGGCTCCAGTTGAAGTCCTCGGCGGTGTAGCCCTGGGCCCGCAGGCCGATCTGCACCACGCGGTCGCAATCCAGCAGGCCTTCTTCCACGGCGCGGCGGAAGGTCGTGCCATGGGCGATCTTCTCGCCGAACATGTGGTCGTTGACGTCCGCGTGGGCGTCGATGTGCACCAGGCCGACCTTGCCGTGTTTCTTGTGGATGGCCCGCAGGATCGGCAGGGTGATGGTGTGGTCGCCGCCCAGGGTCATGGGAATGACGTTGTGTTCGAGGATGGCGTCGTAGGCTTCCTCGATGATGCGCACGGCGTCCAGCAAGTTGAAGGTGTTGATCGCCACGTCGCCGATATCGGCCACGTTCAGCGAGTCGAACGGCGCGGCGCCGGTGGCCATGTTGTAGGGACGGATCATCACCGATTCGGCGCGGATCTCCCGCGGGCCGAAGCGGGTGCCGGAGCGCAGCGAGGTGCCGATGTCCAGGGGAACGCCGACGAATGCGGCATCCAGGCCGGCAGGGGTGGTGACATGGGGAAGACGCATCATGGTGGCGATGCCGCCGAAACGCGGCATTTCGTTGCCGCCCAGTGGTTGGTGGAGAGTCTTGTCCACGGGATAGGCCTCATCGTTGTTCTATTTATGGGGTCGAGGGCGCAGCAGGTCCTGCCCATTCGACCGAGTGAGGCCGATTCTGCGAAATGTAGTGCGGGGAAAGAATCGCTACGGGCAAATACTTAGTTCAGATTTTTCTAAACTAATTGCAGCGGGCAGGCTAGACTCTGGCGCGCTTTCCAAGGCCCTGCATGGCGCAGGCGCTCGCTCCCGGCTGGTAATGCAGTCGCCGTCATCCGGGTTGCCGGGGCTGATTTGAAGTGCACATGGACGTCATCGCAGTTGCTCGACCGCCCAGCGTCGCGAGCCTGTGCGCCACAGGGAAGGTGTCTTTTTCACCTGCTAGCGGAGCCTGTCATGGCCAACGCTTTACCTGATCTGAAACTATTGCGCATCTTCGTCAGCGTGGTGAGGCATCAGGGGTTCGCCAATGCCCAGCATGAGCTCAATCTGTCGACGTCGGCCATCAGCACCTACATGAGCCAGCTGGAAGCGTCCCTGGGGTTGGTGTTGTGCCACCGGGGACGGGGCGGGTTCAGCCTGACCAGCAAGGGCGAGTTGTTCCACCAGGAAACCCTGCGCCTGCTGGGTGAGCTGGAGGGCTTCGAACAGTATGCCGCCGCGCTCAAGGGCGAGTTGCGCGGCACCCTGAACCTGGGGGTGATCGACTCCACCGTGAGCGACAAGGCCCTGCCGTTCGCCGAAGCGATTGGCGCCTATAGCCAGGAACACCCGGCGGTACACCTGCACTTGTCGGTGATGAGCCCCCACGAGCTGCAATTGGGGGTGCAGGACAATCGCCTGGACCTGGCCATCGGGGCTTTTTCCACGCGCATGAGCGGCCTGGTGTACATGCCGCTGTACCGCGAGCAGCACTGGCTGTATTGCAGCAACCGCCATCCGCTGTACAGCGAGCGGCGGATCCCCGAGCAGGTGATCACCCAGCAGCGCATGGTGGGGCGTGGTTACTGGAGCCAGGCCGAGTTGGCCCGGCATGGCTTCAAGCACAGCGCGGCGACGGTGGAGAGCATGGAGGCGCAGTTGATCCTGGTGCTCTCCGGGGCCTATATCGGCTACCTGCCGGAGCACTATGCCCAAGCCTGGGCCGACAGGGGCGATCTGCGGGTGTTGCTGCCTGCGACCTTCGGTTACCAGGCGCCGTTTTCCATGATCATGCGCCGTGGCCGTGGCCGGGAGCCATTGATCCAGACTTTCCGGGACCTGCTCAAGGCCCAGTTGAACCAGGTCTAGCTAGCAGGTCGTTAAAAAACTACCTGCGTTGCCATCGCTGCGTTGAAAACAGGCTGGTGCGCCAGCCTGGTCAAAATGCTCATTTACCACGCGTAAACTGCGCTTTTTCGCTTGTTTTCGCCCTGCGCTGGCTGCCTCGCCTACATTTTTCAACAGCCTGCAAGGAGTTTTCATGTCTCGAGCACGTTGCGAGCGATGCCTGCGTCCAGCTGGCCATTGCCTGTGTCCGCTGATTCCACGGTTATCCAGTCGCACCCGGGTATTGGTGTTGCAGCATCCGAGCGAGGTCAATCACGCCCTGAATACCGCGCGGCTGGCGGCACTGGGGCTGAGCAATGCCGAGCTGAGGGTCGGGGAAGTGTTCGAGGACCTGCCGGAGCTGCTCGGGCGTCCCGGATACCAGCCGCACCTGCTGTTTCCGGCGGACGCTGCCCAACCGCTGCGGGCCTACTCGCCAAGCCAGGAGCCGATGTTGCTGGTGGTCCCCGATGGTACCTGGCGCAAGGCGCGCAAGCTGTTGCATCTCAACCCGCTGTTGGCGCAATTGCCCCGGGTCACCCTGGAGGCTACGCCGGCCTCGCGCTATCGCCTGCGCAAGGCCCCCGGTCCCGGTGCCCTGTCGACCCTGGAGGCCATAGTCGAGGCATTGCAGGCCCTAGAGGCACCGGCTTCGTTCGAGCCGCTGCTGCGTCCCTTCGACGCCTTGATCGAAGGCCAGATCGCCGCCATGGGCGCCGAAACCTACCAGCGCAACCACGCCAAGCCCTGATCCCGCTCGGGTTTTTCAGGGCCGGCGCAGGGTCTTCTGGCGCAGGATGTAGATGCTCACCAGCACCGCGCTGGTGAGCATGAAACCGCGGGCCCAGGGCAATGGCACCAGGTAGCAGGACAAGCCGATGCTCAGCCACATCAGGCCGATCGCATAGATCTTGCCCTTGAGCGGAATGCCGTTGCCTTCCAGATAGTCGCGGATCCATGGACCCAGGCGCGGGTGGTCTACCAGCCATCGGTAGAAGCGCGGAGAACTGCGAGCGAAGCAGGCGGCCGCCAGCAGCAGGAAAGGAGTGGTGGGCAGTACCGGGAGGAAGATGCCGAGTACCCCTAGCGCTACGCTCGACCAGCCGATGGCCAGTAGAACGTAACGCAACAGCAGGGGACGCTGGCCTATGGGCTTGGCCATAGGCTCGGGCTCAGTGGTGGCGAGGCTTGAGCAGTGCCGGTTTTTCGTCGGGTGCGTTGCACAGCAAGTACAACGCGGTCAGTGCTTCAGGAATCTGCACGATCATGTCGTCCATCAGGTTGGCATCGCTGGCAATGTCGGAGAACTCGGGCTGTTCGTCGAACAGGCCGGAACCCACCATGATCGGCAGGAGCATCTCGCTGACTTCTTCCTCGGCGGTTTCGAACCAGGCCGCTTCACGCAGGAATACGCCTTCCATGAAGCCGATGCACCAGCCGCGCAGGTCGGAGTCGTCCGGGTCGTCGCCCAGGTCGAGATCGCAAGGCAGTTCGAATTCTTCATCCGAGGCCAGTTGGCGCGCGATGTGCGCCTTCAGGGCCAGCAGGGTCGATTCGATGGCTTCGCGCTCGGCGGCATCGCGGTAGTGCGGCTCCTCGGCGAAGAGGGTGTCGATCCATTCACGCTCGGGGACGCTTTCCGAGCAGATCGACAGCGCGGTCAGGTAGCCGTGAGCGGCCACGTAGTCCAGCGCCTCGTCGTGCAGATCATCTGCATCGAGGAAGACTTGCAGGCGGGTTAGTTGCTCAGCGAAGGACATTGACGGCTACCTTGGGGAATAAACGATGCTGAATTCTAGGCTTTCTTGAGCGCCCAGGCCAGCCACGATGCAGCTGCGAGCGGTTCCAAAGGTTACCAGCGGTCCATTGTCGGCGCCCTTTGCGGGGGAGGGCTCGGGTATACTCGCGCGTTTCGTGTGACCCGCCAGGCCGATGGCCAGGCCGGGTCCGCCCGCCCAGGCAGGTGCCGCGGTTCCAAGCACCGGTGCAAGTGGGCGTTGCAACCTGGCGGCGACGCCTTGCCAAGCCCCATCGCACAGGCGGCCGGGCAACGGCGTCCCCCTGGTGATTTCCGTAATTTTTGGAGTTTTTCATGCTCGAACAGGCTCAGCGCGTCCTCAAGGACATCTTTGGCTACGACAGTTTCCGTGGTCGCCAGGGGGCGATCATCGAGCGCGTGGCTAGCGGTGGCGACGCGCTGGTGCTGATGCCCACCGGTGGCGGCAAGTCCCTGTGCTTCCAGGTCCCCGCATTGTTGCGCCCTGGCCTGGCGGTGGTGGTTTCGCCATTGATCGCGCTGATGGAGGACCAGGTCGCCACCCTGGAGGAGCTGGGGGTCGCAGCCGCGGCGCTGAACTCTACCCTGAGCCCCGAGCAGCAGCGTGACCTGGCGGTGCGTATCCGGCGTGGCGAAGTGAAGATGCTCTACCTCGCTCCCGAGCGGTTGGTCCAGCCGCGGATGCTGGCGTTCTTGCAGAGCCTGGATATTGCCCTGTTCGCCATCGACGAAGCCCACTGCGTATCCCAATGGGGGCATGACTTCCGTCCCGAGTACCTGCAACTGGGGCAACTGGCGGAAATGTTCCCCGAGGTGCCGCGAATCGCCCTGACGGCCACCGCCGACAAGCGAACCCGCGAAGAGATCGTCAATCGCCTGCACCTGGAGAACGCCGAGCGCTTCCTGTCCAGTTTCGACCGGCCGAACATCTTTTATCGGATCGTGCCCAAGGAGCAGCCGCGCAAGCAGTTGCAGGCATTTCTCAACGAGCGGCGCAGCGATGCCGGGATCGTCTACTGCCTGTCGCGCAAGAAAGTCGACGAGGTGGCGGCGTTCCTCTGCGAGCAGGGCTTCACCGCCTTGCCCTACCACGCGGGGTTGCCGGCCGAGTTGCGCGCCTATAACCAGAAGCGCTTCCTCAACGAGGAGGGGCTGATCATGGTGGCGACCATCGCCTTCGGCATGGGTATCGACAAACCCAACGTACGTTTCGTCGCCCACCTGGACTTGCCCAAGTCCCTGGAGGCCTACTACCAGGAAACCGGGCGTGCCGGTCGTGACGGCCTGCCGGCCGATGCCTGGATGGCCTATGGGCTGCAGGACGTGCTGATGCTCAAGCAGATGCTGCAGAATTCCGAGGGCGACGAGCGCCACAAACGTCTCGAGCAGCACAAGCTCGACGCGATGCTGGCGCTGTGCGAGGAAACCCGTTGCCGGCGCCAGGCGCTGCTGGCCTATTTCGATGAAGACATGCCGCAGCCCTGCGGTCATTGCGACAACTGTGTCGATGGAGTGCAGACCTGGGATGCCACCGAGCCGGCGCGCCAGGCGCTGTCGGCGATCTACCGCACCGGCCAGCGCTATGGCGTCGGGCACCTGGTGGACGTGCTGTTGGGCAAGGACACGGAAAAGGTCCGCAGCTTCGGTCATCAGCACTTGTCGGTGTTCGGTGTCGGCAAGGCCCGTAGCGAAGGCGAGTGGCGCTCGCTGTTCCGCCAACTGGTGGCTCGCGGGTTGGCCGACATCGACCTGGAAGGCTACGGCGGCTTGCGCTTGAGTGACAGTTGCCGGCCGTTGCTCAAGGGCGAAGTCTCCCTGGAGCTGCGCCGCGATCTCAAGCCGCAAACCGCGGCCAAGAGCACCAGTCAGGCCAGCCAGCTGGTTCGGGGCGAAGAGCGCGAGCAGTGGGAAGCGCTGCGGGCGTTGCGCCGCAAGCTGGCGGAAGAGCACGGCGTACCGCCCTATGTCATCTTCCCTGATTCGACCTTGCTGGAAATGCTCCGCAGCCAGCCTGGGTCCAAGGCCGAGATGGCTCGGGTCAGCGGTGTCGGTGCCCGCAAGCTGGAGCGCTATGGTGCGGCGTTCCTCGAGGTGCTGGGCGGAACTGCCGAGGCGCCGAAGGTGGTTGCCGATATTCGTCATGAACTGATCACCCTGGCCCGTGCCGGCATGACTCCGGTGCAGATCGCCGGCCAGTTGCAATGCACCGAAAAGAACGTCTACACCCTGCTCGCCGAAGCGATCGGCAAGCAGCAATTATCCCTGGAGCAGGCGCTGGATTTGCCCGAGGACTTGCTGGGGGAAATCCAGGACGCGTTCCTCGATGGCGAAGGCGAGTTGCCGCCCGTGGCCGAGGTGATCGAGTTGTTCGCCGGCCGGGTGCCCGAGGGCGTGTTGTACTGCGTGCGTGCGGCGCTGCAATCGGAGTTCGAGATTTAAACTTGGGTGCGTCAATGTTGTAACGATTCAGTGCCTTACAGAACTTGCCTACTGGCAAGGGGCATGCTTAGCTGACTAATAATTAGTTTTTCTTTATTTTCAGCCTGATCATGAGTGTTTTATGCCGTTGACCGATGAACACCGTTTTGGCATGCAGCTGGCGCATATGTCCCGCGGCTGGCGTGCTGAACTGGACCGCCGCCTGGCTGGCCTGGGCCTCTCGCAAGCCCGCTGGCTGGTGCTGCTGCACCTGGCCCGTTTCGAAGAAGCGCCGACCCAGCGCGAGTTGGCGCAAAGCGTCGGCGTGGAGGGGCCGACCCTGGCCCGTTTGCTCGATAGCCTGGAAACCCAGGGCCTGGTCCAGCGGCAATCGGTGATGGAAGATCGCCGGGCGAAGAAGATCGTCCTCTGCCCTTCGGCGCGCCCCCTGATCGACCAGATCGAGACCATCGCCACTGCCTTGCGCCATGAATTGTTCATTGGCGTCGATGAAGAGGACATGCGGGTGTGCATGCGCGTCCACGGACGTATCCTGGCCAACCTGGAAAAGTCCTGAAGCCTGCGACCGGGGTCGCCTGACTCCGGTCTTCATCATCTCCCTTCACTGCTGATCCTGCTGGTCGCCACTGCGCCAGCGGGCCGCTGGCGCACGCTTGTCAGAAGGTCTGGCCCAGGTTCAGCGACAGGGCCTTCTGGTTTTCGTCGTTGAAGCCGTAGCTGAAATTCAGCGGCCCCAGTGGCGTATCGAAGCCCAGGAAGATACTGGCCGCGTTGATGTAGCCACTGTCGAAGGCGTTGTCGTTGTTCCACGCCCGGCCCCGTTCCAGGGAGCCGCCCAGGTACAGCGGGAAATCCAGGGGCAGGTAGGAGCGTGGTGTGAGCCGGCGGAAATACACCGCCCGGGCCAGGCTGATGTTCTGTCCCGACAGGGCGTCTTGGCGAAACCCCGACAACTGTCGCGCACCGCCCAGCAGGAAGCTGGACGTCACCACGTCGGCGGCGTCCAGGGTCCGCCCATAGCGCCCGCCGAGGATGAAGGTGTTGGGGCCGCTGCTCAGGGCCTTGTCCAGCTTGAACTCCCATTGGCGGTAGTGCTTGTCCGAACCCAGGCCCGGTTCGAACTGGCGCAGGGTCAGGTGAATGTCTTCACCCGAGTGGGGGAAGTAGACGTTGTCCAGGGAATCGAAGGAGTACTGCAACTGGTAGTAGCCTTCGTTGAAGTGCAGCTTCGGCAGGTCCTGGTCGCCGATGCGCACATCGGCATTGCCCCAGGCTTCGCCCACACCGAAGCGCACCTCGCCGCTGTTGCCGATCTGCCGACCCAGGTTGAGGCCGAAGCCGTAGCGCTCGACGCGGTATTCGGCGATGGGGTCGTTGTCCAGGGTGGCCTCGACGTTTTGCGACTGCGCGGAGATGAATGGGGCGACGAAGTAGCGCGAGCCGGCATCCAGCGGTTGGTAGAACTCGCTGTACAGCTCCTGGCGGTCGCCGATCTGCAGTCGCGTCAGCCACTCCGCGCCGAGGCTGTTGATGCCGTTCATGCGGTAGCTGGCGCCGATGTTGAAGGCGCTCTCGCCGCGCAAGTCATCGGACAGGCTCAGGCCCAGCCGCAGGTAATCGGTGCCGCTGCGCTTGCCCCGGGCGCTGATCACCAGGGTATTGTCCTGGCCCTTGTGGATCACCCGGTATTGCACCTGCTCGAAGAAGTCCAGGCCGTAGAGGGTGCCCATGTCGGTTTCCAGGCGGCCCAGGTCCAGGGGCTCGCCGATGTGCTGGCGGATGTAGTAGCGGATGACGTCGTCACTGACCTTGGAATCGTTTTCCACCTTGATCTGGCTGATGATCGGCGTGCGCTGGCTGGGCTGGCGGGCGGCGGTGAGCTGCGCGGGCTGCGGATTTTCCCGGCGCAAGTGGGCCAGTCGGGCGTCGAGGATCCGGGTGGCGCGGTAGCCAGCGTCGATAATCTCCTGGGCGCGGCCGAAATCGGTGACGCCGAATGCCGAGAGTGCCGGCTGGACCAGCACGTCGCCCTTGTGCAGCGCGGCCAGCTGTTCCTCGGAGTTGCGCCGGGTCATCAGGGTGATGGACTGGGTCAGCACGTCGACCACGGTGTTGAGCTGCTTGCGCGAGCGCAGTGGCGTGCCGATATCCACCACGATGGCGATATCCACGCCCATTTCCCGGGCCACATCCAGCGGGATGTTGTCGGTCATGCCGCCGTCTACCAGCAACCGGCCGTCGAGTTCCACCGGGGCGAATACCGCCGGGATCGACATGCTGGCGCGAATCACCTGGGGCAGGTGGCCCTTGCGGAACACGACTTTTTCACCACTGGCGATATCGGTGGCTACCGCCCGGAACGGGATCGGCAGCTTGTCGAAATCGCGGGTGTCGCTGGCGTGGGCCAGCTTGCTTTCCAGCAACAGGGCGAGGTTCTGGCCCTGGATCACGCCCAGCGGCAGGCCCAGGCTGCCGTCGTCGCGGAAACTGAGCTTCTGCTTGACCAGGAAATCGCGGTCATCCTGCTTGCGCCGAAAGGGCACGTCTTCCCGGGGCGGCGCATCGGACAGGGCCTGCTTCCAGTCGATCTCCAGGGCCAGCTTCTCCAGCTCGTCGATCTGGTAGCCCGAGGCGTAGAGCCCGCCGATCACCGCACCCATGCTGGTGCCGGCGATGGCGTCGATGCGGATGCCTTGTTCTTCCAGGGCCTTGAGCACCCCGACATGGGCCAGGCCGCGGGCGGCGCCACCGGACAGCACCAGGCCGATTTTCGGATGCGCCGGCTCGGCGCATTGGGCGATCACGGGGAGCAGGCAGAGCAACAGGCAAGACAGCAAGCGGCGCATCAGGCTTCTCGGGGCTGGCGATAAAGCCGGCTATTATAGCGACGCCCTCGAACTCAGGACCCGGCCGTACCATGACTGAACGTAAACCCGAAGTGATCATCACCTATTGCACCCAGTGCCAGTGGCTGCTGCGAGCGGCCTGGCTGGCCCAGGAGCTGTTGAGCACCTTCAGCGACGACCTGGCCAAGGTCTCCCTGGAGCCCGCCACCGGCGGTACTTTCCGCATCCAGTGCGATGGCGTGCAGATCTGGGAGCGCAAGGCCGATGGCGGTTTTCCCGAAGCCAAGGTGCTCAAGCAACGGGTCCGCGACTGCATCGATCCCGAGCGTGACCTGGGCCACAACGACCGGTCTCAGTGAGAGCCGGCCTGGGCGGTTTTGCCCTGGCTGCCTGAACCCGCGGACAGGCGGCTGGAGACCACGATCGCGGTGATGATCAAGGCTCCGCCCAGCAGCATGCGCAGGGTCGGGTTCTCGCCGAACAGCACCCAGGCCACGGTGATCCCGTAGACCGGCTCCAGGGCGAAGACCACCGCCGCGGTGCGTGCCTTGATCACCGCCAGGCTGGCGACGAACAGGCTGTGGGCCAGGCCGGTGCAGAAGATGCCCAGCAGGCTGATCCACAGCCAGTCCATGGCGCGTACCTCGGGCAGTTCCGGCGCCGCCACCGGCAGCAGGCAAAGGCCCACCACCAGGTTCTGGCACAGCGCCGCCTGTACCGCTGGAATCCGTCCCGAGCCGGCGCGGTTGTTCAGCGACAGCAGGGAGAACAGCAAGCCCGAGGCCACGGACCAGAGCAGGCCGGTGGTGGCTTGGCTGGCGAGGTCGAAGTCCGGGGTAACCAGCACCAGGCCGATGCTCACCAGGGCTACCAGCACGATCTCGTTGATGCGGATCCGCTCGCGGAAGATCAAGCCTTCGAGGATCACCGTGAAGGCCGGGAAGCTGGCAAAACCCAGGGTGGCGATGGCCACGCCGGCGATCTTGACCGAGACGAAGAAGCTCACCCAGTGGCCCGCCAGCAACAGGCCGCTGAGCAGCAAGCGCAACCAGTCGCCGGTGGCCAGCCGCTGCCAGGGCGCATTGCTGGCCAGGCGGGCGAAGAACCCCAGGGCGAGCACGGCGAAGGCCGCGCGGCCGAACACGATGACCGCCGGTGAAGCGGCGGCCAGTTTGCCGAACACACCGGTCAGGCCGAACATCAGTGCGCCGATATGCAGGGCGCCAAGGGCGGTACGCGGGGTCATGTCATTCCTTAACGCAAGACGGGCCGTGATGGCCGGGACGATGGGCTCAGTCTACGGGGCCGGCACCGATGTCGTCTGTCGCGAGGCTGCCGGCTTTTGTCGCGCAACTCGCGTGCGCTTCTTGGCGCAACTGGCGGGGCGAGCGGCCGAATTCGCGCAATATCGCCGCCGAGAAAGCGCTCTGGGAGCCATAGCCTACGCGGTCGGCCACCTCGCCGATGGGCATCGACGAGCCACGCAACAGTTCCACGGCCATGTGCAGGCGCCGGCTGCGCACGTAGTCCATGGGCGTGCGCCCGCATTCGGCGATGAAGCGCGCGTGCAGGCGTGTGCCGGACAAACCGGCGATTCGCGCCAGGTCGGCCACCTGCAAGGGATGGGCGGCGTGGCGATCGATATGGGCGTTCAGCGCGGCAAAAGGCAGGCGTCGTTCACCAGGGTGGCCAGCGGCCGGCTGGTTGAGGCTGGCCAATAGCAGCACCGCCCCTTGCTGGGCGATCACCGGGTCGTCCACTGGGCTGTCCGCCAGCCAATTGACCAGGCGGCTCTGGTTCGGCGCCAGGACCTGGCGCCGCGGGCTGTCGAGCAAGCGCCGGCTGGCCTCGGCATGTTCTCCCAGGGACTGGCCGAGCCAATGTTCGCCGGGTATGTCCAGCACCAGGCACTGGCTGCCGCCGGGGCTGCCGCAGATATGCCGCGCGCCGGCCGGCACCACCACGAAGCTCTGCTGCCGCACCTGGCTGCCCCGGCCCTCGACCTCGAAGTCGAGTTGGCCCGAAAGGCCGAATACCAGTTGCGCATGCTCGTGGCTGTGGGCGATCAGGTCGTGGCTATAGTGGCGCAGGGTGAGGATAGATCCCATCGCGGTCTCCTTGGCAGGCCCGCAGTCTACACCGGCCGTCGGGCCTTTCGCGCTGTCATCGCTCTGCCGCATATCTGTCATGGGCCATTCACCGCTTGGGAGCAAGCTCGCAAAAAATCCCGGAGAGCGTCCATGACCCATGCCGAACTCGCCAAACCCAGCCGCAAGCAGCGGGTACGCACCCTGTGGATCTCGGATGTGCACCTGGGCACCCGGGATTGCCAGGCCGAGCACCTGGCGCAGTTTCTCAAGAGCTATCACGCCGACCGCATCTACCTGGTGGGCGACATCATCGATGGCTGGAAGCTGCGGGGCGGGATGTACTGGCCCCAAGCCCACACCAACGTCATCCGTCGCTTGCTGACCATGAGCAAGCGCGGCACCGAGGTGATCTACGTCACCGGCAACCACGACGAATTCCTGCGGCGCTATTCCAAGCTGATCCTGGGCAACATCCAGTTGGTGGACGAGGCGGTGCACGTCACCGCGGATGGCCGCCACTTGCTGGTGATCCACGGCGACCAGTTCGATGTCATCACCCGCTATCACCGCTGGCTGGCGTTCCTGGGCGATTCGGCCTACGAGTTCACCCTGACCCTCAACCGCTGGCTCAACCACTGGCGGGCACGCTACGGCTATGGCTACTGGTCGTTGTCGGCCTATCTCAAGCACAAGGTCAAGACCGCCGTGAGCTTCATCAGTGATTTCGAGGAAGCCATCGCCCATGAATGCGTCAAGCGCGAGCTGCACGGTGTGGTCTGCGGCCATATCCACCATGCCGAGATCCGCAAGGTGGGCGAGGTGGAATACCTCAACTGTGGGGATTGGGTGGAATCCTGCACGGCGCTGATCGAGCACTGGGATGGCACCATCGAGCTCTATCGCCTGGCCGAGGCCCAGGCCCGCGAGGCCCAGCTCAAGGCCGAGCGCATGAAGCTGGCCGAACCTGCCTGAATCCCGTGGTTTGGGTGGGCGTGAGCCGGGCTGCCCGGCTCGGGCAGCCCGTCCTGAAGCTATTTAGCGCAGCAACCTGGCGGCGACGAGGCTGGCGCTACCTTTGCTGCAACATTTCCCCTCGGGCAGCGGCCCGGTCTAGAAGGGCACCTTGCCCAGCAGCATGTCGCGGTACATGACGAAATCGCCCAGCAGGCTGTACAGCGGATGCTGGAAGGTCGCGGGGTGGTTCTTCTCGAAGAAGAAATGCCCGACCCAGGCGAAGCCGTAACCCGCCACCGGCAAGGCCAGCAGCAACAGCCAGGCACCTTTGCCGATGGCCAGGGCCAGGAGGAAGATCACCAGGGTGGTGCCGATGAAGTGCAGGCGGCGGCAGGTGCTGTCGCTGTGCTCGCTCAGGTAATAGGGGTAGAACTCGGCGAAGCTGTGGAACTGGCGGACGTTTTCCATGGCTGCGGTCTCGGTGCTTGTTGTTATGTGAGCGGGTGTTCTGCAAGGGGCCTACCTGAGTCTAGAGCCCCGGGCCGCAGCGGCCAGTGACAATAGGCGCCACTTTAGTATCCTTGCGAAATTGGCCGTTACCTGCGGCTCATCATGTAAGAAGCCCCCATGAGCGAACGAACCACGTCGGCGAGCTGGACCCTGGGAATCGTCAAGGCCCTGGAAATGGATGGCCTGGATTGTCGTGTCCTGTTCGAGCAACTGGGGCTCGACTATGCCGCCCTGGAAGATCCGGACGCGCGTTTCACCCAGGACTCCATGACCCGGTTGTGGCTGCGGGCGGTGGAGCTGTCCGGCAACCCGGCGATCGGTTTGAACATGGGCAAGGTGGTGCGCCCGGCATCCTTCAATGTGGCCGGTTATGCCCTGATGTCGAGCCGGACCCTGGCCGAGGGTTTCCAGCGCCTGGTGCGCTACCAGCGGATCATTGCCGAAAGCGCCGACCTGAGCTTTCGCCTGTTGCCTGAAGGTTATGCGTTGATCCTCACGGTGCATGGCGACCACCTGCCGCCGACCCGGCAGAGCGCCGAGGCGTCCCTGGCCTGCGCCCTGGCCCTGTGCGGCTGGCTCACCGGCCGTGACCTGCGGCCACGCAAGGTGATGCTGCAGGGACCGCAACCCGAGGACACCCAGCCCTACAAGGACATGTTCCATGCGCCGCTGATGTTCGCCGCGCCCTTCGATGCGCTGATCTTCGAGCGGGCCGACATGGAGAGCACGTTGCCCACTGCCAACGAGGCCATGGCCCAGCTGCACGACCGGTTTGCCGGCGAGTACCTGGCGCGTTTCTCCGAAAGCCGGGTGACCCACAAGGCGCGCCAGGTGCTATGCCGCCTGTTGCCCCAGGGCGAGCCCAAGCGCGAGCGGGTGGCGCAGATCCTGCACCTGTCCCAGCGCACCTTGCAGCGTCGCCTGCAGGAAGAGGGCACCAGCTTCCAGGCGCTGCTCGACGACACGCGCCGGGAACTGGCCGAGCAGTACCTGGCGCAGCCGAACATGACGTTGCTGGAGATCGCCTATCTGTTGGGGTTCGCCGATCCGAGCAACTTCTTCCGGGCCTTCCGCCGCTGGTTCGATGCCACGCCCGGCGAGTACCGGGCGCGGCTGGCGGAGTTGCCGGCCTCGGTCAATGACGCCAGAACGCCGGAATACACAACACGAACACCGTGATGATCTCCAGGCGCCCCAGGAGCATGCCCAGGGACAGGATCCACTTGGCGGCATCCGGCAGGGTAGAGAAGTTGCCCGCCGGGCCGATGGTTTCCCCGAGGCCCGGGCCTACGCCGGAAACGGTGCTGGCGGCGCCGGTCAGGGCGGTCATCCAGTCCAGGCCCAGCAGCGACAAAGCCAGGGCGATCACGCAGATGGTGATGGCGAAGAAGAACGAAAAAGTCAGGATCGAGCGGACGATTTCCTCGTCCAGGCGATGACCGTTGTACTTCTGCTTGATCACCGCCCGAGGGTGGATCAGCTGGTTGAGGTTGGCCTTGAGCAGGATGTAGGCCACCTGGAAGCGGAAGATCTTGATCCCGCCGGCGGTAGAACCCGAGCAGCCACCGACGAAACCCAGGTAGAAGAACAGCATCAGCGAGAAATTGCCCCACAGGCTGTAGTCGCCCAGGGCGAATCCGGTGGTAGTGACTACCGAGGTCACGTTCAGCGCCACGTGGCGCAGGGCATCGAGCCAATGCAGGTTGGTGGTCCACCAGTACCAGGTGCCCAGTACCAGCCAGGTCACCAGCAGCATGGCCAGCAGCCCCTGGACTTGCTGGTCCTTGAGCAGCGCCCGGCGGTTGCCACGCAGGGTGGCCACGTACAGGGTGAACGGCAGGCTGCCGAGGATCATCACCAGCACGGCCACCCAGTGCACCGCTGGTTGCTTCCAGTGGGCCAGGGATTCGTCCGAGGTGGAGAAGCCGCCGGTGGAAATTGCCGACATGGCATGGTTGATGGCATCGAACACGTTCATCCCGGCCCACCAGAACGCCAGGCTGCCGATGATGGTGATGCCCACGTAGGTGGCGACGATCAGCCGGGCCACCATGTGCGAGCGCGGCATGACCTTCTCCGAGCGGTCCGAGGATTCGGTCTGGAACAGGCGCATGCCACCGATGCGCAGCAGCGGTAGGATCGCCACCGCCATGCCGATGAAGCCGATGCCTCCCAGCCAGTGCAGCAACGAACGCCAGATCAGGATCCCCGGGGACATGTCGTCCAGCCCGCTGAGCACCGTGGAGCCGGTGGCCGTGATGCCGGACATGCTCTCGAAGAACGAGTCGGTGTAGCTGATGTGCTGGGTCAGCAGGAACGGCAAGGCGGCGAAGATGCACACCACCACCCAGCTGGAGACGGTCAGCAGGTACATGTCCCTGGGGCGCAGGTGCACATGCTCGGGCCGCCCCGGGAGCACCAGGGCCAGGCCGGCGATGAAGGTGATCAGGCTGGCCCAGAGGAACGACGGCAAGTCGCCGGTGCGCTCGAAGATCACCAGCGTCGCCATGGGCACGACCATGGCGATGGCCAGGGTGATCAGGAAGATGCCGATGATGAAACCAATGATCCTGAGGGTCGGCAACGCCATGTGTTCAGCTCGGGCTGGAAGAGAAAGGCGCTCATTCTACCTGCGAGGCAGGGCATGTAAACCAGGCATCCGGTTAGCGGATACCGCTAGAATAGCCGGACATTTTTTCCAAGGAGGTGGCCGATGGAGGCTCTCGACGCTTTGCTCAACCGTGTTTCCGTGCCACGCCTGGTGGAGCCTGCTCCCAACGCGCAGCAGCGTGAGGCGCTGTTCGCCGCGGCCCTGCGTGCTCCCGATCACGGTCAGCTGCGGCCCTGGCGGTTCCTGACGGTGGAGGGCGAGGCGCGCGACAGCCTGGGCGAGCTGCTGGTCGAGGCGGTGCAACTGCAGGGCGGCGAAGTGACCCAGGCGGCGGTGGACAAGGCCCGCGCCATGCCGCTGCGCGCGCCCCTGGTGGTCGTGGTGGTCGCCCGCTTGCAAGAGCACTTCAAAGTGCCCCGCAGCGAGCAACTGCTGGCTGCGGGCTGTGCGGCCCATGGCATCCTGCTGGCGGCCTACGCCCAGGGCATCGGCGCCGTGTGGCGTACCGGCGAGCTGTCCTACTCGCCCCATGTGGCCAAGGGCCTGGGCTTGGCTGAAGGGGAAGAAGTCATCGCCTTCCTGTATCTGGGGACACCACTGAACGAGCCGCGGATCGCGCCCAAAGTCGATACCAGCGAGTTCGTCAGCGCCTGGACCGCCAAGGCCTGACCGGCTCCAGCGATCTCGCGTTACCAGCGGGCAAGTACGTCGTCATCGGCTCTGGTGGCAACGACTTGCCCGTTGTGCATTCAGGCCTGGACCACGGCGCCGGGCACCAGCGGCAGTTCCAGGGTGGCGATGAAACCGCCCTGGGCATGGTTGTCCAGGACCAGGCTGCCGCCGTGGCGCTCTGCCGCGCGGCGCGCGATGGCCAGGCCCAGGCCGTGCCCGGCGGCGCTTTGCCCGGGGGCACGGAAGAACGGCTCGCCCAGCTGGGCCAGGTACTCCTCGGGCGCCCCGGGGCCATGGTCGCGCACGCTGATCAGGATTCGTTCGCCCTGGCGCCGGGCCTGGACCTCGATCGGTTGCCCGGCGGGGTTGAAGCGCTGGGCATTGCGCAGCAGGTTGTCCAGGGCCCGTTCGAGCAGGGTGGGCCAACCACGTATTTGCAGCTGGGGCTGGGCCTCGATCTGTACCAGTTGCTCGGAGCAAGCCAGCTGTGCGTCTTTCTGCAAGGCCAGGAGCAGGGCATTGAGGTCCACCTGCTCGGCACTGGCGTTGTCGGCATCGACCCGGGCCAGGACCAGGATCTCGCTGATCAAGGCTTCCAGGCGATCGCATTCACGGGTCAGTCGCGGCCAGAGCTGTTCGCGCTCCTGGGGCGCGGCCCGTTCCGCCAGCGCCAGGGCGATGCGCAGGCGTGCCAGGGGCGAGCGCAGTTCATGGGATACGTCGTGCAGCAGTTGGCGCTGGCTGCCGATCAGCCCCTGCAGGCGCGAACCCATGCGGTTGAAGTCTCGGGCCAGCACGCCAAATTCGTCACGGCGGTTGGCCAGGCGGGCCAGGCTGTTCTGCTGGTAGGTAGTCTGGCCCAGGTCGTGCACCGCGCCTCGCAGGCGGCTCAGGGGGCGGGTAATCGATAGCGTCACCAGCAGGCTGAACAGGGTCAGCACCACCAGGGCGATGGCCAGGGCGCTGAGGGGCCAGGTGAGGCTGTCGCGATGCCAGGCGTTCAGTTCAGGGTGCGGAATGCGGTAGATGAACAGGTAGGTGTCGTCGGTTCGCGGGCTGGTGTATTCGGCTGTCAGGCGGCGCCAGGGCAGGCGTCGGTCATCGTTGTTCTGTCGTGCCTCGAAGGCGGCCGCGCGGCGTGGGAAGGTGCCGCGTACCACCGGGTCGCCGCTTTCGTTGAGCACCTGGACGTCGATGTGATATTGGCGCTTGCGCTGCTGGAGGACTTCCTGGGCAGCGTCTTCGCCTTGTTCCTCGTAGGTCTGCGTCCATTGCTCGGCAAGGTTGTTCAGGCCCGGGTGGCGGCTGAGGATCCAGGCGTCCTGGTTGAGCATGTGGCCCAGCAGGATCGACAGCCCGGCAACCAGGGCAATGGCCAGCCAAAAGCTGGCCAGGACACGCCAGAACAATGAACGCACAAAGACTCCTTGAATGCACGAAGCCCAGTGGCGGGGCCACTGGGCTGGTGGGGACGCTAGCGCATTATTGCGCTTTTTGCGGCTGTTGCGCTTTCCAGGCCTTGAACTGGGCCCATTCGGCGCGGCGTTCTTCCTGTTTCTTGAGGTTGGCGTCGAACTGCTTCTGTTGTTCAGGCTTTAGCAGGGCGCGGATATCGGCCTGGGTCTTCTGGTGCTTGGCGGCCAGCTCGTCCTTCATGGCCTTCTGGTCGGCCGGGGAGAGTTTCTCCAGGTATTTCTCCACGAGCGCCTTGCGTTCGTGCATTTGCTCGCCCATCAGCTTGCCGATCTGCTGGCGCTGTTCGCGGCTCAGGTCCAGCTGGCTCCAGGGGCCTTTGCCACGCATGTGCTCGCTATGCCGTGGGCCATCCATCGGGCCCATGGGGCCGTTGCCTTCGGGCATGGCCATGGCCACGGTCGGCAGGGCGGCGGCGAACATCAGGGCGATCAGGGTCTTGCGCATGGTGTGTCTCCTTGTCTCATTCCCGGTCGGTTCCGGATGAGTTCAGGTTACGCACATCAAGGTCAGCGGCGGTCAGCTGAGGGTAAAGCTTGGGTAAAGACGCGAGGCCGGCCTCCTGACAAAACCGCCTAGGTGACGTTGTCGCTTGTTCCGGGACGGCGACCCCGTAGCCAGGCGTACGGGCCAGTGGCTAGAGGCTGTAGTAGTAGCCGCGGCTGCGTAGGGCGACGATCCGGGGGCGGCCGTCAGGATGGGGGCCGATCTTCTTGCGCAGGTTGCTCACGTGCATGTCCAGGCTGCGGTCGTACAGGGTCAGCTTGCGACCCAAGGCGATCTGCGCCAGTTCCTGCTTGTCCAGGGGCTCGCCCGGTTGCTTGAGCAATGCTTCGAGCAGGCGGCTTTCGGAAACCGTCAGGCTGATGTCCTGGCCGTCTAGGGTGACCACTCCGCGTACCGGGCTGAAGCACAGGTCGCCCAGTTCCAGCTGGCTGGAGGCTGCTACCGGGTGGCTACGGCGCAGCACGGCACGCAGGCGGGCGGTGAGTTCGCGAGGATCGCAGGGCTTGGCCAGGTAGTCGTCGGCGCCCAGCTCCAGGCCGAGGATACGGTCCAGGGGTTCGCCACGGGCCGAGAGCATCAGCACCGGCAGTTCGGGGTGGTCGTTGCGCAGTTGCTTGAGCAGTTCCAGGCCGCTGCCATCGGGCAGCATCACATCCAGCACCACGGCCGCCGGTGTGTGGTCGGCCAGAGCCCGGCGGGCGCTGAGGCCGTCATGGCAGGCGCGAACCTGGAAGCCTTCCTGGCTCAGCCAGCTGCTCAGGAGCTCGCACAGCTCCTGGTCATCATCAATCAGTAACAGGTCGCTCATGAATCACTCAATTTAGCCATTGTCGACGTCTGCGGTGCCCGCCACTGGCAAAGATACCGCAGAGCAGGGCGATGAGGGCCACGCCGCCGCCGGTGATGAACCATTGCTGCTGTTCGGTCAAGAGGCGCGGCGTCGGGTTGGCCTGGGCCTCCTTGAGTTGCAGCTTGAGGCGCTGGTTCTCCTGGCGCAAGCGGGCCAGTTGTGGGCTTTCCCGTTCGGCATCGGCACTTTGCAGCTGTTTGCTCAATTCCTCGCGCTGGCGCTCGCTTTCCTTCAAGCGTTGCTGCAGCTCGGTGATCTGGCTACCAGCGCTCAGGGACAGCGGCGTGGAGTACCCGCCTTCCTGGGTTTCCTCGGCGAGGGCCGGGGCCCCGATCGACAACATGACCAACAACAGGCACAACGGACCTTGGCGCATCGAAACTCCTGATTCCAATCGGATGTTGGGCAGGTTGTCGGCCGTCAAACGAGAATAATGAGCGATTGAGAACGCGATGAACCGGGAAGGTTCACCGCGTGGGAGGGGGTTACGGCATGGATTGCTTGAAGGGCTTGACCAGAACGTTGCCATAGACGCCAGCGGTCACGAACGGATCGGCCTCGGCCCAGGCCTGGGCGGCGGCCAGGGAATCGAACTGGGCGACGATCAGGCTGCCGGTGAAGCCCGCTGCGCCCGGATCTTCGCTGTCCACCGCTGGATGCGGGCCGGCCAGCACCACCCGACCCTCGGCCTGGAGCTGCTTCAGGCGCTCCAGGTGCGCCGGGCGCGCGGCCTGGCGTTTTTCCAGGGAGTTGGCGACGTCAGTGGCAATAATTGCGTAAAGCATGTCAGTCCTCGGTTTTCGGAGTGGTGGAGTCGGTGTCATGCAGATGGCGCGACAGGTAGATACCCTGGCCCACCAGGAACAGTACGGTCATGCCCAGGCTGCCGAATACCTTGAAGTCGACCCAGATGCTCTGGAAGGTGAAGGCGACGAACAGGTTGGCCGCGCCACAGAACAGGAAGAACGCGATCCAGGCGATGTTCAAGCGGGTCCAGACTGCGTCCGGCAGGCTCAGGGCATGGCCCATGATGCGCTTGATCAGCAGTTTGTCGCCGATGAAGTGGCTGCCGATGAAGGCCAGGGCGAACAGCCAGTTGACCACCGGGGCTTTCCACTTGAGGAAGGTTTCGCTGTGGAAGGCCAGGGTCAGGCTGCCGAATACCAGGCAGGCGATCAGGGTCAGCCACTGGCTTTTCTCCAGCTTGCGCTGGGAGATGAACAGCGCTCCGTAGACCACCAGGGAACTGATGATCAGCACCGCCGTGGCGCTGTAGATGCCGCCCAGGGTGACTTCGTGACCGGCGAGGTCGACGACGCGAGGGTCGATTTTGTAGACGATGAAGAACAGGAACAGCGGGATGAAGTCGATGAATTGTTTCACAGTGGCAGCCAGAAGCAGGATGTGTCGGCATAATAACAAACATCCCAGGTAGCGAAAGCGCCAGCTGATTCGAGGTTTTACCGTCCCGTGAACATTGATTTGCACTGCCATAGCACGGCCTCCGACGGCGCCCTGGCGCCCGCGGCGGTGGTGGCCCGGGCGTACGAGAAAGGTGTGCGAATCCTGTCCCTGACCGACCACGATACCGTCGAGGGCCTGGCCGAGGCGCGCGCCGCCGCCCGGGAGCTGGGCATGCAGTTGGTCAACGGTGTCGAACTGTCCTGCACTTGGGGCGGTGCAACCATTCACGTATTGGGGTATGGCTTCGACGTCGAGGCCCCGGCGCTGGTGGAGGCCATTGGCAAGCTGCATGAAGGGCGTTGGCTGCGTGCCGAGGAAATCAGCCGCAAGCTCGCCCTCAAGGGCATGTCGGGGGGCCTGGAGGGCGCCCGGGCGATCCAGCAGGAGCTGGGCGACAGCGGTAATGCCCCGGCTCGCCCGCATTTCGCCGACTATCTAGTGCGTGCGGGTTTCGTCAAGGATCGTGCCGAGGCGTTTCGCAAATGGCTTGGTGCCGGCAAGCTGGGGGACGTCAAGCAGCACTGGCCGACCCTGGAGGAAACCGTCGCCACCCTGCGCGAGGCCGGCGCCTGGGTCAGCCTGGCCCATCCCTGGCACTACGATTTCACCCGCAGCAAGCGTCGCCGGCTGATTGCCGACTATATTCAAGCCGGTGGCCACGCCATCGAGGTGGTCAATGGTCACCAACCAGCGGAGCAAGTGGGCAGCCTGTCCATCCTTGCCCGTGAATTCGGACTGCTGGTCAGCGCCGGCAGTGACTTCCATGGCCCGGGGGGCTGGTCCGAGATCGGTGAGTACCGCCCGGTCCCCGAGGACCTGCCGCCACTTTGGTGTCGGTTCAAGCATGAGCCAATTATTGCCGCCTGAGCAGGTAGAGACAGTGAGTCAATTTTTCCAGATCCACCCGGAAAACCCCCAGCCACGCCTGATCAAGCAGGCCGTGGAGATCATTCGTGGCGGCGGTGTGGTGATCTATCCCACGGATTCGTCCTACGCCGTTGCCTGCCAGATGGGCGACAAGGGCGCGATCGAGCGGGTACGACGCCTGCGCCAACTGGACGACAAGCACAACTTTGCATTGATCTGCAGCGATCTCTCGCAACTGGGGCTGTTCGCCAAGATCGATACCGGCACCTTCCGCCTGCTCAAGGCCCATGTGCCCGGGCCCTATACCTTCATCCTCAATGCCACCCGTGAAGTGCCGCGCCTGCTGTTGCATCCCAAGCGCCGCACCATCGGCCTGCGGGTGCCGAGCAATCCCATCGCCCTGGCGTTGCTGGCCGAACTGGGCGAGCCGCTGATGAGCGTCAGCCTGATTATGCCCGGCGATACCGAGGCCTTGAGCGACCCGCACGAGATGCGCCAGTTGCTGGAGCACCAGGTGGACCTGATCATCGACGGTGGTTTCGGCAGCACCGAATCCTCCACGGTGATCAGCCTCGCCGACGGCGAGCCGCAAGTGATCCGCGTCGGTTGCGGCGATCCAGCGCCCTTCATGGCCGAGGCCTAGATGTCCGCAGTGGAAACCGTCGACGAGCAGGCCGGCGCCCAGCAGGAGCTGCCATTCGCCATGGTCTACGGCCAGGCGGTCATGGAAATGCCCCTGGACCTGTACATCCCGCCCGATGCCCTGGAGGTCTTCCTCGAAGCCTTCGAGGGCCCGCTGGACTTGCTGCTGTACCTGATTCGCAAGCAGAACATCGACATTCTCGATATCCCGGTGGCGGAAATCACCCGCCAGTACATGGGCTACGTGGAGCTGATGCAGTCGGTGCGCCTGGAGCTGGCGGCCGAGTACCTGGTGATGGCGGCCATGTTGGCCGAGATCAAGTCGCGCATGCTCTTGCCGCGTTCGGCCGAGATCGAGGAAGAAGAACAGGACCCCCGCGCCGAGCTGATCCGCCGCCTGCAGGAATACGAGCGCTTCAAGGCCGCCGCCGAAGGCATCGACGAGTTGAGCCGGGTCGGTCGCGAGGTGCTGGTGCCCAAGCTCGATGCGCCCCAGGCCCAGGTGCGCAAGCTGTTGCCGGACGTGGCGCTGGAAGAGGTGCTGATGTCCATGGCCGAGGTCTTGCGCCGGGGCGACATGTTCGAGAGCCACCAGGTCAGCCGCGAGGCCCTGTCCACCCGGGAGCGCATGAGCGATGTGCTGGAACGCCTCAAGGGCGGCGGTTTCGTGCCCTTCGTCGAGCTGTTCAGCGCCGAGGAAGGGCGCCTGGGGGTGGTGGTGACCTTCATGGCGATCCTCGAACTGGTGAAGGAGTCCCTGGTCGAGCTGGTGCAGAACGAGCCCTTTGCGGCCATCCACGTACGGGCGCGAGCCGAATAACGAGCTTAAATCATGAATCTGAACGAACCCCGCGAGCTGGCCTCCCTGCTCGAAGCCTTCCTGTTGGCCTCGGGAAAGCCCCAGTCCCTGGAGCGGCTCTACGAGCTGTTCGAGGAGGCCGAGCGGCCTGACCCGGCGGTCTTCAAGAAGGCCCTGGCGCTATTGGGCAAGTCCTGTGAAGGGCGGGCCTTCGAGCTCAAGGAGGTGGCCTCCGGCTATCGCCTGCAGATCCGCGAGAAGTTCGCTCCCTGGGTCGGTCGTCTCTGGGAAGAGCGGCCCCAGCGCTATTCCCGGGCGTTGCTGGAAACCATGGCGCTGATCGCCTACCGCCAGCCCATCACCCGCGGCGAGATCGAGGATGTGCGCGGTGTGGCGGTCAACAGCAACATCGTCAAGACCCTGATCGAGCGCGAGTGGATTCGAGTGGTGGGGTATCGCGACGTGCCTGGCAAGCCGGCGATGTTCGCCACCACCAAGGCCTTTCTCGATCACTTCAACCTCAAGAGCCTCGACGAGCTGCCGCCGCTGGCCGAGCTGCGCGAGATGGAAGCCGAGCCGGTGCTGGAGTTCGACGATGCGCCGGTGCCCGAGCATCTGCAGCAACTGGCCGACGCCAGCGCCGAGCCCGAGCCGCCCCAGGAGGAAACCAGCTTCCATACCTTGTTGCTGGAGCTGGACTCCATGGAAGAAGGGCTCAAGACCGATTTCGACGATCTGCACCGTGACGATCCCGAGCAGGACGAGCTTCACGAGGCGCAGGAGCCGAGTGCAACCGTTGCTGGCGAACCGCCTGAACCTGCCAGCGGTGAGCCGCTGGAGCCTCTGGCGGACTTCCCGGCGGACGAGTCGCCCGAGGCGCCAGGGGGCGATGTGCTGGGTGTCGCCGAGGCCCGGGCCAAGCTGCTGGCCGCCGTGGCGGCCCTGGAACCCCAGCTGAGCGAAGAAGAAGCCGAAGCCCGGGCCCTGGCCGAGGCGATCGAGCAAGAGCGGCGCCTGCTGGAGGATTGACGCGCGGCCGCCGGCCAGCGGAAAAGCGCCACGATGGCCGATGATCGACTAGTCTGTGATGCGCAACGGCCGCCATCAGCGTATGATTCGCCACCTTTTGGCGAGCCCATCGCCATAGAACCTGTTTCCATGCCTTCAGGCTGCTCGGCCTGAAGCGACACACCGGGAGGTGCCCAGATGAGCGACAAAGACCAGAACGACCAGGAAATCCGTCCAGCCGGCGAGAAGCTGCAGAAAGTCCTCGCCCGCATCGGCGTCGGCTCGCGCCGCGACGTCGAGGCCTGGATCAGCCAGGGCCGGATCAAGGTCAACGGCGTGGAGGCCACCCTGGGCCTGCGCGTCGACCTGCACGATGCCATTTCCATCGATGGCAAGGTGGTCAAGCGCGAAGAGGCCGCCGAGTCGGTGCGCCGCGTGATCATGTACAACAAGCCCGACGGCGAGATCTGCACCCGCGACGACCCGGAAGGCCGCCCGACCGTATTCGACAAGTTGCCGCGCCCGCGCGAAGGCCGCTGGATCAATATCGGCCGCCTGGACATCAACACCACCGGCCTGCTGATGTTCACCACCGACGGCGAACTGGCCAACCGCCTGATGCACCCCTCTTTCGAGATGGACCGTGAATATGCGGTACGGGTGCGTGGCGAGGTGGATGACGAGATGATCGAGCGCCTCAAGGCGGGCGTCATGCTCGAAGACGGTCCGGCCAAGTTCACCGATATCCAGCAAGCTCCCGGCGGCGAAGGCTTCAACCACTGGTACCACTGCGTGGTGATGGAAGGTCGCAACCGTGAAGTGCGCCGCCTGTGGGAATCCCAGGGCCTGGTGGTCAGCCGCCTGAAGCGCGTGCGTTTCGGCCCGGTGTTCCTCAACTCCGACCTGCCCATGGGCCGCTGGCGCGAAATGAGCCAGTACGAAGTCGATGTGCTCAGCGCCGAAGTCGGCCTGACGCCGGTAGCCATGCCGCAGCTCAATGCCAAGTCCAAGGACCGGCTGGAGCGCATGCAGCGCAAATCCTCGCGGCCGATGGCCAAGGGCGAGCGTGTGCGTACCCTGCGTCCGGCCAATGGTGCCCCGGTCGCCCCGCGTGCCCCGCGCGAGCCGCAACTGGAAGCCGAACGCCCTGGCCGCAAGCCGGCTGGCCGCCAGGATGGCGAGCGCGCTCCACGGGCCCCGCGCCCGGCAGCCGGCCGTGGAACTCCGGTGGCCGAACGCCCGGCGGATACCAAGCGTCCTGCGCCGAAGTCCAAGCGCCCAAGCCCGGGCCTGGACCAGGATGCACCCTCGGGCAAGCGCCGTGGTGCTCCGGCCGGTGGCGGCCAGCGTCCGGGTTTCGGTCGACGCAAGCCGGAATAAGCCCATCCCGGAATGAAACAACGCCAACCTTAGGGTTGGCGTTTTTTTGCCTGCAATCCTGGCCGGTTTTGCCGAGCTAGAAGGCGAACTGACCGTTGAATACCGGCTTGCGGTCCGCTGCCAGTACCCCGGAGCTGAAGATCAGGTCCAGGTGGTGGCTACCCTTGGCGCCACCGCCCAGGCCCAGGTGCAGCCCGCAATGGCGTTCTTCGAAGCCGGAGTTGCGCCCATACAGCGACTTGATGCCTTCGTTGGTGCCGATACCCAGTTCCTCGATGCGCCGGTTCGACGGGTTGGCATCCAGGTACTTGTTGAAGTCGTTGACCAGGCCGGGCACCTGGCTCGCCACCTCGCGGATGCTCGAGTTCTCGATCCACAGCTCCAGCGGCACCTGCAGGATCCCGTATTTACGGGCGAAGGGGATGGTGCTGAGGAAGGTGCCGAGGAACTTCACATGGCCATTGATCTCGTCGCTGTGGGTGGCGATCTCGCCCGGCGCCAGGTCGTAGTTGCCCACGCCATTGATATCCGTCCACTTCTTCACCGTCTGAAGTGGCGCCTCGAAGTACGACCCCAGGGGGTCGCTGAAGCTCAGGATGCTGGCCTGGGACAGGCGGCGGATCAGGGTGGCGTTGAGGTCGGCGATTCGCTGGGGTTCGACGCTGAAGGTGTCGTAGAAGTACTCGCCGTAGTCCTTGAACAGCAAGGATTTCTTCCAGTGCTCGGCCATCAGTCCATGGAGCGGACGGAGGAACTCCGGACCGTCGGGACGCGGCTGGGGCAGGGTCGAGGAGTCGTAGAAAAAAATGTACAGGTCACATTCGGTGATGGCCCGGACGAGGTTCTCGGCCGGCTCCAGGTCCAGGCGCAGGGCACTGATGGTCAGCGGCGTGGCCTGGCGGGCTTGTTCGATGATGGCCAGGGTCATGGCCTGGTACTCGGCGGTATGGCCGATCAGTACCTTGGCGGTTGCCAGGCCGTTGAGGGCCGGGTGCCGTTCCAGGTAGTACAGGAAATGACGGATGGCGCGAGTCTGGTCCATAAAACCTCCCTGTAGGACAAAGATGACCGGAGCAGGCAGGGCCTGCTCCGGTCCGCGGACGCCTTACATCGGCCACATGGCGGTGCCGAACGGCACCACGGCATCGGCTTGCATCATTTCCACGGCCGCATCGTGGGTTGCAGCTTCGAACCAGTCGTCCAGTTGCAGTTCGGTTTCCAGCTCTTGTTCCAGTGCTTGCATGGTGCTTCTCCTGAATGACATTGCGCTTGGCAGTCCATGGTGGAACGGATCGACAGCAGTGAACGGGATGGTTGCCGAAGCCGCCCATTCGTTCCTCGTGCTTGCCGGGTGACTGAGCCGGCAAGTGGCTGGAAACCTAGACCAGGGTGTTTTGAAGTGCAAAAAAATAATTAGATTATTTTCTGATGAACTTTATTTTCTATTTCGCCTGGAAAAATTCACCCCGGAAAACAGAATCCTAGGCAACTTCTCTCGGCTCGGGCGCACTAGCGTCAATTTGCAGTCGGTCCAGGCCTGGTAGCGGAATGGCAAATCTACGTTACGGCTTGTAAAGGATTGTTTACGAAATGCGGCGCTTTGCCCCGTGGATAGGAGATCGCTCTGAGCCTGTAAGGAAAATCTTCCGCAGGGCCGCCCGTCATGGTCCGCCAAGGGCTCTGGCCCGCTTGTTCCAGGCCCCTCGGGCAGGTGAGATGTACACCTGCCTGCGTACAGGTGCATAACAAGAAGGAGGCGCAATGAACGCCGTAACCGACTTCCATCGATCCCCTTCGAAGAGCGTCGACCGTCGCTTTTCCATCGACGACCCCACTCGGTCCGTCTCATTTTTCGCCGCCGATGCCGAGCATCGAGCAGGCCACGCAAGATCCCGGTTACCGGCACGCTGATATAGCGATGTCTGGCGGCAGGGGGTCAGGGGTGTACAATGCCCGGCGTTTTAACTGTGGCCCCACTGCGTACCCGCGCATTTTGCGTCTGGACAGCGGTTTCCAGCCTGCCTGCATAGCCTTGGAAACACCTGCACAGAACCAATAACTCAAGGTTATCCACCTTGTTCATTCCGTCGCGTCACGAGCGTGATGGGTTCGATTTCGTCACAGATAAAAACAAACAGGTGACGCATGACCGTTAAAGAAACGCTGAACTTCTGGTGCCTGCGCTGGGGTTTGATCCGCGCCGCTTAAGCCTTCACCGGGCGGCAACGTCTGCAAATATCATCAAACCTTGCGTGAGAAAGTTTTCATGAGTGGACAAAACTCGCAGTCAGGCGAGCTGAAACGCGGCCTGAAAAATCGCCATATCCAATTGATCGCCCTGGGTGGCGCAATCGGTACCGGCTTGTTCCTGGGGTCGGCCGGGGTGCTCAAGTCCGCCGGGCCGGCGATGATCCTCGGCTACGCCATTTGCGGCTTCATCGCCTTCATGATCATGCGCCAACTGGGCGAGATGATCGTCGAGGAGCCGGTAGCCGGTTCCTTCAGCCACTTCGCCCACAAGTACTGGGGCGGCTTCGCCGGTTTCCTCTCCGGCTGGAACTGCTGGATCCTCTATATCCTGGTGGGCATGTCGGAGCTGACCGCGGTCGGCAAGTACATCCACTACTGGTGGCCGGATGTCCCGACCTGGGCCTCGGCAGCCGCGTTCTTCGTCCTGATCAACGCCATCAACCTGGCCAACGTCAAGGTCTTCGGCGAGGCCGAGTTCTGGTTCGCCATCATCAAGGTAGCGGCGATCGTCGGCATGATCGCCCTGGGCAGCTACCTGTTGGTCAGCGGCCATGGCGGCCCGCAGGCGTCGGTGAGCAACCTGTGGTCCCATGGCGGCTTCTTCCCCAATGGTGTCAGCGGCCTGGTGATGGCCATGGCGATCATCATGTTTTCCTTCGGTGGCCTGGAGATGCTCGGTTTCACCGCGGCCGAGGCCGACAAGCCGAAGACCGTGATCCCCAAGGCGATCAACCAGGTGATCTACCGCATCCTGATCTTCTACATCGGTGCCCTGGTGGTGCTGCTGTCGCTGACTCCCTGGGATTCCCTGCTGACTACCCTCAATGCTTCCGGCGATGCCTATAGCGGCAGCCCGTTCGTCCAGGTGTTCTCGATGCTGGGCAGCAACACCGCGGCGCACATCCTCAACTTCGTGGTCCTGACCGCGGCGCTGTCGGTGTACAACAGCGGCACCTATTGCAACAGCCGCATGCTGCTGGGCATGGCCGAGCAGGGCGATGCCCCGCGGGGCCTGGCCAAGATCGACAAGCGCGGCGTGCCGGTGCGTTCGATCCTCGCCTCGGCGGTGGTGACCTTCGTCGCGGTGGTGCTCAACTACCTGATCCCGCAGCATGCCCTGGAGCTGCTGATGTCACTGGTGGTGGCGACCCTGGTGATCAACTGGGCGATGATCAGCTACTCGCACTTCAAATTCCGCCAGCACATGGACCGCACAGGCCAGACCTCGCTGTTCAAGGCCCTGTGGTATCCCTATGGCAACTACATCTGCCTGGCGTTCGTGGTATTCATCCTGGGCATCATGCTGATGATCCCCGGCATCCAGGTTTCGGTGTACGCGATTCCGGTGTGGCTGGTCTTCATGTGGGTCTGCTATAGCATCAAGAACAAGCGTGCTGCCCAGCAGCCGCTGCAGGCCGCCGGTTCCGCGCTGAAATAAGTGCCCTCGCTGCCTCGACAGACCCGGCCTCGGCCGGGTTTGTCATTTCTGGCTCCGGCGCAATGGCGGGGGAATGGGCGTATCCTGTGGGCCGCTAAAAAGGATTCCTGTTCCATGGTGGTGATTTCCAACAACGTGCATCTGCCCGATGCCGAGATCGAGCTGACTGCCATTCGCGCCCAGGGCGCCGGTGGGCAGAACGTCAACAAGGTGTCCAGCGCCGTGCACCTGCGCTTCGACATTCCCGCCTCATCCCTGCCGCCCTTCTACAAGGAGCGCCTGTTGGCGCTGAGTGACAGCCGGATCACCAGCGACGGGGTGGTGATTCTCAAGGCCCAGCAATACCGCACCCAGGAGCAGAACCGCGCCGATGCGCTGTTGCGCCTGGTGGAGTTGATCCAGGGCGCCATCAAGGTGCAGAAGAAGCGCCGCCCGACCAAGCCGACCCTGGGTTCGCAGAAGCGTCGCCTGGAAGGCAAGGCCAAGCGGGGCAACATCAAGGCTGGGCGCGGCAAGGTGGATTTCTAGGTCGCGCTACGGTCCTGGCGCTGTCGTGGTGCCTGGCGATACAGGTACAGGCTCAGCAACAGCCCGCTGCAAGAGGCCAGGGCGGCGAACAGGAAGATCGAGGCAAAGCCTGTGCTGGCAGCGATCGCCCCGGCCAGCGGCCCGGTGATGCCCAGCGACAGGTCGACGAACAGTGAATAGGCACCGACCGCTGCGCCTCGGCTGGAGGCGGGCACCAGGTTCACCGCCTCGACGCCCAGGGCCGGGAATACCAGGGAGAACCCGAAGCCGCTCAGCGCCGCGCCGGCCAGGGCCCAGTGGGCGTCGCTGGCCAGCCACAGCAGCAACAGTCCCAGGGTCTCCACCGACAGGCAGGCGATCGCCACGCGAAAGCCGCCGAGACGGTTGATCAGGTTGCCGAACAGCAGCCGCGCACCGATGAAGCTGGCGCCGAACAGGCTCAGGGCCAGCACTGCGTTGGACCAGTCCCGGGTGGCGTAGTAGAGGGTGATGAAGGTGGCGATGGTGCCAAAGCCGATGGAGCCCAGGGCCAGCCCGCAGCCGTGGGGGAACACCTTGCCCAGCACGTGGATGAACGGCAGGCGTTCGCCGGCGACGATGGGCGCGGCGACCTTGGGCCAGGCCAGCAGCAGGCCCAGCACGGCCAGCAGAATAATGCTCACGCCCATGCTCCACAGCCCCAGGCGGTCGACCAGCATCACGCCCAGGGGCGCGCCGATGGCCAGTGCGCCGTAGCTGGCGATGCCATTCCAGGAAATCACCTTGGCGGTATTCTGCGCGCCGACCCGGCCGATGCCCCAGCCGATGGAGCCCGAACCCACCAGGCTTTCCGCGCTGCCCAGTACCAGGCGCCCCAGCAGCAGGCTCGCCAGGCTCAGGACCGGCCATGCTTGCAGCCAGGCCGAAGCCAGCATGAACACGCCGCTCAGGCCGCAGCCCACGAGGCCGTACATCACCGCGCGCTTGCTGCCCTGGTTGTCGATGATGCGCCCCGCGTAGGGGCGGCTGAGGAGGGTGGCCAGGTATTGCACGCTGATCACCAGGCCGGCGATCACCGCGCCGAAGCCCAGGTCGCTATGGACGTAGCCGGGAAGCACCGCCAGGGGGATGCCGATATTCAGGTAGCCGATGAAGGTGAACAGGACGATGGAAACGACTTGCAGCGTGACCGCCAAGGGGCGCTGGGTATCTGGCATGGGAAGGGGTCCGCTACTGCAGCTAGATAGATAGGCTGCTCATGATACCGGTGCAAGGGCGGGTGCAGGGGAAGAAATCGATGTGCCCCATGGGCTCGGGTACAAGCTCAGGTGTCCTGGCTGCCCAGCAGGCGGGTGGTGACCAGGGCGGCGAGGGCGTTTTCCCGGGTACCGAAACGAGCCAGCAGGGCGGCTTGTTTTTCCGGGGTGAGGCGGTTCCATACCTCGATCATCTGCTGCGTGGTGCCAATCAGTGCGTTGGCCTGGGTTTCGTCGAAGGTATCGGTCATCGAGGGCTCGGGAGAGGGTTCAGGCGGTGTGGAAAGCGCTTGAGTAGCGCTTTCCACACTGTCTGGCTACAGCTTCTTCAGTCTTCGCTGTCGGCCTTGCGGCTGTCGGCGGCTTCTTTCGCAGCAGGCTGTTCGGCACTGGTTTGCGGCGGGGTTGTCTGCTCAGTTTCGTGCAGGCTCGGGAAGGGGAGATTCGGGATCTCGTGCATATCGTTGCTCCTCGCAAAGTCTGTTTTTTAAATCGCTGGGTAGCTCCGCGCTTTTAAAAAGCCTGGGCAGGATACAGCACTGGAAATGACAAAAAGATTTTTATCGCATTTTTCAGGATGAAAGGATGTTCATCGAGAGCCGATCGCCGGCGAGGAGGCGCCAGGGCCATCCTCGCCGGCAAGCCCTTGGCTAGACGACTCGGGCGATGGCTTCGGCCAGCTGATCCAGGCGACTGGCGTCGATCCCGGCCACGTTGGCGCGGCCCGAACTGACCATGTACACGCTGTGGTGTTCACGCAGTTCCTGGACCTGTGCGGGGCTCAGGCCGGTATAGGAGAACATCCCGCGTTGCACGCCGATATGGGCGAAGCGCTCGGCCAGGCCATAGGGTTGCAGGGCTTGCACCAGGCCGGCACGCAGTTGCGCGATGCGCAGGCGCATGGCTTCCACTTCATCGCTCCAGAGGCTCTTGAGCTGCGCATCGCCGAGAATGGTCGCTACCACGGCGGCCCCGTGATCCGGCGGCGTGGACCACAGGTTGCGGGCGATGTGCGCCAGTTGGCTGCGCACATCCAGCAGCTTCTCGGCATCCTGGGTGCAGACGATCAGGGCGCCGGTGCGGTCGCGATACAGGCCGAAGTTCTTCGAGCAGGAGCTGGTGATCAGCACTTCCGGCAGCTCGGCGGCGAACAGCCGGACGGCCCAGGCGTCCTGCTCCAGGCCATCGCCGAAGCCCTGGTAGGCGAAGTCGATCAGCGGCAGCAGCTTGCGGCTGCGCACAACCTCCAGCACCCGTTGCCAGTCGGCCTGGCTCAGGTCGAAGCCGGTGGGGTTGTGGCAGCAGGCGTGCAACAGCACCACGTCGCCTTCCGGCACCTGGTTCAGGGTCGCCAGCATGGCCTCCACGTCCAGGCGGTTGTCACTGCCCACGTAGGGGTAGTGGCTGACCTTGACCCCGGCCGCGGCGAAGATGGTCTCGTGGATCGGCCAGGTCGGATCGCTCAGCCACACGCCACGGCCCGGCAGGCAGTGGGCGATGAAGTCGGCGCTCAGGCGCAGGGCGCCGGTACCGCCTGGGGTCTGGGTAGCCCCGGCGCGTTGCTGGACGATGAGCGGCGAAGCGCTGCCCAGCACCAGTTCATTGATCACCTTGCCGAAGGCCGCGTCGCCGTGGCCGCCGATGTAGATCTTGGTGTCCTGGCTCTCCACCAGGCGCTGTTCGGCCAGTTTCACCGAACGCGGGATCGGCGTCAGGCCCTGGGAATCCTTGTAGACCCCCACGCCCAGGTCGAACTTGCGCGGGTTGGGGTCGCTGGCGTAGGCCCCCATCAGGCCGAGAATCGGGTCGCCAGGCACACGACCGATTGCGTCGAAATGCATTACTTGCGTCCTTCTGCGGTCTTGGCCACTTCGTCGGTGCGGGCGGCCATGATGAAGTCGTTGCGGTGCAGGCCCTTGATGGAGTGGCTCCACCAGGTCACGGTCACCTTGCCCCATTCGGTCAGCAGCCCCGGGTGGTGGCCTTCGGCCTCGGAGATCTCGCCCATGGCGTTGGTGAAGGCCAGGGCGAACTTGAAGTTCTTGAACAGGAAGACTTTTTCCAGCTGCATCACGCCGTCGCGAACTTCGATGTTCCAGTCAGGGATCTGCTTGATCAGCACCGGCAGTTCTTCGTCGCTGACCTGAGGGGCATCGGCGCGGCAGGCTTCGCAGTGGGCTTGGTTCAGAGCGGTCATGGTGTGTTCCCGAAATCGATTCTTGTTGGGGCGGGCTGGGGAAAACTGCTGCGCTGGGCAATCTCTTCCGGGTGTCGGCGAAAAGTGTCGGTCCGAACTGGCCGGACCGCCATTTGCCACCTGTCCCAGGCGGGATTGCCTGCGCTCGTGAGATTTCGCGCAGCCCGTGGACGTTACTATCTTTCGCAGCGGCTCGCGAGGGCGGGCCGCTCAGGCCGCCTTGGGTTTTGGCGGAAACTTGGGTGCGTGCAGGCCCAGCTGCATGCCCTGGTGGACCAGGGCCATGATGTCTTCATGGGCCAGGTCGAACAGGCGCTTGAGCTCCGGCAGGACGAAGTAGATCGGCTGCAGGATGTCGATGCGATACGGCGTGCGCATGGCCTCCAGCGGGTCGAAGGCCTGGTGCTCCGGTTCCCCGGACAGGCTGTAGACGGTCTCCTTGGGCGAAGACAGGATGCCGCCGCCATAGATGCGCCGGCCGGCTGGGGTCTCCACCAGGCCGAACTCGATGGTCATCCAGTACAGGCGGGCCAGGTATACCCGTTCTTCCTTGGTGGCTTGCAGGCCGAGCTTGCCATAGGTGTGGGTGAATTCGGCGAACCAGGGGTTGGTCAGCAGCGGGCAGTGGCCGAAGATCTCGTGGAAGATGTCCGGTTCCTGCAGGTAGTCCAGTTCTTCGCGGGTACGGATGAACGTCGCGACTGGGAAGCGCTTGCTGGCCAGCAGTTCGAAAAAGGTCTGGAAAGGAATCAGCGCCGGGACCCGGGCCACTTGCCAGCCGGTGGTTTCGCCCAGGACCTTGTTGATTTCGCCGAGCTGCGGAATGCGATCGTGGGGCAGCCCCAGCTTCTCGATGCCGTCCAGGTATTCCTGGCACGCACGGCCCTCGATCACTTTCAACTGGCGAGTGATCAGGGTGTTCCACACCGCGTGTTCTTCGGGTGGATAGTCGATAAAACCTTGCGCGTCGGGCTCGCGGGCCACGTACTGCGTCTGCTTCATGCTGCTCTCCTGCCAGGGGATGCGTTCTTGTTATGAATGACCCCAGTGATACGCCAGGGTGCGACGCTTTGCAGCAGGTGGCGGTGGTTGAAGGAGCGCCTTTGAATGGCTTTGTCGTAAAGTTATCTTTACGAATATGGCCAAGGCCCTGCACTGTTGGGGATGAACCATTTGAAAATAGGGGAAGCTGTCACATAATCTTGACGATTATCTGCGGCATCCAGCAGAAATTTTGCTGGCCATGGCGCCAAAAGCGTCGCTCGTCGGCGTTTATGCCCTCCATATTTCCTTTCGGGCCTTTATTCCATGCGCATCAAAGTTCACTGCCAGAACCGCATCGGCATCCTGCGGGACATCCTCAATCTGCTGGTGGAGTACGGCATCAACGTTGCTCGGGGCGAAGTGGGCGGCGAGCATGGTAACGCCATCTACCTGCACTGCCCGAACCTGATCAACCTGCAGTTCCAGGCCCTGCGGCCCAAGTTCGAATCCATCGCCGGGGTGTTCGGGGTCAAGCGTGTCGGGCTGATGCCCAGCGAGCGCCGGCACATGGAGCTCAATGCGCTGCTGGGGGCCCTGGATTTTCCCGTGCTGTCCATCGACATGGGCGGTTCCATCGTCGCTGCCAACCGCGCCGCCGCCCAGTTGCTGGGGGTGCGGGTGGACGAGGTGCCGGGCATCCCGTTGTCGCGCTATGCCGAGGATTTCGACCTGCCGGAGCTGGTGCGGGCCAACAAGTCGCGGATCAACGGTTTGCGGGTCAAGGTCAAGGGCGACGTATTCCTGGCGGATATCGCACCCTTGCAGTCCGAGCATGACGACAGCGAGGCCATGGCCGGCGCGGTGCTGGCTCTGCACCGCGCGGACCGGGTCGGCGAGCGTATCTACAACGTGCGCAAGCAGGAGCTGCGCGGCTTCGACAGTATCTTCCAGAGCTCCAAGGTAATGGCCGCGGTGGTGCGTGAGGCGCGGCGCATGGCGCCCCTGGACGCGCCCCTGCTGATCGAAGGGGAAACCGGTACCGGCAAGGAGCTGCTGGCCCGCGCCTGCCACCTGGCCAGCCCGCGCGGCCAGTCGCCGTTGATGGCGCTGAACTGCGCCGGGCTGCCTGAATCCATGGCCGAAACCGAACTGTTCGGTTACGGCCCCGGGGCGTTCGAAGGCGCGCGGGCGGAAGGCAAGCTGGGCCTGCTGGAGTTGACGGCGGGCGGTACCCTGTTCCTCGATGGCGTGGGGGAAATGAGTCCGCGGTTGCAGGTCAAGTTGCTGCGCTTTTTGCAGGACGGCTGTTTCCGCCGGGTCGGCAGCGACGAAGAGGTGTACCTGGATGTGCGGGTGATCTGCGCCACCCAGCTGGATCTTTCCGAGCTTTGTGCCCGTGGTGAGTTCCGCCAGGATCTCTACCACCGGCTCAATGTGCTGTCCTTGCACATTCCGCCGCTGCGCGAGTGCCTGGATGGCCTCGGGCCCCTGGTGGAGCACTTTCTCGACCAGGCCAGCCGGCAGATCGGCTGTCCCTTGCCGCAACTGGCGCCGGCGGCCATGGAGCGGCTCAGCCACTACCATTGGCCGGGCAACGTCCGGCAGTTGGAAAACGTACTGTTCCAGGCGGTGTCGTTGTGCGACGGCGGCATGGTCAAGGCCGAGCACATCCGCTTGCCGGACTATGGCGCGCGCCAGCCTCTTGGCGAGTTCTCCCTGGACGGCGGGCTGGAGCAGATCGTCGGGCGCTTCGAGAAAGCCGTGCTCGAAAGTCTCTACGCCGAATTTCCCAGCAGCCGGCAGTTGGGCAAGCGCCTGGGGGTGTCCCATACCACCATCGCCAACAAGCTGCGCCAGTACGAGGTCGGCAAGGAGTCCCAGGAATGAAAAAGCCCCGCACTGGTGCCAGTGCGGGGCTTTTTCATGGGGCAGGTCGGGCTTTAGATGTGGAAGTAGCCGACGCAGGAGTCGAACGGCAGGCGCTTGAGTTCGATCTTGTTCATGTCGAACACTTCACGCAGGGCCTTGGTCTCGCCCGGGAAGTTGCGATAGGCGACTTCGTCGAGCACCACGATGGCGCCCTTGGGCATGTAGGGCAGGAAAGTTTCCAAAGCTACCTTGGTCGGCTCGTACAGGTCGGTGTCGAGGATCAGCATGGCCACCACCAGGTCTGGACGCGACTTGACGAACTCCGGCGCGGTCTTGCAGATGTCGCCCTTGACCAGCTCGCAGCGAGGAATGCGGTTGACCGGGCGCAGCAGGTCGTTGGCGTCGATCATGTCCTGGATCAGCGACTGGTCGGTGTCCGAGAACATGGTCTCGTTGATGTCGGCCGGGTCTTCATCCTTGTTGATGCTGGTGAAGCCTTCGAAAGTGTCGAAACCGACGATGGAGCGGTTGATTGCATAGGGCTCGAGGATCATCGACAGGTGCATGTAGAGCATCAGCGAGTTGCCCTTGTACACGCCGCACTCGATGATCGCGCCGGGGACGTCCATGACTTTCTTGAACAGCTCCATGCGCGACAGCGCCGCAGTGACGTTGATGCGGTTGGCGAACACGAACGGCGCGTCGGCGACGTACTCGGCGTCGACCCGTTTGAGAACCCCGGCGCGGGTGGCGTTGTATTCGGCTTCGGCGGGGGTGAGGCGACGTTTGGTCATGGGTGCAATCCTTGGAAATTCGAGAAGTCGTGGGCGTGGAAATAGTCTTTGAAGCCGGAGCCAACGTCTGGGCAGGCGCTGTCGACGTTGGGGGCTCCGCGATTGTGTTTCAGGTCGTCCAGGTGCATCAGGCGGAAATCCACGCTGAAGCGCGTGCGGTCGGTGCGGTTGGCGACGGTACCGTGCAGGTGCGAGCCGGAGAAGACCAGCATCTCGCCGCAGTTGCCGGCGATGCGGATCTCCGATGAGGCGTCGATTTCACCCAGGGGCACCGGGTGCACTCGTACCTCCTCGGTCAGGTTGTCCTTGGCCTTGTGGCGCTGGTTGCTGATCCAGTCCTTGAGGCTCCAGTCCTTTGACGTGTTGGGGATCGGCTTATCGAAATAGCTCGGATTGATCATCATGGTCTGGTCCGGAGTGATGCTGTAGACCGGCATCCAGGTGTTGATCTGGCAGTCGACGCTGCCATACCAGCTGTCACGATGGGGTTTGTAGGCGTAGCTGACGCCGGCGTGCAAGTAGTCGTAGTTGGGCACCACACGCAGGCGTGGCACGTCGAAGATGTATTCGTGCGGATCGATGCCGACTTCGTGGATGAAGCCGAGGATCAATTCCTTGACGCGCTGGCTATTGGTGAACTGGCCCTTGAGGCGGGTGACCCGGGTGACGAACTCTTCCACCGGCATCATGGTATGCAGGGCTTGGTGGTTCTTCTCGCCGTCGAAGGCCGCGGTGATGTTTTCCTTGGCGAATTCGCATAGTTCCTTGGCGGTAGCCAGTTGGGTATCCAGGAAGATGTCTCCTGAATAGATGGCTTGCTTGAAGTCAGCTGTCTTGCTCAGCTGATTGAGGTGCAGGTTCAAAGCGGTTCTCCTTGGCGGTCACTGGCTAGAGTGTCGGCTATCCCTGCCTAAACTGAAGTCGCGATGGCCGGACGCTATCTCTAGCAAGATCCGTTCTCAAAATCCCGCGGCCATGGAATTGTCCGAGGTACGACCCGGACTTGCCGGTAGCGGCATAAGTCCGCCGTTTTTTCGTCTCTGGGGTTTCCTTCCATGACCACCCGATTTGCGCCAGAGTCCCGGCCAGCATGGAGTGCGCCGCTAGAAACAAAAGTTGGTGCAGAAATTGCTTGGGCCATGCCCAGTACAGCGGCGGGCGGCAAACGTCCGGCAGATGAGGAACGACAGTGGACAAGTACCTTTATGTGGCGATGACCGGCGCCAGCCAGAACGCGCTGGCGCAAAAGGCCCATGCCAACAATTTGGCGAACATCTCCACCAACGGTTTTCAGCGTGACCTGGAGCAGGCGCGCGCGATGCCGGTATTCGGTGACAGTTTTCCGGCACGGGCCTTCGCCATGAGCGAACGTCCTGCTACGGACTTCACGCCGGGCTCGATGGTCGAGACCGGGCGTGACCTGGATGTGGCCGTCAGCGGCAAGGGTTGGATCGCCGTGCAAAGCCCCGATGGCAGCGAAAGCTATGTGCGCACCGGCAGCTTGAACGTCGATGCCCTGGGCGTGCTGCGGGCCGGCAACGGTATGCCGGTAATGGGCAATGGAGGTCCCATCGCCGTGCCGCCCGAGCAGAAGATCGAAGTCGGCCAGGACGGCACCATCACCATTCGTGCCATGGGCGAAGGTCCGCGGGTGCTGGCCGAGGTCGACCGCATCAAGCTGGTCAATCCCGATACCCGCAATATGGTCAAGGGCCTGGATGGTTCGATCAAGACCAAGGACGGCCAGCCTGCTCCGGTCGATGCCAATGTGCAGCTGGTCTCGGGGTTCCTCGAGTCGAGCAACGTCAATGCCGTGGAAGAAATGACCGCGGTGCTGGCCCTGTCCCGGCAGTTCGAGCTGCACGTCAAGATGATGAACAGCGCCAAAGAAGACGACCAGGCCATGGCTCGGGTCTTGCAGATCAGCTAATTACCAGTACCTAGCGCCGTAAAACAGGCGCGTGAGGAGAATCGAATGCTTCCGGCTCTATGGGTTGCCAAAACCGGTCTGTCCGCCCAGGACACCAACCTGAGTGTTATTTCCAACAACCTGGCGAACGTCTCGACCACGGGTTTCAAGCGTGACCGTGCCGAGTTCCAGGACCTGCTGTACCAGATCAAGCGCCAGCCGGGTGCCCAGTCGACCCAGGACAGCGAACTGCCTTCCGGCCTGCAGGTCGGTACTGGCGTGCGCATCGTCGGCACCCAGAAGAACTTCAGTGCCGGCAGCTTGCAGACCACCCAGCAGCCGCTGGACCTGGCGATCAACGGTCGTGGCTTCTTCCAGATCCTGCAGCCCGATGGCACCACCTCCTATACCCGCGACGGCACCTTCCACCTCGACTCCAATGGCCAGGTCGTCACCGCCAATGGTTTCGCCCTGGAGCCGGCAATCGTCGTGCCCGACAACGCGCAGACCTTCACCGTGGGCAACGACGGCACCGTCTCCATCACCGTGGCCGGCAACCCGGCGTCCCAGGTGATCGGCAACCTGCAGACCGCCGACTTCATCAACCCGGCCGGCCTGCAAGCGCTGGGCAACAACCTGTTCCTGGAGACCGCCGCCAGTGGTGCGCCGCAGGTCGGTACCCCGGGCCTGAACGGTTTTGGCACCACGCTGCAGAACACCCTGGAAGCGTCCAACGTCAGTACCGTGGAAGAGATGGTCAACATGATTACCACCCAGCGGGCCTACGAGATGAACTCCAAGGTGATCTCCACCGCCGACCAGATGCTGTCGTTCGTAACGCAGAAGCTGTAATCAAGTCTTGAGGCCGTCATGAGTCGATGACGTGCCGGTAACATCGTGAGGAAGGGTCATGAATCGGTTTATCTGTGTGTTAGCGCTGAGTGGGAGTGCCGTGTTCGCGGGCTGTGTCGCCCCGCCACCCAAGCCCAATGACCCTTACTACGCGCCAGTGTTGCCGCGCACGCCGCTGCCTTCGGCTTCCAACAACGGCTCGATCTACCAGGCCGGGTTCGAGCAGAGCCTGTATACCGATCGCAAGGCGTTCCGGGTCGGCGACATCATCACCATCACCCTGAACGAGCGGACCGCGGCCAGCAAAGGCGCCAACTCGGCGTCGAGCAAGAACAGCAGCAACAGCATCGGCCTGACGTCGCTGTTCGGTGCTGTGCCCAACACCAACAACCCGTTCGGCGATGGCGACCTGAGCTTGAATGCCGGCTACAAGGGTGATCGCTCCACCAAGGGCGATAGCAAGGCGGCGCAAAGCAACAGCCTGACCGGTTCGATCACCGTCACCGTAGCCGACGTATTGCCCAACGGTATCCTCGCCGTGCGTGGCGAGAAGTGGATGACCCTCAATACCGGTGACGAGCTGGTGCGTATCGCCGGCCTGATTCGTGCGGACGATATCGCTACGGACAACACCGTATCCTCGACCCGGGTGGCGGATGCGCGCATCACCTATTCGGGTACCGGGTCGTTCGCCGACGCCAACCAGCCTGGCTGGTTCGATCGTTTCTTCCTCAGCCCGCTGTTCCCTTTCTAGGCGCACTATGTTGAATTTCAAGCACCTGATGGCGGCCGCCTTGTTGCTGTCCGTGTCCCTCGGCGTCCAGGCCGAGCGGCTCAAGGACATCGCCAGTATTTCCGGCGTGCGTTCCAACCAGCTGATCGGCTATGGCCTGGTGGTGGGGCTCAACGGCACGGGTGACCAGACCACCCAGACGCCCTTCACCCTGCAGACCTTCAACAACATGCTGTCGCAGTTCGGCATCAAGGTTCCGCCTGGGTCGGGCAACGTACAGCTCAAGAACGTCGCCGCGGTATCGATCAGCGCCGACCTGCCGGCGTTCGCCAAGCCGGGCCAGCAGGTGGATGTCACGGTTTCGTCCATCGGCAACTCCAAGAGCCTGCGTGGCGGCACCTTGCTGTTGACCCCCCTCAAGGGTATCGACGGCAACGTCTACGCCATCGCCCAGGGCAACCTGGTGGTAGGTGGTTTCGACGCCGAGGGCCGGGATGGTTCGAAGATCACCGTCAACGTTCCGTCGGCGGGGCGAATCCCGGGCGGGGCCTCGGTGGAGCGCGCGGTGCCCAGTGGCTTCAACCAGGGCAACAGCCTGACCCTGAACCTCAATCGTTCGGACTTCACTACGGCCAAGCGCATCGTCGACAAGATCAACGACATGCTCGGCCCGGGCGTGGCCCAGGCCATCGATGGCGGTTCGATCCGCGTCACCGCGCCGCTGGACCCGAGCCAGCGGGTGGACTACCTGTCGATCCTGGAGAACCTGGAGATCGATCCGGGCCAGGCAGTGGCCAAGGTCATCATCAACTCCCGCACCGGCACCATCGTGATCGGCCAGAACGTCAAGGTCTCGCCGGCGGCGGTGACCCACGGCAGCCTGACGGTGACCATCACCGAGGATCCGATCGTCAGCCAGCCCGGCCCCCTGTCCAATGGACAGACCGCCGTGGTGCCTCGCTCGCGGGTCAATGCCCAGCAGGAAGCCAAGCCGATGTTCAAGTTCGGCCCGGGCACCACCCTCGACGAAATCGTGCGGGCGGTGAACCAGGTGGGAGCGGCGCCAGGCGACCTGATGGCGATTCTCGAAGCCCTGAAACAGGCCGGCGCCTTGCAGGCCGACCTGATCGTGATTTGAGGGGTGGCCATGGATATACATAAGAGCGGTCTGGTCGCCAGCGGGGATTCCGGGGCCTATTCGGACCTCAATCGCCTGCAACAGCTGAAGGTCGGCGACACCAACAGCGAAGCCAACGTGCGCAAGGTGGCGCAGGAGTTCGAGTCGCTGTTCCTCAACGAAATGCTCAAGTCCATGCGCAAGGCCACCGACGTGCTGGCCCAGGACAACCCGCTCAATACCCCGACCACCAAGCAGTACCAGGACATGTACGACCAGCAACTGGCGGTGTCCCTGTCCCGCGAGGGTGGTGGTATCGGCCTGGCCAACGTGCTGGTGCGCCAGATGATGCAGAACAAGCCAAGGGCGGCGCCTACCGGGCTGACCTCGGCGCCGCCGGTAGCTGCGCCAGTCGCGACGCCGACGCCGATCGCGGCCGGTACCGCGGCCCAGGATGGTCCTTTGAGCCGGCTCAATGGCCAGCGGCCGTTGTGGGCCTCGCGTACTGCCGATCCGGTGCGTACCAGCCTGGCCCACAACGACATGGCCTTGCTCAATCAGCGGCGCTTGTCGCTGCCGAGCAAGCTCACCGATCGCTTGCTGGCCGGCATCGTGCCTTCGGCGGGAGGTGTGGAAGTCACCGCACAGAACGCCGCGCCTACCCGCAATAGCGCGGCTGCCGATGCAGTGCTGCGTGGTGAGTGGCGGGTCAACCAGGGGTACGCCGCGGCCCAGGGCAAGATGCGTGTCTATGGCCGGGCCATGGCCCAGCCGCCACTGGCGCCGGCCAAGCGCGCCTTCGGCTCGTCCGACGAATTCGTGGCCACCATGCTGCCCATGGCGGAGCAGGCGGCCAAGCGTATTGGTGTGGACCCACGCTACCTGGTGGCCCAGGCGGCCCTGGAAACCGGCTGGGGCAAGTCGGTCATGCGCCAGCAGGATGGCCGCAGCAGCCATAACCTGTTCGGCATCAAGGCCGGCAGCAGTTGGCAGGGCGGCCAGGCGCGGGCGATCACCAGCGAGTTCCGTAACGGCCAGATGGTCAAGGAAACGGCGGCGTTCCGTTCCTACGATTCCTACCAGGACAGCTTCCACGATCTGGTGACTTTGCTGCAGAGCAATAATCGCTATCAAGAAGTGCTGAAGGTCGCCGATAAACCAGAACAGTTTGTTCGCGAGTTGCAAAAAGCCGGGTATGCAACCGACCCGGATTACGCAAGCAAGATTTCGCAGATAGCCAAGCAGATGAAGAGTTACCAGAACTACGCTGCGGCAGGCGCTCCCACGAATTTATAAGGTCTGAATCATGAGTTTGCTCAATATCGGGATGTCCGGGCTGGCTACCAGCCAATCGTCTTTGATGACCACGGGTAACAACATCGCCAACGCCGATACCGCCGGGTATTCGCGGCAGCAGACCGTACAGGGCACCAAAGCCTCCAGTCAGTTCGGCACCGTCTTCATCGGCACCGGGGCCACCCTGGCCGATGTGCGCCGGGTGTACAACAGCTTCCTGGATGCCCAGTTGCGCAGTGCGACCTCCCGCAACAGCGACGTGGCGGCCTACCAGCAGCAGATCACGCCGATCGACAAGCTGCTCTCCGAGGCCGGTACCGGCATGACTGGCGCCCTGACCAAGTTCTTCGCCTCGGTGCAGAACCTCAACGCCAAGCCTACCGATGAAGCCTCCCGGCAGTTGCTGCTCAGCGATGCCCAGGCCCTGAGCAATCGCTTCAATTCGGTTTCCAACCAGCTCAACGAGCAGAACAAGACCATCAACGGCAACCTGTCGACCATGGCCGACCAGGTGAACAAGCTGGCCACCACCGTGGCCCAGCTCAACCAGAAGATCTCCGAGCTGTCGAACGACGGCAAGGGCATGCCCAACGACCTGCTCGACGCCCGTAACGAAACCGTGCGCCAGCTTTCGCAGTTCATCAAGGTCGACGTATCCGAGCGTGGCTCCAGCGTCGACCTGTACCTGGGCAGCGGCCAGCCGCTGGTGATGGGCAACAGCGCCAATTCCCTGGAAGTGGTGCAGGGCAAGGACGACCCGACCCGCTCCATGTTGCAGATCAACCGCGGCAGTAGCAGCGTGGACATCACCAATCTCACCACCGGTGGCGAGATTGGCGGCCTGCTGCGTTATCGCAGCGAGGTGCTGGACCCGGCGATGAACGAACTGGGGCGCGTGGCCCTGGTGGTCGCCGACCAGATGAACAGCCAGATGGCCCAGGGCATCGACAAGAACGGTGAGTTTGGCGGCAACCTGTTCAACGACATCAACAGTGCTCGCCTGACCAGCCAGCGCAGCATCGCCAGCGGCGGCAACAATACGGCTTCGGGCAACTTCGATGTCACCATCAAGGATTCCGGCAAGCTGACCACCAGTGACTACACGGTGACCTTCAGCAGCCCGACCGACTACAGCGTCAAGCGTTCCGACGGCACCGACCTGGGCTCCTTCAGCACCACCACCAACCCGCCGCCGGTCATCGATGGCTTCGCGTTGAAGCTCAATGGCAGCGCTGCCGTGGGCGATAGTTTCAAGATCACCCCGACCCGCAATGGCGCGAGCGCGATCCAGACCGAGATGACCGACGCCAAGCGCCTGGCGATCGCCGCGCCGCTCAAGGCCGAGATCGCCGCCGGGGTCAAGAGTTCTCTGAGCATCGGCTCGCAGCCATCGCTGGTAACGCCGATCGACAATTACGACGCGGCTGCCAAGCTGGAAATGCAGACCGCGCTGAAGAACTCCGGCCCGGTGAAGGTAGTGTTCAATGCACCTGCCGGCGGCAGCCAGACCTACGACTACTTCGATGCCAAGGGCACGAAGATGGGCAGCGGTACCATCGTTCCCGGGCAGACCAACACCCTCAACCTGAACATCAAGATGGTCGATGCCAGCGGCGCGCCGATCCTCGATGGCGCCGGGGTGCAGAAAACCTTCGCGGTGAAGATGGATGTGGCAGGCGTGCCGAACTCCGGCGACAGCATGAACATCTCGGTCAACGGCGCCGGCTCTTCGGACAACCGCAACGGCCTGGCGTTGGCTGGTTTGCAGAGCAAGCAGACCGTCGACACCGGTTCGGCGAGCAAGGGCATCACCTTGGTGGATGCCTATGGCAAGCTGATCGAGAACGTCGGCGCCAAGGCCAGCCAGACCAAGCTCGACGCAGCCGCCAATGGCGCGATCCTGGCTAACGCCAAGGGCGCGCGCGATTCCCTGTCGGGGGTCAACCTGGACGACGAGACCGGCAACCTGGTCAAGTACCAGCAGTACTACACCGCGTCTTCGCAGATCATCAAGGCCGCGCAAACCATCTTCAGCACGCTGATCAGCAGCCTTTAAGGAGCCGTAGCCCATGCGTATTTCCACTTCTCAGTTCTTCGAGACTTCGGCTGCCAACTACCAGCGCAACTTCTCCAATGCGATCAAGAGCAGTGAAGAGGCCAGCAGCCTGGTGCGGATCAATACCGCGGCCGATGATCCGGTAGGCGCGGCGCGCTTGTTGCAGCTCGGCCAGCAGGCCTCGCTGCTCGACCAGTACAAGACCAATACCACTTCGATCAAGGCCTCCCTGGGCCAGACCGAATCGGTGATGACCAGCATCAACAATGTCCTGACTCGTGCCAAGGAATTGGCCGCCGGTGCCGGCAACGCCGGTTACACCGACAAGGACCGCCAGGCCAATGCTTCGGAGCTGGGGCAGATCGAAGAACAATTGCTCAGCCTGATGAATACCCAGGATGAAAACGGCAAGTACATCTTCGGTGGTTCCAAGGATGACGTGCCGCCGTTCAGCCGCAACTCCGACGGTACCTACAGCTACAACGGCGACCAGAGCAGCCTGATGCTGCCAGTGGGCGACACCATGCTGATGGCCGCCAACAGCACCGGCTGGGACGTGTTCCAGAAGGCGCCTAATACCAGTCGTACCCAGGTCACCACCCAGACCGCGCCGGCTCCAGACAACGGCAAGGTGTTCATGTCCAACGGGCAGATGTCCAACGCCGGCAAGTACAACACCGATTTCCGCAAGGGTGAGCCCTACAGCGTGTCGTTCGTCAGTGGCACCCAGCTGAAGATCACCGACGCCGCTGGCAACGACGTGACTTCCGAGGCCAGCCAAGGTGGTGTGATCGGTAATACGTCAAACCAGACCGTGAGCTTCCGTGGTGTCGACTTGAGCCTGAACGTCAATCTCAAGGCCGGTGACAATGCCGCTACGGTGTTGCCGCAATACTCCTTCAGCCTGGGCTCCAAGCCGGATACCTTCAACGTCGCGCGCAGCCCGGGCAACCCCAGCACCGCCCAGGTATCCAGCGCTAGCGTAACCAACCAGGCGGACTACAACTCGACCTTCCCCAGTGGCTCGGCAGTGCTGAAGTTCACCAGTGCCACCAATTTCGATCTGTATGCCGCTCCGTTGACCGCCGACAGCAAGCCGGTATCTTCCGGCACCCTGGTGGGCAACGTGGCCACTGCTGCAGGTGTGAGCTTCAACCTGAGCGGTACCCCGGCGGCCAACGACCAGTTCAGCGTCGCGGTCAACACCCACGAGACCCAGAACATCCTGGATACCGTGAGCCAGTTGAAAAGCGCCCTGAGCACTCCGACCGACGGCAATACCGTAGCGACCCAGAAGCAACTGGCCGACCTGGCTTCGGGCATGGCCAACCTGGCCAGTGGTACCGACCAGCTGACGATCGGCATCAGTTCGGTAGGTGGCCGTGGCTCGGCCCTGGATACCCAGATCGAGATCAACACCAACCTGGCGGCGGCCAACGTCACCACTCGCTCGGCGATCGCCGATTCCGATCCGGCCGAGGTGATGACCCGCCTGACCCTGCAGCAGACCATGTTGCAGGCCTCGCAACTGGCCTTCAGCAAGATCAGCCAGCTCGGCCTGTTCAACCAGGGCTGAGCCTGGTCCGTGGCGCCCTGAGAAG
>NZ_JBYSWT010000009.1:95082-196824 GCF_058781435.1 Pseudomonas sp. FW507-12TSA
GGCCCCCCCCCCCCCCCCCCCCCCCCCCACGACCGTCGAGCCGCCAACCGTCTTTCTACAAGCGGTTTTGCAGCCCCGGCCTCGTTGCCGGGGTTCGCCGCTCGAGAGTTTCCCGCCGTGAACCAAGCTCCCCTCGTCAGCATCGTCATCCCTGCCTTCAACTCGCGCTTTTTCGCCCAGGCCCTGGAAAGCGCCCTGGCGCAGACCTATCAACCGCTGGAAATCGTCGTGTGCGACGACAGTGCCGACGATGAAATCCAGCGTATCGTCCAGGACCTGGTCGGGCCTGCGCACCCGGTGCGCTACATGCGTAACCCGCAACGCCTGGGGATACAGAAGAACGTTCTGCGGTGCGTTGAAGAGGCGCGTGGCGAGCTGATCAAGGTGTTGTGCGACGACGATCGGCTGTTTGCACCCAGCATCGCCCTCCAGGCGCCGGTACTGATCGATAACCCGGATATCAATCTGGTGTGTGCGCTACGGGTATTCAGTGATGCCGGAAATTTCATCCTGCCGCCCCGGATCGACAACTGCCGTTTCACCTACAACGATGCTGTGCTCAAGGGCGAGGACATGCTGGCGATCTTCGAGAGCACGCCACACAATTTCCTTGGCAACTTCAGTTCGGCACTGATGCGTCGTGCCGATGTGCTGGAGTTGCTGCCGGCACTGATCCAGGAGGGCGCAGGTTTTGTCGCGTTGCTGGATTTCGCTCTGTTCATCTGCCTTATGCGCCGTGGCAATCTCGCGGCACTGGTGACGGTGCTCAGTTGCGAGCGCCTGTACCCGGGGCGCCTGAGCGCTACCCCGGAAATGCTCAAGCAGGCACGTAGTGAGTGGGAATGGCTGATGCAGATGCTGGCCGCTCGCAGTGGCGAATCGGCGCCAGCATCAGGCTGGGTGCGGTATGTCGATATAGCTCGGGAGGCCGATCAGTCACGTAACTGGCAAGAGCTGTGCGTGACCCGTGTGCTGGGCAATCGCAGTACCGTGGTCGATGGTCGAGTCGGTGGCCAGAGCATCAGTTACGAGGAGTTCTATCGAGAGTGGCTGTCGGTGCGCAAGTTCTCGGCGGTGGAGCAGCGGCTGATGCCTCAGCGCATCGCCAGCTGGCCGCGGCGGGTGCAACTGGTGCCGGTGGTCCTTGACTTCGAGGGTGATGGCGAGGCGCTTTCCCGGACGCTGGACAGCATTGACGACCAGCTGTTTGCGCCTGCCGCAGTGCTGGTGTTGTCGGCGGGCGAGGAGCAGCGGCGTGAGCGGCTGCTGTTCCAGCCTTTGCGTCACGACTGGGTCCAGCAGCTCAATGAGTTGGTGCCGCAGTTGGACGGCTGTGACTGGTTCTATCTGCTGCAGGCTGGAGATCGCCTGCAGGAGTCGGCCCTGCTGATCCTTGCCGAGCGCATCGCCAATACCCCGCTCATGCTCTGTGCCTACAGTGATGAAGGCGCGCTGGTGGAGGGGGAGTCGTCGGAGCCGGTGTTCAGGCCTGACTTCAACCTCGATCTGATGCGCTCCTATCCGTATGTCGGTCGTGCCCTGGCTTTTTCCCGCGAGCGCTTCATGGTCGAGGGCGGATTCGACCCGCTCCATGGCGAGCTGGCACCCCATGATTTGCTGTGGCGGATGGTGGAGGCGGCGGGGCCCCGGACCATCGAGCACATTGCCGATATCCAGCTGGAGTCCGAATTAACCTTTGCCCAGTGGCTGTCCCGGCCGCAGGTAATCGAGGCCTGCGAAGGGCTGGTGGCGGCGCATCTGCAGCGCATAGGTGTGGAACACCGGATTGTTCACGATGACCTGCCCCTGTTGAACCGCATTAACTACCTGCATGGCTGCCGGCCGTTGGTGTCGATCATCCTGCCGTGCGGCGACTCCCTGGCGACCCTGCAGCGCTGTGTTGAAAGTCTGATCGAGCAGACGGCCTACAACCACTACGAAATTGTGCTGGTGGATGCCGGTAGTCGCGACCCGGCCATGGCTGATTGGCTGACCGCTATGGCCCAGCTGGGCGGTGTGATGCTTCGGGTTCTGCCTTGTGTTGGTCGGCCTAGCCATGCTGCGCTGATCAATAGCGCGGCGAGCCAGACTCGCGGCGACTACCTGTTGCTGCTCAGCCCGGGGGCGCTGATCTGCAGTGGCGACTGGCTGGATGAGTTGCTCAATCAGGCCCAGCGTCCAGAGGTGGGCGTGGTGGGCGCGCGTATTCTGGCTGCCGATGGCTCCATTCTCCATGCTGGCCAGGTGTTGGGCATGGCCGGGCCTGCGAGCTCACCCTTTGTCGGTGAAGCCATGGGCGCCCGCGGCTACATGCAGCGGCTGCAGGTGGTGCAGAACTGGAGTGCGGTCAGTGGCGATTGCCTGATGGTGCGCAAGGAGGTTTTCGACAGCCTGGGTGGCCTGGATGAGCAAGCCTTCGCCGACGAATTGGGCGCGACCGACCTGTGCCTGCGGGCCGACCGCAACGGCTATCTGGTGGTTTGGACGCCTCACGCCACCCTGATGCTGAGGCCGGTATCTTCTGTCAATGACGACCGTGAGCGGCAGTTGGCCCGCGAAGCCGAACAGGAACGTTTCTACAAGCAATGGATGGCGAAGATCGCTCGCGATCCGGCTTATAACCCGGCCCTGAGCCTGGGCTACTCCAGCTTCAGCCTGGAGCCCTCCTTGCGCAACAACTGGAATCCGTTCTGCAGCCGGGCCTTGCCCTTGATTCTAGGTTTGCCGGTCAATAGCTCCGCGGTCGGGCATTACCGGGTGACAGGCCCTCTGACGGCGCTGGAAGAGGCGGGGCGGGTGATTGCCCGGGTGGCCTACGAGTCGCCGTCCACGGTGGACATCGAACGCCTGTCGCCGGATGCCATCATCCTTCAGTGCCGTTACAGTGACGGAGCGGCCAGTGACATTTTGCGGATGAAAAAATACTCCAGTGCCCTGCGGGTCTTCGAGCTCGACGACTACGTTGTCAGTGCGCCGAAGAAAAACACTCATGCGCGGAACAAGCCGCTGAATACCGAGCAGATGCTGCGCGAAGGTATCGGCCTGTGCGATCGCGTGGTGGTGACCACCCAACCCCTGGCCGACGCGTTGTCCAGCATGCACAGCGATATCCGGGTGGTGCCCAACATGCTCGCACCGGACCCCTGGGCGACCCTGACCAGTCGCCGGGCCACTTCCAGCAAGCCACGGGTGGGCTGGGGCGGTGGCACCAGCCATACCGGCGACCTGGAAATCATCGCCGAGGTGGTGCGCGAGTTGGCCAACGAGGTCGAGTGGGTCTTCTTCGGCATGTGCCCCGATGCTCTGCGTCCCTACGTTCACGAGTTCCACTCGGCCACCAGCCTGCAAAACTATCCATTCAAGCTGGCCAGTCTGAACCTGGACTTGGCCCTGGCGCCCCTGGAGTTCCATATCTTCAACGACTGCAAGAGCAACCTGCGGCTCTTGGAGTACGGTGCTTGCGGCTACCCGGTGATCTGCACCGACACCGAGGCCTATCGCGGTTTCCTGCCATGCACCAGGGTCTACAGCAACAGCACCGAAGAGTGGTTGCAGGCGATTCGCATGCACCTGGCCGATCCGGCTGCCAGCTATCGCATGGGCGATGAGCTGCGCGAAGCGGTGCATCGCGATTTCATGCTGCGCAGCGACAACCTGCAGCACTGGCTGTGGGGGTGGCTGCCGGACTGATCCGCCAGTCGAAGAAACCAGGCCATGTCGGCCTGGTTTTTTTTCGCCCGGGTTTTTTCCAGTTGGCCTGGGCTCCGGTTCGAATGCCGGATCCGTGCATGGTCCCCTCCCGGCTCTTGTCGAATAGGTCCGGCGAGGCTTGGCCAATAGCTGGCGCGTTTCCTGCAAGCCCCGTGGCAATCGCCATAAAACGAGCGTTTCCGGCTCGTTCGTCAGTGCAGAGCATGCCTTGGGCATCTCATTCGGGGCCCCGCCGGGCCGTTTCGACCCGGCCAAGGGTGCAGATGAGTCAGAGGGGGGAAAATGAAGGCAGTAATTCTGGCAGGTGGGTTGGGCACGCGTATCAGCGAGGAATCCCACCTCAAGCCCAAGCCCATGATCGAAATCGGTGGCAAGCCAATTCTTTGGCACATCATGAAGCAGTATTCCGCCCACGGGATCCATGATTTCGTGATTTGCCTGGGCTACAAGGGCTACGCGATCAAGGATTTCTTTGCCAACTACTTCCTGCACACCTCGGATGTGACCTTCGACATGCGCAACAACCGCATGGATGTGCACCAGAACTACAGCGAGCCCTGGAGCGTGACGCTGATCGACACCGGTGAGGAGACCATGACCGGCGGACGCCTGCGCCGGGCCGGACGCTACCTGCAGGATGAAGAGGCGTTCTGCTTCACCTACGGCGATGGCGTGTCGAACCTGGATATCGCTGCCCTGGTGCAGTTCCACAAATCCCACGGCAAGCTGGCGACGGTCACCGCAGTGCAGCCGCCCGGCCGCTACGGTGCCTTGGAGCGCGATGGCGACCAGGTTCGCGGATTCGTCGAGAAACCTCGTGGCGACGGTGGCTGGATCAACGGCGGGTTTTTCGTCCTTTCACCCAAGGTTCTGCCCTACATCCAGGGCGACAGCACCACCTGGGAAGCGGAGCCGCTGATGCAACTGGCCCGGGACGAGCAGCTGCGAGCCTTCGAGCACAACGGCTTCTGGCAGCCGATGGATACCCTGCGCGACAAGAACCATCTTGAGCAACTCTGGCAAAGCGGGGAGGCCCCGTGGAAGCAGTGGGACTGAGTGCGCAGTTCTGGCGGGACAAGCGTGTCCTGCTCACCGGCCATACCGGCTTCAAGGGCAGTTGGCTGAGCCTGTGGCTGCAGAGCATAGGGGCCCAGGTCAGTGGCTTCGCCCTGGATCCGGGGACCGAGCCGAGCCTGTTCGAGCTGGCCCGAGTAGCCGAGGGCATCGAGGACCACCGTGGAGATTTGCGCGACCTGGGCAGCCTGCTGGAGCTGGTGGCCCGGGTGGAGCCGGAAATCGTCCTGCACCTGGCCGCCCAGCCGCTGGTGCGCGAGGCCTATCGCGATCCGCTGGGTACTTACTCGAGCAACGTCATGGGAACCTTGAACCTGTTGGAGGCGATCCGCCAGGTTGGAGGTGTGCGCGCCTGTGTGCTGGTGACCACCGACAAGGTCTATGCCAACCAGGAGTGGCTGTGGCCCTATCGGGAAAACGAGCCCCTGGGCGGACACGATCCATACAGCAGCAGCAAGGCTTGCTGCGAGTTGCTGGCCCAGTCCTACGCGTCATCGTTCTTTGCTGCCCAGCGTTATGAGGAGCATGGCCTGGCCTTGGCCACGGCGCGTGCCGGCAATGTTCTGGGCGGCGGTGATTTCGCGCCCGAGCGGTTGATCCCCGATGTACTCAAGGCCTGGTCCGCCGATGAGCCGGTGACCTTGCGTTATCCCCAGGCGGTGCGCCCCTGGCAGCATGCCCTGGAGCCGCTGGCCGGCTACCTGCAACTGGCAGCCGGGCTGTACCAGCAGGGGCCGGAGTTCGCCGGGGCCTGGAACTTCGGACCCGGCGAGCAGGACATGTGCAGTGTCGGCGACGTGGTCGAGCTGCTGGCCCGGCGTTGGCCCGCCGCCCCCGGGCTGCGTATCGAACCCAGCGAGTTGCATGAAGCCGGGCTGTTGCGCCTGGACAGCAGCCGCGCGCGCCAGGTGCTTGGCTGGCAACCGCGCTGGAGCCTGGAACAGTGCCTGGCACAGACCCTGGACTGGCACCTGGCGTGGAAGAGCGGTGCCGACATGCGCGCCGTCACCCTGGGGCAACTGGACCTGTACCGGGGGGCGCTGTGAGCGAGTTCCAGGTCCTGGCCCTGCCATTGCCCGGTTTGTATGAAGTACGCCACAAGCGTTTCGAGGACCAGCGTGGGCATTTCTCCCGGTTGTTCTGCGAGGGCAGCTTGAGCGCCTTCGGCCAGCCGTTTCACATCCGCCAGATCAACCATTCCTGCACCCGCGAACGAGGCAGTGTGCGGGGCTTGCACTACCAGACCGCGGCCAGGCCCGAGGCCAAGCTCATCACCTGCCTGCGTGGCGAGGTCTGGGACGTGGCGGTGGACCTGCGTAGCGACTCGCCGACCTTCCTGCACTGGCATGCCGAGCACCTGCGTGCTGGCGACGGTCGCAGCCTGTTGTTGCCTGCCGGTTTCGCCCATGGCTTCCAGACCCTGAGCGAGGATGCCGAGTTGTTGTACCTGCACAGCGCCGACTATGCCCCGGACCATGAGGCGGGTTTGTCGGTACTGGATCCGAGGCTGGCGATCGATTGGCCACTGCCTGTCAATAATCTGTCGAGCCGTGATGCCAGCCATCCTTTGCTCGATGCCGCCTTCGCTGGAGTGAAACTATGAATTGCCGCGGTTGTGGCGCTTGCCTGAGCCTGCCCCTGATCGACCTGGGCACGTCGCCGCCGTCCAATGCCTACCTGCGCGAGGAACAACTGGACCAGGCCGAGCAATGGGTGCCGCTCAAGGTCCAGGTCTGCCAGCAGTGCTGGTTGGTGCAGACCGAGGACTACACCCGCGCCGACCATCTGTTCGATGCCGACTACGCCTACTTCAGCTCGTTCTCCAGCACCTGGCTCAAGCATGCCCAGGGCTACGTGGCGCAGATGGTCGAGCGCTTCGGGCTCGATGCGCAGAGCCGGGTGGTGGAGATCGCGGCGAACGATGGCTACCTGTTGCAGTACGTGGCCGCACGTGGCATTCCCTGCCTGGGGGTCGAGCCGACCCGCAGCACCGCCCAGGCGGCGCGAGACAAGGGCTTGCTGATTCGCGAATCGTTCTTCGGCCTGGACACCGCCCGTCAATTGGTGGAGGAGGGCTGGGCCGCGGATCTGATGGCGGCCAACAACGTCTTGGCCCATGTCCCGGACATCAACGATTTCCTGGGTGGATTTGCCGCCTTGCTCAAACCGGCGGGCGTGGCCACCTTCGAGTTCCCGCAACTGCTGAGCCTGATGGCCGGGCAGCAGTTCGATACCCTGTACCACGAGCACTATTCCTATCTGTCGCTGATCGCGGTCCAGGCGTCGTGTCAGCGCAATGGCCTGGAAGTCTTCGATGTGCAGACCCTGGCGACCCACGGCGGTTCGCTGCGGGTCTTCGTCCAGCGCCAGGAGGCCGCGCGCCGGCCGGTGCAGGACAGCGTTGCCCAGCAGTTGCGGCTGGAGCGCGAGGCGGGGGTCGACACTGCCGGCTACTACGGGACCCTGGCACCGGCCGCCGAGCGGATCAAGCATGAATTGCTGCGCTTCCTGCTCCAGGCCAAGGCCGAGGGCAAGCGCGTGGTGGGCTATGGCGCGGCGGCCAAGGGCAACACCTTGCTCAACTACGCCGGGGTCCGTTCCGATCTGCTGGCCTGGGTTGCCGATGCCAGCCCGCACAAGCAGGGCAAGTTCCTGCCCGGCAGCCGGATTCCGGTCGTCGCCCCCGAGCGCATCGACCAGGAGCGGCCGGACTACGTGCTGGTGCTGCCATGGAACCTGCTTGCCGAGGTCAGTGAGCAACTGGCCCAGGTTCGCCAGTGGGGGGGGCGCTTCGTGATCGCCGTACCCGAGTTGAAGCTGCTGTGAGCGCCATGATGGTCCTGGTCACCGGCGCCACAGGTTTCGTCGGCCAGCATCTGGTCACGGCGCTGCTGGCCCGGGGTTGCCGGGTACGGGCCGTGGCCCGGGACCTGGACAAGGCGCAGCGGTTGCCATGGTTCGATGCCGTGGAATTTCGTGCGCTGGACGTGCATGACGCGAGTCTCGACATGGCGGCGCTGGTGGATGGAGTCGATGCCCTGGCCCACCTGGCCTGGCCCGGGTTGCCCGACTATCGGGCGCTGTTCCACCTGGAGCACAACCTGATGGCCGACTACCGCTTCATCAAGGCGGCGGTCGAGGCGGGAGTGCCCCAGGTGCTGGTCACCGGTACCTGCTTCGAATACGGCATGCAGAGCGGGCCGCTGGACGAGCAGGCCGAGGCTCGGCCTGACAATCCCTACGGCCTGGCCAAGCACAGCCTGCATCTATTCCTCCAGGCCCTGCGCCAGCAGTTGCCGTTCAACCTGCAATGGGCGCGCCTCTTCTACCTGCACGGCCCGGGGCAGAACCCCAGGAGCCTGCTGGCGGCGCTGGACCGCGCCATCGATGCCGGTGATCCGGTCTTCGACATGTCCGGTGGTGAGCAACTGCGCGACTACCTGGCCATCGAGGAGGCCGCCGGTCACCTGGCGGCATTGCTTAAGCGGCGGGATTTTTCCGGGGTGGTCAACTGTTCCAGCGGGCGGCCGATATCCGTGCGTGCGCTGGTGGAGCAGCGCATTGCCGAGCGCCGCTCGGCGATCCGCCCGAACTTGGGTCACTACCCCTATCCAGACTACGAACCCATGGCGTTCTGGGGTTTGAACCAACGCCTGCTGCAATTGACAGGAGCCGAACATGGCGCATGAGTTGTATCGGGTCGCCGACCTGCCGGTCTTGCAGAACCGTACCTTCGCCGATGCCCGCAGTGCCCGGGAGTCTGCCAGCGCGGACATGGTCCTGGTGCAGGACCTTGAGAGCGGGCTGATCTACAACCAGGCCTTCGATGCCGACAAGCTCAGCTATGACAGCGACTATCAGAACGAACAGGCGCATTCAGGGCAGTTCCAGCAACATCTGATGGATGTCGAGGGCATAGTCGCTCGTCATTTCAAGGACCGGCAACTGATCGAAGTCGGTTGCGGCAAGGGCTACTTCCTCGAACTGCTGCGCGGCCTGGGCTACTCGATCACCGGCATCGACCCGGCTTACGAGGGCGATAATCCGCAGGTGATCAAGGCGCCTTTCACGCGCCAGCTGGGGTTGTCCGCCGAGGCCATCGTGTTGCGTCACGTGCTGGAGCACATCGCCGATCCGCTGGCCTTCCTACAGGCCATCGCCGAAGCCAACCAAGGTGGGCAGATCTACATCGAGGTGCCCTGTTTCGGCTGGATCCTCGAGCACCAGGCCTGGTTCGACGTGTTCTACGAGCATGTGAACTATTTCCGCCTCGAAGACTTGCAGCGGATGTTCGGCACCGTGCATGAGGCCGGGCATCTGTTCGGCGGCCAGTACCTGTATGTGGTGGCAGACCTGGGCAGCCTCAAGCCACGCCTGCAAGCGCCCGAGCGACCATTGCAGATGCCGGCCGGCTTCACCGCCAGCCTCGAGCAGGCCAAGCGCATCATCGAGTCGGCACCGGGGACAGGCGCCGGCATCTGGGGCGCGTCCTCCAAGGGCGTGATCTATTCGCTGTTCCTGCAACGAGCCGGGGTGACAGTGGACCAGGTGGTGGATATCAACCCTGCCAAGCAGGGCCGCTACCTGCCACTGAGCGGCATGCGCGTGTCCTCGCCGCAAGAGGCCATGGAGGCGCTGCCGGTGGGGGCCAACCTGTTCGTGATGAACTCCAACTACCTAGAAGAAATCAAGCGCATGACCGATGGCCGTTATGTCTATCACGCCGTCGACAGCGCGTCGTTCCGATAATTTGCCTCGAGAAACCGAACATGAGCGAGAACAACGTCATTCAAGCCTTCGAACAAGAGTGCCAGGCGCAGGTCAGCGCCCAGGGCCAGGATGAGAAGCTCAAGGGGCTGGCCCGGGACTTCTTCAATCAGTCCGCGCAGCACAAGTACAGCTACCACTTCTCCTGGATGGGCCGGCCGATCATCCAGCTGCCCCAGGACATGCTGGCGATGCAGGAGATCATCTGGCGGGTCAAGCCGGACCTGGTGATCGAGTGTGGTATCGCCCACGGCGGGTCGATCATCTACTACGCCTCGCTGCTGGAGTTGCAGGGCCATGGCGAGGTGCTGGGCATCGACCTGGATATCCGTCCGCACAACCGTGAGGCCATCGAGCAGCACCCGATGAGCAAGCGTATCCGCATGATCGAGGGCTCGAGCATCGATCCGGCCATCGCCGAGCAGGTGCGGGCCGCGGCAGCCGGCAAGAAGGTGATCCTGGTGCTGGACTCCAACCACACCCATGAGCACGTACTCGAAGAGCTGCGCCTGTATGCGCCACTGGTGTCGGTGGACAGTTACTGCGTGGTGATGGATACCGTGGTCGAGGACATGCCGGCGGACTTCTTCCCGGATCGTCCATGGGGCCCGGGCGACAACCCGAAGACCGCGGTCTGGGCCTACCTGGAAGAGAATCGCGATTTCGAGATCGACCAGCACATGCAGAACAAGCTGCTGCTGACCGTGGCGCCGGACGGCTACCTGCGCCGGATTCGCTGATCATCAATGGTTGCAGCAGGCTGCCGGCCGGTTGTGGGGAAGTACCTATGTGGGTTGAAGACAAAGAAATGAATGACACAGTACCGCTCGATCAACGTTTCACCCTGGTGTTGTTGTCCCACAACCGCCAAGCGTTCATGCGTCGCGCCTTGCAGTTCTACAGCAGCTATCCGTGCTCGATCCTGGTGCTGGATTCCTCGCCCGAGGCGGATGAGACCATCGCCCGGCGCTATCCGCAGGTGGATTACCGGCACTTGCCGCAATACGCCTACAGCGGCCTGCAAGACAAGCTGACCTTTGGCGTGAACCAGGTGACCACGCCCTACATGGCGTTCGCTGCCGATGACGACTTCCTGATCCATGATGCGCTGACCGCCTCGGTGGAGTTCCTCGAGGAGCATCCCGACTACGGGCTGTGCCACGGCTACGGGATGATGTACCTGGCCCGGGCTTCGGAAATCAATTACTACCGCCGTGATCGCCGGGTGATGGAGGACTATGACTCCCATGATGCCCAGGATCGGGTGATGAACTTCATGGGTCACTTCCTGCCGCCGTTCTACGCCGTGACCCGTACTGCGCTATTGCGCCAGTGGTATGGACTGTTGCCGCCAGGGGTGAGTTTCGAATGGCAGGAAATAGGCCACTCCTTTTTCTTGCTGGCCTGTGCCAAGGCGCGGATCCTGCCGATTCCGTTTGCCGTGCGTGAGGCTAACTACAAGTCTTCCGAACACAACACCAATGTATTGACGGTGCTGACCTACAAGGATGCCCAATCCGTGGCCCAGCGCGAGGCGTTTGCCGAGTTCCTCGCCTCGCTGCCCACTGGTTTCAGTGGCCGGGATCCCGAGCAGGTGAAGCAGATCGTCCTGGACAGTTTCACCGCCATGGCCGACTGTCTGCTCAGCGGGCGTTCCCTCAAGGGCACGGCGATCTTCCGCTCGGCCTGGGTCGAGGTGGGGGCCGAGCCGGTGCGCTCCTTCGGGCCGGAACAGTTCGTCGAGATGCCGTTCTACAACAAGCCGATGTTCGACCTGTTGACCGAATTCGAATTCCTATTGCATGTCATGCCCGCCGGGCGTCTTCAGCTTCAGGAGCTGGAGGGCGTACTGCTGCGCCAGCAGGAACTGATGCGGGTACAGCCCAACGATACGCCGCAGAGCCTGCGCGCCCGGTTGTGGGAAGCGTTGACCCTGAACCTGTTCAACCGCCAGGTGGTCAAGCGCCTGGCCGAATCGATGCAGGACAGCGATGAGCCCGAGGAGGCGCGCAAGCTGCAGGCCTGGGCCGAGCGCCTGGACTCGGTGCCAGGCCCGGATAGCCAGGAGTTGCTCGATGCAACCGAGTCTGGGCGTTTGCTCAACTGGCTCGAGGCGCGTATCCCGCAGCCTGCGCAACTGAGCGCCATTGCCGCGCACCAGGCCCGCCAGGGCGGCGTGCCCCAGGTGCAGATCCTGCTGCTGGATCTGGATGCCGATATGGTCAAGTTGCAGGCCACCCTCGACAGCCTGGTCGCTAGTCACTACAAGGCGTTCAAGCTGGTGGTCTTCACTACCGGTGACCTGCCGGCTACCACTACCGCCCAGGACACCCTGCATTTCGTCAGGGTCACCCTGGACAACCATGTGGAACGACTCAACCAGGCACTGGCCCAGTCCCGGGCCGACTGGGTGCTGTTGGCCGAGGCTGGCGACCAGTTCACCGCCAGTGGCTTGCTGCGGGCCAGCCTGGAGTTGACCGGCGCCGAAGGGATTCGTGCGGTGGCCATGGATGAGGTCCAGCGGCGCAGTGACTCGACGCTGGAAATGGTGTGGCGCCCCGGGATCAATCTGGATCAGTTGCAAGGCGTGCCATCGTTGATGGCGCGGCATTGGCTGTTGCAGCGCGAAGTCTTGCTGGAGATCGGCGGTTTCTCCACTGAGTTCAAACAGGCGCTGGAGTTCGATGTATTACTGCGCCTGATCCAGCAAGGCGGCCTGGGTGGCCTGGCGCACCTGGCCGAACCGCTGCTGATCTGCCGCGTTCCGGGCGAGGAAGCCCATGCCGAGGAGCGCCAGGTACTGACGCGCAGCCTTGCGGCGCGGGGCTATCGGGCCCAGGTATCTTCGGCGCAGCCAGGCACCTACCAGATCGATTATCAGCATGCCGAGCGTCCACTGGTGTCCATCATCCTGGCCAGCCAGGACAACTTCGCCCAGTTGCAACGGTGCCTGGTCAGCATACTGCAACGCACTCGCTACCAACGCTACGAAGTGCTGATCGCCGAGAACCACAGCCAGGACGCCGAGCTCGAGAGCTGGCTGGCCAGCCTCGAGAGCCGCGGCGAGCGCATCCGTGTACTGCGCAACGCGCACCGCGTGAGCCGCTCGGCGCTGTACAACGCCGCTTCTCGCGAGGCCAAGGGCGAGTACCTGGTACTGCTGTCGTCCGATGCCGAGGTGGTCAACGCCAACTGGATGGAAAGCTTGCTCAACCAGGCCCAGCGTCCGGAAGTCGGGGTGGTGGGTGCACGGTTGGTCAACGAGCGGGGCATGACGACTCAGGCTGGTCTGGTGCTAGGGCTCAATGGCCATCTGGGAGCGGCCTTCGCCGGTGCGGCCAAGGATGCGTCGGGCTATATGAACAGCTTGTGGGTAGAGAAGAACTACTCGGCGGTGTCCGGCATCTGCCTGATGATCGCCAAGGCGCTCTACGAGTCCGTGGGCGGGTTGGACGAAGAGCACTTCGAGCAGGCTTTCGCCGATGTCGACCTGTGCTTGAAAACCGCTGATGCGGGTTATCTCACCGTGCTCACGCCGCAGGCGCAAATCCTGCACCCGGGAACCCTGGCCGATCATCCGCAAGCCGCTGCGGCGCTGCGGGACAAGTGGGCGGAGCGCTTTGCCCTGGATACCAGCTACAACGAAAACCTGGCGCTGACCGGCGCTGGCTTCACCCTGAAGACCGAGGGTCGGGTGGACTGGCCGCAACTGCTTGCCAATTGATTGCCCTGAGGGATTTTCATATGTCCGATCACCTGTGGATGTTGCGTCTTGTGCTTCCAGGCTTGAGTGCGGCAGTTCGCGATGGGTTGCCATCTTGAGCCCGTACCGGATCCCCTATGGGCGCCAGAGCATCGACCAGGCTGATGTCGATGCGGTGGTGGAGGTGCTCAAGTCTCCATGGCTGACTCAAGGACCGACTATCGAGCGCTTCGAGCGGGCCCTGGCCGAATACTGCCAGGCCGAGCATGCCGTGGCGGTGTGCAACGCCACGGCGGCGTTGCACATCGCTTGCCTGGCTGCGGACCTGGGGCCGGGAGACTGGTTGTGGACGAGCCCCAATACCTTCGTTGCGTCGGCCAACTGCGCGCGCTACTGCGGGGCCCAAGTGGATTTCGTGGACATCGACCCACGGACCTTGAACATGGATGCGCAGTTGCTGGCGCGCAAGTTGGAGGCAGCGGAGCGCGCAGGGACCTTGCCCAAGGTGGTGGTGGCGGTGGCATTCGCTGGTCAAAGCGCTGACCTGCAAGCTATCGCCAGGCTTGCCGAACGTTACCGGTTTCTCCTGATCGAGGATGCGGCCCATGCCGTGGGAGCTTCCTACATGGGGCGGCCAGTGGGTTGTGGCGCTTATGCGGCGATGACCATCTTCAGTTTTCATCCGGTGAAGATCATCACCAGCGCCGAAGGCGGGATGGTGCTGACCAATCGCCAGGATCTGGCCGAGCGCCTGCGTCGCCTGCGCAGCCACGGGATCACCAGTGACCCGGCAGCGATGCAGGTCGTGGAAAAGGGGCTGTGGTACTACCAGCAACTGGAGCTGGGATTCAATTATCGGATGACCGACCTGCATGCCGCCCTTGGGCTCTCCCAGGTGGCCAGGCTCGATGAGTTCGTTACCCGGCGTCGCAAGCTGGCGGCACGCTACCAGGAGCTGCTGGCTGGCCTGCCGTTGATCCTGCCGGTCGCCCAGGATGGAGCCGAGTCGGCATGGCATCTGTATGTGGTGCGCCTGGATCTGGCGCGTATCAGGCTGAGCCAGGCCCAGGTCTTCGAGGCGCTGAGGGCGGCAGGCTTGGGGGTCAACTTGCATTACATCCCGGTCCACCTGCAGCCCTATTACCAGGAGCTGGGGTTTGCCGCGGGAGATTTTCCCGAGGCCGAGCGCTATTTCCTGGAGGCCTTGAGCTTGCCGCTGTTCCCGGAACTGAGCGAAGAGTTGCAGGATGAAGTGGTGGGGCACTTGCGGCGGATACTGGATTGAGCGGGCATGGTGCGGTGGGGCGAAATGACGAAGCATGGGGCGCCGGTTGCTGGTGGCAGTGATGAATGGCGGGGGACCAGGCTTGTGAGTTGTGTGGCACTGATTCCTGCGCGCGGTGGCAGCAAACGTATCGCGCGCAAGAACCTCAAGCCATTCGACGGCGTGCCGATGCTCGCCCGGTCCATCGACAAGGCATTGCAGTCAGGTTTGTTCGAGCAGGTGGTGGTCAGTACCGAGGATCAGGAGATCGCCGAGCTGGCCATCGCTTGTGGGGCCCAGGTGCCCTTTTTTCGCCCCGAGAGCCTGGCGGATGACTTCACTGGCACTGGCGCCGTGATCGCCCATGCCCTGCAAGCCTTGCAGGAGCAAGGGCGCAGCTACGACTACGCCTGCTGCATCTACGCCACCGCGCCGTTGCTGCAGCAGCGCTACCTGCGCCAGGGCCTTGAATTGCTCATGGCTCATCCGGACAAGGCCTTCGCCTTCTCGGTCTGTGGCTTCGGCTTTCCGGTCCAGCGGGCCCTGACGCTAAACCAGGACGGTGCCTTGCAGGCGCTGTATCCCGAGTTTCGCCAAGTGCGCTCCCAGGATCTGCCGGAAGCCTACCAGGATGCCGGGCAATTCTATTGGGGGCGCTCCAGGGCCTGGTTGCAGGGCCAGATGCTGTTCTCGCCCTGCAGTCTGCCGGTGGTGTTGCCACGCCACCTGGTACAAGACATCGATACCCAGGAAGACTGGCAGCGCGCCGAGTACCTGTATGCCGCGCTCAAGGCCGGGGGGGAGCTGGAGTGAGAGTGTTGATCCGCGCGGACGCTTCACCGGCCATCGGCAGCGGGCATATGGCTCGTTGCCTGACCCTGGCCCGGGTATTGCGCCGGCAGGGGGCTGAAGTGGCCTTCGCTTGCCGCGATCTGCCTGGTCAGCGCCTGGCCGCCTTGCAGGCCGAGGGGTTTGCCACTTTCCAGCTGCCTGGCCTTTATCCAGGGGAGCAGCCTGAGGCGGATATCGAGGCGTTGTTGCCTTGGCAGGCGGATATCGCGGCCCTGGCAGAGGCATTGGGCTGCGCTCCAGGCTTCGACTGGGTGCTGGTGGACCACTATGCTCTCGATCATCGCTGGCAGGCCGCCGCGCGCCGCTGGGCGCCGCGCATAGCGGCGATCGACGACCTGGCCAATCGGCGGCATGCCGTGGACCTGTTGCTGGACCAGAACTTCAGTGGAACTGCCCAAGCCTATGAAGGTTTGCATGATCCGGCTTGCCGGACCTTGTTCGGTCCGCGTTTTGCGATGTTGCGCGAGGAGTTTCGCCGGCCGGCCATCGCCATTCGTCCCCGGGCACTGCGGGTGCTGGTGAACTTCGGTGGTTTCGATGCCGCCGGCCAGACCTACAAGGCCATGCAAGCCTTGGTCGACATGCAGGAGCTGCAGGTGGATTTTGTCGCTGGCAGCGGCAACCCCGATTGGCAAGCCATGCAAGCGCTGAGCGCCGGCAAGGATAACTGGCGCCTGCACAGCTATGTGGAGAATTTCGCTGAACTGATGGCCGGTGCCGATGTGTGCCTGGGGGCGGGTGGCGGCACCAGTTGGGAGCGAGCCGTGCTTGGCCTGCCGACGCTGTGCATCACGGTGGCTGGCAACCAGGAGCTCAATGCCCGATTGCTGGCCGAGGCGGGGGCCCACCTGTACCTGGGGCCGTGCGAGGGGGTGAGTGTCCAGCAGATCCGCCAGGCCCTGGTGCTGTTGCTGGGCAATCCGGGGTTGCGCCATAGTCTGGCCGCCCGTGGGCGCCAGTTGGTGGACGGGCGAGGCGTCGAGCGGGTGGCCGCCGCGCTGTTCGCCGCCGCGCTGCGCTTGCGGCCAGCGACCCTCGAGGATGCTCGCTTGTTGTTCGATGGCCGCCAGGATGAATCGGTCAGGCGTTGGTCCTGGCAGCCCGAGGCGCTGGATTGGCCGGCGCATGTGCGGTGGTTGCAAGCGTGCCTGGCCGACCCCGAGCGCCGGTTGTTGATCGGCGAACTGGCCGATGGGCCTGTGGGTGTGTTGCGTTATGACCGTGGAGGTCTTGAGGCCGAAGTCTCGGTCTATCTGTTCGCCGGACGCTTTGGCCTGGGGTGGGGGCGGGCCTTGCTGGAGCGAGGCGAGGCCTGGTTGGCGCAGCATTGGCCTGAGGTGGAGCGCTTGCGGGCCCATGTCATGGCGGAAAATCAGGTTTCGCTTGCGCTGTTTCGCCGGGCTGGCTATCAGCAGGGCGCTTGCGATTTCACCCGTGTACTGAAGGAACATCTGGATGACTAGCTTCAAGATCGGTTCGCGCCCAGTGGGTGCTGGCGCCGCGCCGTTGATCATCGCCGAGATGAGCGGCAACCATAACCAGTCGCTGGATGTGGCGTTGCGGATTGTCGAGGCGGCCGCCAGGGCTGGAGCCCATGCATTGAAACTGCAGACCTATACCGCCGATACCATGACGCTGGACCTGGATCAGGGCGAGTTCTTCATCAAGGACCCAGGCAGCCTGTGGGCGGGCTCCTCGTTGTACGAGTTGTATCGCAAGGCCCACACCCCGTGGGAGTGGCACGAACCGATCTTCGCCCGGGCCCGGGAGTTGGGCATGTTGGCGTTTTCCACGCCCTTCGATGAGAGCGCGGTGGACTTCCTGGAGGGGCTCGGTGTCCCGGCCTACAAGATCGCCAGTTTCGAAAACACCGATCTGCCGTTGATCCGCCGGGTGGCGGCCACGGGCAAGCCGCTGATCATTTCTACCGGCATGGCCAGCATTGCCGAGCTGGATGAGAGCGTAAGGGCTGCTCGCGAGGCTGGTTGCCGGGACCTGGTGTTGCTCAAGTGCACCAGCACCTATCCGGCCTCTCCGATCAACAGCAACTTGCTGACCATTCCTCACCTGCAGGAGCTGTTCGGCTGCGAAGTAGGGCTGTCCGACCACAGCATGGGGGTTGGGGTTTCAGTGGCGGCGGTGGCCCTGGGCGCGACCGTCATCGAGAAACACTTCACCCTGGATCGGGCGGCTGGTGGAGTCGACGCCAGTTTCTCCCTGGAGCCTGCGGAGTTGGCCAGCCTGGTGGTGGAAACCGAGCGAGCCTGGCAGGCCATGGGGCAGGTGCGTTATGGCGCCACCGAGGCCGAGGGCAAGTCCCTGGTCTATCGGCGCTCGTTGTATGTCACCCGGGACATGCAGGCGGGGGAGGTGTTCTGTGCCGATAACCTGAGGGCCATTCGTCCCGGGCTCGGGCTGGCCCCCAAGCACTATGACGCGCTGCTCGGTCGTCGGGCGCGCCAGGCGATCAAGCGTGGGACCGCGCTGGATTGGGTATTGGTCGAATAGGCCTTTGTGGCGCTGATTCGCAAAATGGCGTGACCTGCGGGTCAGAACGTGCATCTTCACTGTAATGTATGGCCCGGGAAGATGGCGCCAGCCCTGCGTGCCAGGTCCGTGATAGCCCTTGGTTCTTCCCGATAACGCTGTGCTCGACGGAATTATCCGTGTTTTTTCGGCAGCCCCTGCCAGGCGACTGAGCGGGGGTATTGAGCTGTTTATTATTGGGAAGCCGTGATGATTGGCATAAAAAGCATTGCGAGCTACGTGCCTGTAGCCGGCCTGGACAATTACGCACAAGGTGCAAAATTCGGCAAGGATGAGGAGTTCATCCTGGGCAAGATCGGCTCGGCCTTCCTGCCGCGCAAGGAGGCCACGCAAGAGACCTCCGATCTGTGTGTCGAAGCTGTCAATGCATTGTTCGCCGCCAACCCCGAGCTGAAGCGCGAAGCCATCGATGCGCTGATCGTCGTCACCCAGAACGGCGATGAAGAGGGCTTGCCCCATACGGCGGCGATCGTTCAGGACAAGCTGGGCCTGCCGACCAATGTGGCGGCGTTCGATATTTCCCTGGGCTGCTCCGGTTACGTCTATGGCATCTATGCCATCAAGGGTTTCATGGAGGCCGCGGGGCTGAAGAACGGCCTGCTGGTGACCGCCGACCCCTATTCGAAGATCGTCGATCCCGAGGATCGCAATACCACGATGCTGTTCGGCGATGCCGCCACCGCCACCTGGCTGTGCGAGGATGCAACCTGGCAACTGGGCAAGGCCAAATTCGGCACCGACGGTTCCGGAGCGCCGCACTTGAAGGTCACTGACGGTGTGTTCTTCATGAACGGTCGCCAGGTATTCAACTTCGCCCTGCTCAAGGTTCCAGCCCATCTGCATGAGTTGCTGGAAGAGTCCGGCCTTGTAGCTGGGGACATCGACGCGTTCTGCATCCACCAGGGCAGTGCAGCCATCGTCGACGCCGTGGCCCGGCGTTTCGAGGGCGATCCGGACAAGTTCGTCAAGGACATGGTCGAGACAGGCAACACTGTCTCCTCGAGCATTCCCCTGCTCCTGGAAAAGCACATGTTCGATTCGAGCTGGAAGCGCGTAGCCCTGAGTGGCTTCGGCGTTGGCCTGTCCTGGGGTTCGGCGATCATCTACCGCGCCTGAGACCTGGTCCGTAGCAGCACATGTAGCGCTCAAGGTGTAATCTTGGGCGCTATTTTTTTGTACCTGCGGCAAGCGAGGCAGCATGAGCGACAGCTTTGAACACAACGCGGCGGTGCTGCAAAGGCGCTGGCCAGCCCTGCTGGCGCGACTGGTGGCAGAGGATAGCGCTTCGTTGCAGGCGAGCCTGGTGGAGGGGTTGGGCTCGACACTGCGCATCGCCGGCATCCAGCTCACCAGTCGCCACGACCGTACCCACGAGGCTCGGTTGCAGGCCGCCAGCCTGCCCGACGAGCCAGTCCTGCATGTGTATGGCTGTGGATTGGGCGATTTGCAGCAGGCGCTGCTGGCGCGCCCTGGGTTACAGCGCCTGTATGTGCATGTTCTCAACGGCGCGGTGTTCAAGCTGGTGCTGCAATTGCTGGAGCAGGATGCCTGGTTGGCTGATCCGCGGGTGGAGCTGCTGTATGCCGGTGATTTGCACGAGATCCAGCTGCCTTTTTTCGCGCTGCCTGCCGAATTGGTGCTGGCGGACGACTACAACGCGAAGATTCGCGATCGGTTGATCAGCGAGACTCACCTGGAATTCAACAACCGATTGTTCAATGCAGATGCAGCCTCCATCAATGAGCGCTTGGCAGCTGTGGAGCCCTGGGTGGCGGGTGATCGCGATGTGGCCCAGTTGTTCGACGCTTGCGCCGGGCGGGAAGTCTTCGTGATTGCCACCGGGCCGAGCCTGGAGCGCCATTTCGCTGCGCTGCGTGCGTTGAGTGAACAGGCACGGCGGCCGCTGTTGATCTGTGTCGATACGGCCTATCAGCCGCTGCTCAAGCAGGGTATCCGGCCTGACCTGGTGCTGAGCATCGATCAGCGTATTTCCAGTCGGCACCTGCCGTCCCAGGGCAGTGAAGGCACCACCCTGGTCTACTTGCCGTTGGCCGATCCACTGGTGCTCGAAGGGTGGTGCGGGCCGCGTTATGTGGCTTATTCCGCCAGCCCGATTTTTCAACAGCTGCGCCAGCGCTTGCCACGGGCGCTGCTGCACGCGGGAGGCAGTGTGATTCATCCGGCGGTGGATCTGGCGGTGAAGATGGGTGGCAAGCGCATCACCTTGTTCGGGGCGGACTTCGCCTTTCCAATGAACCGTACCCATGCCGGCTGGCAGGATGGTGATTTGGGGCCGCAGCTCAGTGCTGCCAAGCATTGGGTGCTGGATGGCCATGGCCGGCGGGTGAGGACCCAGCTCAACTTCCGCAGTTATCTATGTGAGCTGGAGCGTTACATCGCCAGTCAGCCTGGGGTGGCTTTCTTCAATACCAGTCGTGATGGCGCGATGATCGCCGGGACTACCTTCCATGTGGATTTTGCTCAATGAATCGACTTGAGCCTTTGCTGGGCCGTGCCAGAAGCGTTGCCGAGTTGTTTCGGCTGGGGCGTGATGTCGAGGCAGCGGGGGAGATGGTGGAGCTGTTTGAGCCTGTCCAGATGCTCGTGGATACCGCCGCCGCGTCAGTGCAGCAGGATTGGGTCCACCTGCTGGGCTTGCTGTTGGCCTGTCAGGAAGCGCAGGACTGGCTGGGCCTGGCAGATTATCTGGAGTACGAACTGGTGGAGTGGTTGCAAGCCGGGTTCGCCGGCTGAGGTTTCCTGCGTTGCGGTGCGAGTCGATCAGGGTGGGTTTTTCTGGCGTCAGATTTTCGTTCGTGTGGGCTTAAGCCCTTGTATTTAAAGGGATGGCAGGGTGATGGCAAATTTTTTTGAAAAAGCCCTAAAGCAACTTGCATCCGCGACGATAACTATTACGAAGGTTCTCTAGGCCATTACCCGGCGGTTGCCAGGGCCGGAAGCCGCAGTACCCAACCAACGAGGAATTCGTCATGGCTTTAACAGTAAACACTAACGTTACGTCGCTGAACGTTCAGAAAAACCTGAACCGCGCTTCCGACGCTCTGTCGACTTCGATGGCTCGTCTGTCCTCCGGCCTGAAAATCAACAGCGCTAAAGACGACGCCGCCGGCCTGCAGATCGCTACCCGTATGACTTCGCAGATCCGTGGCCAGACCATGGCGATCAAGAACGCCAACGACGGTATCTCCATCGCCCAGACCGCTGAAGGCGCGATGCAAGAATCCACCAACATCCTGCAGCGTATGCGTGAACTGGCCGTTCAGTCCCGTAACGATTCCAACGGCACTGCAGACCGTACCGCTCTGGACAAAGAGTTCGCTCAGATGTCCGACGAACTGACCCGTATCGCCAAGTCGACCAACCTGAACGGCAAGAACCTGATCGACGGTTCCGCTGGCACCATGACCTTCCAGGTCGGTTCCAACACCGGTGCTACCAACCAGATCACCATCACTCTGGCCAGCGGCTTCGACGCTGCGACCCTGAGCGTTGACTCGGCTACCATCAGCATCAGCGCCACCGACAGCGCCATGTCGGAAACCAACAGCAAGGCTGCGATCAACGCGATCGACAAAGCGCTGCAGACCATCAACTCCAGCCGTGCCGACCTCGGTGCCGCTCAGAACCGTCTGACCAGCACTATCTCCAACCTGCAGAACATCAACGAAAACGCCAGTGCTGCACTGGGTCGCGTACAAGATACCGACTTCGCTGCTGAAACTGCCCAGCTGACCAAGCAGCAGACTCTGCAACAAGCTTCGACCGCAGTTCTGGCCCAGGCCAACCAGCTGCCATCCGCTGTACTGAAGCTGCTTCAGTAATAGCCGGCTAAGCTTTGGCGGGGGAGTGCGCAGGTCGTGCTCTCTCGCTTTTTTACTTTAAGAGGTGGTGGACATGGATATGAGCGTGAAGCTGAACTTGTCTTATCCTGTGGCCAAGTCCGCGACCCCGGTTGTTGACAAGCCCGTGGAGAAGCCTCGAGAGGATCTTTCTGTCGTTCATGCCGCTCCTGAAGTGGCTGTGTCCACGCAGGGCAGCAAGAAAGAGGCGCAGGCCGAACAGGAAAAACTGAAGATGGCCGTTCAGGAAATCGAGAAGTTCGTTCAATCGGTCAAGCGTAACCTGGAGTTCTCCATCGACGAGCCCTCCGGGAAGGTTGTAGTCAAGGTCATTGCCAGCGATTCGGGGGAGGTGGTGCGCCAGATCCCCAATGAAGAAGTTCTGAAGCTGGCCAATAGCTTGAACGATGCCAGCAGCCTGCTGTTTAGCGCCAAGGTTTGATGGCTGGCACGAATATTGTTTTCTGATCTTTTGATCGCAATGGTGGTCAAAAGACTGGCGGCATACTGAAGGGAGATACACATGGCAAGTCCAATTCTACCGGGTACCGGCCTGGGTTCCGGTCTCGATACCGGTGCCATCGTCAAGGCGTTGGTGAATGCCGACAAGGCAGCCAAACAGGGCCAGATCGACCGTGCGACTGAGAATAACAGCGCGAGCATCTCCGGTATCGGCACCTTGCAGTCGTTGTTGTCGACCCTCCAGAGCACTCTCTCTGTCGCTGGCCTGGGCAGTGCGGTCAATCCTGCGTTTTCCGGTTTTGCCGCCACTTCCAGCGATGCCAAGTTCGTGGACGCCACTGCGACCAACGCTGCGGTAGCTGGTAAGTACAGTGTCAGTGTTTCGCAGCTTGCAACTTCGTCAAAAGTAGCTACCAAAGCTTTTGCCGGGGGAGCTTCCAGTGCTATTCCGAGTGGTACCTTGAACATCACTCAAAATGGCACTAACTATTCGCTGGCCATCGGTGCCAATGCGAGCTTGCAATCGGTGCGTGATGCGATCAACGCCGACTCCAAGTTGTCCCTAGCAGGCTTCAATGCCAACATCGTCACCGACTCCTTCGGTTCGCGCCTGGTGATTGGTTCGGAAAAGACCGGCGCCGGTTCGGATATCTCCGTTGGCGGGATTGCCGGCCTGGAGATCGATGGTACCAAGCCGATGCCGGCAGGTAGCGATACCGATCCCATGAAGGCCGATTCTTCGGGCGCCATTGGTGGTCTGGCCCAGGATGCCAAGTTCACCGTCGACGGCATGCCTTTGACCAGCAAGAGCAACACCGTTACCCAGGCTGTTTCGGGCTTGAAGCTGAACCTGGTGGCCAAGACTACCGCTCCGATCACTGTGGAAGTGAAGACCAACACCGACGGTCTCAAGACTTCGATCCAGAAATTCGTCGAGGCCTACAACGCGGTGGTCAATGGTATCAGTACCTTGACCAAGCCTTCCCTGGACGATAACGGCAAACTGACCGTTCCGGCGCAGCTGACCGGTGATCCGCTACCTCGCTCGATCTTGTCGGCCATTCGTGGGCCGCTGTCGGAAGTCGGTGCCGGTGACAAGCTCACGGTGTTGTCGCAGTTGGGGATCACTACCAACCAGAAGACTGGTGCCCTGGATTTCGACGACAAGAAGTTCACTGCAGCATTGAATGACAAGAAGCTTGGCGGTGAGGTGCAAAAGCTGTTTACCGGCGACGGCACCAATCCGGGTCTGCTGGACCGCATGACCAGCGCCATCAAGCCGTTCACCCAGGGTGTCGGTACGATGAGCGAGGGAATCCTGACCACTCGAACCAAGACTCTGGATCTGACCAAGAAGAAGCTAGCCGACCAGCAGGCAGCCTTGGATCGACGGATTGAAACCCTGACGGCCGTTCTGACCAAGAAGTACAACGACATGGATACCCTGGTGGGCAAGCTGAAGGCCACCGCCAGTAACATCACCTCCATGTTCGAGGCCATGAACGCGCAGAAGAAAGGCTGATATATAGCCTGTGTCAAAAGCCCGGCAGCGTTTCCCAGCGCTCCGGGCTTTTGCATTTGACCTAAAGTTTTTTGACGTTGCGTCGATACGCTGTTTATACGAACCCTTGAGTTTTGAAGAGGTACCACATGAATCCGATGTTAGCCCTTCGGCAATATCAAAAGGTGGGTGGACAGGCGCAGACTTCCGAGGCCAGTCCGCATCGCCTGGTGCAAATGCTGATGGAAGGTGGCCTGGACCGTATCGCTCAGGCCAAGGGCGCGATTGAGCGCAAGGACATTGCCAACAAGGGCGTGTTCATCAACAAGGCTATCGGCATCATCGGTGGTCTGCGCGAGGGCCTGGACCTGGAAAACTCCATGGACAGCCTGGCGGACCTGGATGGTCTGTATACCTACATGATGAAGCGCCTGACCGAGGCCAACATCAAGACCGACCCCAAGATCCTCGACGAGGTGGCTGGGCTGCTACGCACGGTCAAAGAGGGTTGGGATGCCATTGCGGCTCCAGGCCCGCAGTTTTAAAGGAGAAACGCCATGAGTGCTGTCCTGCAACGCATTGAAGAAACGCGCGTGGCCCTGGTCGACGCCCTGGCGGAGCGCAATTGGCAAGCCATCGGTGAATTGGACCTGGCTTGTCGTTCATGCATGGAGGACGTACTCGGAGAGGTCGAGGTCGACGAGGTTGCCCTCAGGAGCAATCTTGAAGAGTTGCTGGGGGTCTACCGGCAATTGCTGGAAGTGGCGACCGGTGAGCGGCAGGCGATATTCGACGAGATGTCGCAGATCCACCAAGCGCAGAACGCGGCAAAGGTTTACCATTTGTTCGGTTAATGTCGAGTTGATCCGAACGCTGCGCGCCATAAATTTGACTGTGCACGCTTTTTTGACTTAACTAGTGGCTGTTTTCAGATTTCAGGCGTCTATGAAGGCAGGCAAATGCCTTCAAGCGCGTCTAGCTTGCCCCCTTAATTTTCGGGCATTGAGTTGACTAGGGAAGTTGCTATTGCATGTGGCGTGAAACCAAAATTCTGCTGATCGATGACGATAGCGTTCGCCGCCGCGACCTGGCGGTGATTTTAAATTTTCTCGGTGAAGAAAATTTACCCTGCGCTAGCCATGACTGGCAGCAGGCTGTCGGCTCTCTGTCTTCTAGTCGAGAAGTGATCTGCGTCCTCATCGGGACTGTAAATGCTCCTGGTGCGCTTCTGGGCTTGTTAAAGACACTCTCGACCTGGGATGAGTTCCTTCCGGTTTTGCTGATGGGCGAAAATTCTTCCGTCGAGCTGCCCGAAGACCAGCGTCGCCGGGTGTTGTCTAGCCTGGAGATGCCTCCCAGCTACAGCAAGTTGCTCGACTCGCTGCATCGGGCCCAGGTCTATCGTGAGATGTACGACCAGGCGCGTGAGCGCGGGCGTCATCGCGAGCCCAATCTGTTTCGTAGCCTGGTCGGCACCAGTCGGGCGATCCAGCATGTCCGGCAGATGATGCAGCAGGTGGCGGATACCGATGCCAGCGTGCTGATCCTGGGTGAATCGGGTACTGGCAAGGAAGTAGTTGCACGCAACTTGCACTATCACTCCAAGCGCCGCGACGCGCCCTTCGTACCGGTCAATTGCGGGGCGATTCCTGCCGAGTTGCTGGAAAGCGAGCTGTTCGGCCATGAGAAGGGCGCCTTCACCGGGGCCATCACCAGTCGTGCTGGGCGTTTCGAGTTGGCCAACGGCGGAACCCTGTTCCTCGACGAGATCGGCGACATGCCGCTGCCGATGCAGGTCAAGCTGTTGCGCGTGCTGCAGGAGCGCACCTTCGAGCGCGTGGGCAGCAACAAGACCCAGGGCGTCGACGTGCGCATCATCGCGGCGACCCACAAGAACCTGGAAAGCATGATCGAGGTGGGCAGTTTCCGTGAGGACCTGTACTACCGTCTCAATGTGTTCCCCATCGAAATGGCGCCGTTGCGTGAGCGGGTGGAAGATATTCCGCTGCTGATGAACGAATTGATTTCGCGCATGGAGCACGAAAAGCGCGGTTCGATCCGTTTCAATTCCGCCGCCATCATGTCCCTGTGCCGCCATGGCTGGCCGGGCAACGTCCGCGAGCTGGCCAACCTGGTGGAGCGCATGGCGATCATGCATCCCTATGGGGTGATCGGCGTGGTCGAGCTGCCGAAGAAGTTTCGCTACGTCGATGACGAAGACGAGCAACTGGTGGACAGCCTGCGTAGCGACCTGGAAGAGCGAGTGGCGATCAACGGCCATGCGCCCGACTTCTCCGCCACCGCCATGCTGCCGCCCGAGGGGCTGGACCTCAAGGATTACCTCGGCAGCCTGGAACAGGGCCTGATCCAGCAGGCGCTGGACGATGCCAACGGCATCGTGGCGCGCGCCGCCGAGCGCTTGCGTATTCGTCGTACCACCCTGGTGGAGAAGATGCGCAAGTACGGTATGAGTCGTCGTGAAGGGGATGAGCAGGCGGATGATTGACGCCTGTTTTCCAGGTCGCTGAAATCCGGGCGGTTTTTTTTAGGCACGGGTATTGCTAAGTCTCTCGCAACGTTCCGTTTAACTGACGGTCAGCCACGCGAGAGAGCCCCATGCCCCAAGCCGCCCAGATGTCTCCTGCCCCCGATACCCAGGGGCAATCGTCGTCCGTAGAGCAGGCGAGCCGGCTTGGCCTCGAGCAGGCCTTCGCCCTGTTCAACCAGATGTCGAGCCAACTTACTGACTCCTACAGCATGCTCGAAGCCCGGGTCACCGAGCTCAAGGGCGAGCTGGCGGTGGTCAGCGCCCAGCGCATGCAGGAGCTGGCGGAAAAAGAACGCTTGGCCAACCGCTTGCAGAACCTGCTGGACCTGTTGCCGGGCGGGGTCATCGTCATCGATGGCCATGGCATCGTCAGCGAGGCCAACCCGGCGGCCTGCGAGTTGCTGGGGTTGCCGTTGGAAGGGCAGTTGTGGCGCAACATCATCGCCCGCAGCTTCGCTCCCCGTGAGGATGACGGCCACGAGATCTCCCTGCGCGACGGCCGGCGACTGTCCATCTCCACCCGTTCGCTGGATGCGGAGCCTGGACAGTTGGTGCTGCTCAATGACCTGACCGAAACCCGTCACCTGCAAGATCAACTGGCGCGCCACGAGCGCCTGTCCTCCCTGGGCAAGATGGTTGCGTCCCTGGCCCACCAGATCCGTACGCCGCTGTCCGCGGCGTTGCTGTACGCCAGTCACTTGACCGAACAAGAGCTGCCGGTGGCTACTCACCAGCGCTTTGCCGGGCGGCTCAAGGAGCGCCTGCATGAGCTCGAGCACCAGGTGCGCGACATGCTGGTGTTCGCCCGTGGCGAGCTGCCGCTCACCGATCGCCTGACGCCCAAGTCGCTGTTGCAATCCCTGCAGGCCGCCGCCCTGACCCATGTCCAGGATGTTGCCGTGCGCTGGCAGTGCGACAGCCATGAGGGTGAGCTGCTGTGCAATCGCGATACCCTGGTGGGGGCCTTGCTCAACCTGATCGAAAACGCGGTCCAGGCCAGTGCCGGTACCGCGCGGCTGAAGGTGCACCTGTATCGCCGGGACGACACCTTGCGCCTGTGCGTCAGCGACAGTGGCAGCGGTATCGAGACCGAGGTGCTGGAGCGCCTGGGCGAACCGTTTTTCACTACCAAGGCCAACGGCACCGGGCTCGGCCTGACGGTGGTCAAGGCAGTGGCGCGTGCCCATCAGGGAGAATTGTCCCTGCGCTCGCGTCCCGGGCGCGGTACTTGTGCACTGGTGACCCTGCCTCTGTTTTCCAGTGCCCCTGGAGTGGAGTGAAGGTAATGGCAATCAAGGTTCTACTGGTTGAAGACGATCGCGCCCTGCGCGAGGCCCTGGCGGATACCCTCTTGCTGGCTGGCCATGACTACAAGGCCGTGGGCAGTGCCGAGGCGGCTCTGGAGGCTGCGTCGGCCGAGTCCTTCAGCCTGGTGGTCAGTGACGTCAACATGCCAGGCATGGATGGCCATCAGCTACTTGGCCTGTTGCGCGCGCGCCAGCCACAACTGCCGGTGCTGCTGATGACTGCCCATGGCGCGGTGGAGCGTGCGGTGGATGCCATGCGCCAAGGGGCCGCCGACTACCTGGTCAAGCCTTTCGAGCCCAGGGCGCTGCTCGACCTGGTGGCGCGCCATGCCCTGGGTTGCCTGGGGGCGGTCGAGGAGGAGGGGCCGGTAGCCTTCGAGCCTGCCAGTGTGCAGTTGCTGGAGTTGGCGACGCGGGTGGCACGCAGCGACTCCACCGTACTCATTTCCGGCGAGTCCGGCACAGGCAAGGAGGTGTTGGCGCGTTATATCCATCAGCATTCCCATCGTGCCGGGCAACCGTTCATCGCCATCAACTGCGCGGCGATCCCCGACAACATGCTCGAGGCCACGTTGTTCGGCCATGAAAAGGGTTCGTTCACCGGCGCCATTGCTGCCCAGCCTGGCAAGTTCGAGCAGGCCGACGGCGGCACCATCCTGCTGGACGAGATCTCCGAGATGCCCCTGGGCCTGCAGGCCAAGTTGCTGCGGGTCCTGCAGGAGCGCGAAGTGGAGCGGGTCGGGGCGCGCAAGCCGATCAGCCTGGATATCAGGGTGGTGGCCACCACCAACCGTGACCTGGCGGGAGAAGTGGCCGCCGGCCGCTTCCGTGAAGACCTCTATTACCGCCTGTCGGTTTTCCCCCTGGCTTGGCGTCCATTACGCGAGCGGCCTGCCGATATCTTGCCGCTGGCCGAGCGCTTGCTGGTCAAGCACGTCAATAAAATGAAGCATGCCAGCGCCAAGCTGTCGGCCGAGGCCCAGGCCTGCCTGTTGGGTTATCCCTGGCCGGGCAATGTACGGGAGCTGGACAACGCGCTGCAGCGAGCCTTGATCCTGCAGCAGGGAGGGGTGATCCGTCCGCAGGACTTCTGCCTGGCCGGTCCAGTGGCGTGCGCGCCATTGCCGGCGCTGGCCCCCGCAGGCCAGGTCTCGACGCCTGGCGTGGCGGGTGAAGCCGAGGTTGCATTCCAGGAGCCGGGCGGCCTGGGCGACGACCTGCGACGCCGGGAATTCCAGATGATCATCGATACCCTGCGCTCCGAGCGCGGGCGACGCAAGGAGGCGGCGGAGCGCCTGGGCATCAGTCCGCGCACGCTGCGTTACAAGTTGGCGCAGATGCGTGACGCCGGGATGGATGTCGAGGCTTATCTGTTCGCTACTTGATGAGTGACCTGCAAGGCCAGGATGGCTTTTGTGGGGTTGGGCCATGGAGCTGGCACCCTTGTTGCTAACACCTCACTAACCGCGGAGTGAGCGTCAAAAAAATGCGGGTCGTCAGAGAGAGTAAACCATGAGCCAAGGTATTGAATTTAATCGGTTGATGCTGGATATGCGAGCCATGCAAATGGACGCCATGTCGCAGCCAAAATCTGCCGCAGTAGCACAGGTCAGCGGTAGCAGCTTCGCTGATCTGCTTGGCCAGGCCGTGAACAAGGTCAACGACACCCAGCAGGCGTCCAATCAGCTGGCCAGTGCCTTCGAGATCGGCAAGAGCGGCGTCGATCTGACGGACGTGATGATTTCCTCGCAAAAGGCCAGCGTGTCTTTTCAAGCCTTGACCCAGGTGCGTAACAAGCTGGTTCAAGCGTATCAAGACATCATGCAGATGCCGGTTTAAGGACGAGATTGAGTCATGGCAGAAGCAGTCGCCGATAACGTACCGGCCAAGACCACGCCGCCGGTCGACGGGAAACCGCCGCTGTTCGGTTTGTCGTTCCTGGAAAACCTGTCCCAGATGACCATGTTGCGTCAGGTTGGCCTGTTGGTGGGCCTGGCCGCCAGCGTGGCGATCGGTTTCGCCGTGGTGTTGTGGTCCCAGCAGCCCGATTACCGGCCGCTTTACGGCAGCCTGGCGGGGATGGACGCCAAGCAGGTCATGGATACCCTGGCCTCTGCCGACATTCCCTACACCGTCGAGCCCAACTCCGGCGCTCTTCTGGTCAAGGCCGACGACCTGCCCCGGGCGCGCCTGAAGCTGGCCGCCGCTGGCGTGGCACCGGGCGACGGCAATGTCGGTTTCGAGATCCTCGATAAAGAGCAAGGCCTGGGCACCAGCCAGTTCATGGAGGCCACCCGTTATCGTCGTGGCCTGGAAGGCGAGCTGGCTCGGACCATCTCCAGCCTGAACAATGTCAAGGGCGCCCGGGTGCACCTGGCCATTCCGAAAAGCTCGGTATTCGTCCGTGATGAACGCAAGCCCAGCGCTTCGGTCTTGGTCGAGCTGTATTCCGGCCGCTCCCTGGAGCCTGGCCAGGTCATGGCCATCGTCAACCTGGTGGCTACCAGCGTCCCCGAATTGAGCAAGTCCCAGGTCACCGTGGTCGACCAGAAGGGCAACCTGCTGTCCGACCAGGCGGAAAACTCCGCGCTGACCATGGCCGGCAAGCAGTTCGACTACAGCCGTCGCATGGAAAGCATGCTGACCCAGCGGGTGCACAACATCCTGCAACCGGTACTGGGTAACGATCGCTACAAGGCCGAAGTCTCGGCCGATGTCGATTTCAGCGCGGTGGAGTCTACTTCCGAGCAGTTCAACCCCGACCAGCCGGCCCTGCGCAGCGAGCAGTCGGTCAACGAGCAGCGCTCCAGCAGCAATGGCCCCCAAGGCGTGCCTGGTGCCCTGAGCAACCAGCCGCCGTCGCCCGCTTCGGCTCCGCAGACCACCGGTGGCGCCACCGCCTCGGCAGGCATGGTGCAGCCAGGCCAGCCTTTGCTGGACGCCAACGGCCAGCAGGTGATGGATCCGGCCACCGGCCAGCCGATGCTGGCACCGTATCCGTCGGATAAGCGTCAACAATCCACCAAGAACTTCGAGCTCGACCGCTCCATCAGCCATACCAAGCAGCAGCAGGGGCGCCTGAACCGCCTGTCGGTGGCCGTGGTGGTGGACGATCAGGTCAAGGTCAACCCGGCCAATGGCGAAACCACCCGTGCGCCGTGGAGCGCCGACGAGTTGGCGCGTTTCACTCGCCTGGTGCAGGACGCCGTGGGCTTCGACGCCAGTCGCGGTGACAGCGTCAGCGTGATCAACGTGCCGTTCTCCGCCGACCGTGGGGAAGTGGTCGCCGATATCCCGTTCTACTCGCAGCCCTGGTTCTGGGACATCGTCAAGCAAGTGCTGGGCGTGCTGTTCATCCTGGTGCTGGTGTTCGGGGTCTTGCGTCCGGTGCTCAACAACATCACCGGCGGCGGCAAGGGCAAGCAGCTGGCAGGCCTGGGCAGCGACGTCGAGCTGGGCGGCATGGGCGGCCTGGATGGCGAACTGGCCAACGACCGGGTCAGCCTCGGCGGTCCGCAAAGCATCCTGCTGCCGAGCCCGAGCGAGGGTTATGACGCTCAGTTGAATGCAATCAAGAGTCTGGTGGCAGAAGACCCGGGTCGTGTGGCCCAGGTCGTGAAAGAGTGGATTAACGCAGATGAGTGATAACCGAGCCGCTACCGCCAAACTGACCCGGGTCGACAAGGCCGCGATCCTGCTGCTGTCCCTGGGTTCCACCGATGCCGCGCAAGTGCTGCGCCACATGGGGCCCAAGGAGGTCCAGCGGGTAGGCGTGGCCATGGCCCAGATGGGTAACGTGCACCGTGAGCAGGTCGAGCAGGTGATGAGCGAGTTCGTCGACATCGTCGGCGACCAGACCAGCCTCGGCGTAGGCTCCGACGACTATGTGCGCAAGATGCTCACCCAGGCCCTGGGCGAGGACAAGGCCAACGGCCTGATCGACCGTATCCTCCTGGGCGGCAACACCAGCGGCCTGGATAGCTTGAAGTGGATGGAGCCGCGGGCCGTGGCCGATGTGATCCGCTACGAACACCCGCAGATCCAGGCCATCGTGGTGGCCTACCTGGATCCGGATCAGGCGGGCGAGGTGCTGGGCAATTTCGACCACAAGGCGCGTCTGGACATCATCCTGCGCGTTTCCTCGCTCAATACCGTGCAACCTGCGGCCCTGAAAGAGCTGAACCAGATCCTCGAGAAACAGTTCTCCGGCAACTCCAACGCTTCGCGTACCACCCTGGGCGGTATCAAGCGTGCGGCCGACATCATGAACTTCCTCGACAGCTCGATCGAAGGCCAGCTGATGGACTCGATCCGCGAAGTGGACGAGGACCTGTCCGGCCAGATCGAGGACCTGATGTTCGTCTTCAACAACCTGGCCGATGTCGACGACCGCGGTATCCAGGCGCTGTTGCGCGAGGTGTCTTCCGATGTGCTGGTGCTGGCCCTCAAGGGCTCGGACGAGGGCGTCAAGGAGAAGATCTTCAAGAACATGTCCAAGCGTGCCGCCGAACTGCTGCGCGACGACCTGGAAGCCAAGGGTCCGGTACGCGTCAGCGACGTGGAGACCGCGCAGAAGGAAATCCTCACCATTGCCCGCCGTATGGCCGAAGCCGGAGAGATCGTTCTCGGTGGGAAGGGCGGCGAAGAAATGATCTAAGGTCGCTTTATGTCGTCCAGCAGTGATGAAACCCAGAGCGGCCTGATCCGTGCTCGGGACGTGGAGGGTTTCGACGTCTGGGCATTGCCCAGCTTCGACCCGGAACCCGAGCCCGAGCCGGAACCGGAGCCAGAGGAAGTCGAGGAAGAAATCGAGGAGGTGCCGCTGGAGGAAGTCCAGCCACTGACCCTCGAGGAACTCGAGAGCATTCGCCAGGAAGCCTATAACGAAGGTTTCGCCACCGGCGAGCGCGAGGGCTTCCACAGCACCACGCTCAAGGTCCGCCAGGAAGCCGAAGTCGCGCTGAACGCCAAATTGCAGGCGCTCGAGCTGCTGATGGGCAACCTGTTCGAGCCGATCGCCGAGCAAGATACCCAGATCGAGAAAACCCTGGTGGATCTGGTCAGGCATATCGCCCGCCAGGTGATCCAGCGCGAACTGGCGATGGACTCCAGCCAGATCGAGCACGTGATGCGCGAGGCCCTCAAGCTGCTGCCCCTGGGCGTTGGCAACGTACGGCTCTACATCAATCCGCAGGACTTCGAACAGGTCAAGAGCCTGCGCGATCGGCATGAGGAAAGCTGGCGCATCGTCGAGGACGAGTCCCTGCTGCCGGGCGGTTGCCGGGTCGAGACCGAGCACAGTCGCATCGATGCCAGCGTCGAGACCCGGATTACCCAGGCCATGGACCAGCTCTTCGATCAACTGCACGAGCAATCGCTGCACCCGGCGTCGGCGGACCTGAACCTGGAGCTCGGCCCGCGCACTCCGGACCTGCCGCAGGCGGCGGTCGATCCCGGCGCCGCCACGGATGCCGGGCAGCCCGAGCCCGCAGGCCCCGACCATGCGTCTTGAGCGCACCAGCTTCGGCAAGCGCCTGGGCGGCTACGCCGAGGCGATCGCGCTGCCGGGCCAGCCGATCCTCGAAGGGCGCCTGCTGCGCATGGTCGGCCTGACCCTGGAGGCCGAAGGCCTGCGGGCCGCCATGGGTACTCGCTGCCTGGTGATCAACGATGACAGCTACCATCCGGTCCAGGTCGAAGCCGAGGTCATGGGCTTCTCCGGGAGCAAGGTCTTCCTGATGCCGGTGGGCAGCGTCGCCGGGATCGCCCCGGGCGCGCGGGTAGTGCCCTTGGCCGACACCGGGCGCCTGCCCATGGGCATGAGCATGCTTGGCCGGGTGCTGGACGGCGCCGGCCGGGCGCTGGATGGCAAGGGCGGTATGCGCGCCGAGGACTGGGTGCCCATGGATGGTCCGACCATCAACCCGCTCAACCGCGATCCCATCAGCCAGCCGCTGGATGTGGGCATTCGCAGCATCAACGGTTTATTGACGGTGGGTCGCGGCCAGCGCCTGGGTCTCTTCGCCGGTACCGGCGTGGGCAAGAGTGTGCTGCTGGGGATGATGACCCGCTTCACCGAGGCCGACATCATCGTGGTCGGGCTGATCGGCGAGCGGGGCCGCGAGGTCAAGGAATTCATCGAGCATATCCTCGGCGAGGAAGGGCTCAAGCGCTCGGTGGTGGTGGCCTCGCCAGCCGACGACGCGCCGTTGATGCGCCTGCGTGCGGCGATGTACTGCACGCGGATCGCCGAATACTTTCGCGACAAGGGCAAGAATGTCCTGTTGCTGATGGATTCCTTGACTCGTTTCGCCCAGGCCCAGCGGGAAATCGCCCTGGCGATCGGCGAGCCACCGGCGACCAAGGGTTATCCGCCGTCGGTGTTCGCCAAGCTGCCCAAGCTGGTGGAGCGTGCGGGCAACGCCGAGGCCGGTGGTGGTTCGATCACCGCGTTCTATACCGTGCTGTCCGAAGGCGACGACCAGCAGGATCCGATCGCCGACTCCGCCCGAGGCGTGCTCGACGGGCATATCGTGCTGTCCCGGCGCCTGGCCGAGGAGGGGCATTACCCGGCGATCGACATCGAGGCTTCCATCAGCCGGGTCATGCCGGCGGTGATCAGCCCCGAAAACATGGGGCGGGCCCAGTATTTCAAGCAGCTGTGGTCGCGTTACCAGCAGGCTCGCGACCTGATCAGCGTCGGTGCCTACGTCGCCGGTGGCGACCGCGACACCGATACCGCGATTTCCCTGCATCCGGCGATGGTGGCCTACTTGCGCCAGGGGCTGAACGACAACGTCAGCCTGGGCCATAGCCAGACCCATCTGGAGATGCTGTTCTCCCAGATCGCGGGCGGGTAACCGATCATGGCCGATAGCCGTGCGGCGCGCCTGGCGCCGGTGGTGGACATGGCGGAAAGCGCCGAGCGCACTGCCGCCCAGCGCCTGGAGTACTTCCATGGCCAGGTGCGGGTCGCCGAGAGCAAGCTGGGCGACCTCGAGCGTTTTCGCAACGATTACCAGGAGCAGTGGGTCGAGCGCGGCAAGCTTGGGGTTTCCGGTCACTGGTTGCTGAACTACCAGTTCTTCCTCAGTCAGCTGGATACCGCCGTGGGCCAGCAGCGCCAGAGCCTGGCGTGGCACCAGAACAATCTCGATCGTGCCCGCGAGGCCTGGCAGCAGGCCTATGCCCGGGTCGAAGGCCTGCGCAAGCTGGTGCAGCGCTACATCGACGAGGCCCGGGTCCTGGAAGACAAGCGTGAGCAGAAGTTGCTGGACGAACTGTCCCAGCGTTTGCCCCGGCAATCCCCCTACTGATACGACGGATTTTTTCCCTGCAGGTTGTTCGGCTGTCCAGTGGGTGCTAAACCTTCTACACGTCGCCAATGACAAGGAAGCAGTCTCATGTCGGTCGTTACAGAAATATCCCCGGACGGGCAGAAACTCACGATTTCGATCAAGGGTCGTTTCGATTTCGGGCGGCACCAGGAATTTCGTGAATCCTACGAACGGCTCAACAAGACGCCGGAGTCCATCGTGGTGGATCTCAAGGAAGCCACCTATCTCGATAGTTCGGCCCTGGGCATGCTGTTGCTGCTGCGCGACCACGCCGGTGGCGACAATGCCGATGTCCGGGTGATCAACAGCAATTCGGACGTGCGCAAGATCCTCGCCATCTCCAATTTCGACAAGCTGTTCGATATCAGTTGAGCGGTATGCGGTCGATGACCGAGTCCTTGTGCGTGCTGATCGCCGAAGATGGCGCAGCCGATCGCATGCTGCTGTCCAGTATCGTCCGGCGCCAGGGGCACCAGGTGCTGGCGGCGAGCAATGGCGCCGAGGCGCTGGAACTGTTCCAGCGTGAGCGTCCGCATATCGTGCTGATGGACGCGATGATGCCGGTGATGGACGGGTTCGAGGCCGCGCGGCGGATTCGCGACCTGGCCGGCGAGGCCTTGGTGCCGATCATCTTCCTGACTTCCCTGAGTGAAGGGGAGGCGCTGGCCCGTTGCCTGGAAGCTGGTGGCGACGATTTTCTGGCGAAGCCCTACAACCCGGTGATCCTGGCCGCCAAGATCAATGCCATGGACCGCCTGCGGCGCTTGCAGGATACGGTGTTGCGCCAGCGCGACCAGATCACCCGTCACCATGACTACCTGCTCAATGAGCAGCGGGTGGCCAAGGCGGTGTTCGACAAGGTCGCCCACTCTGGTTGCCTGGACGCTCCGAACATCCGTTACCTGCAATCGCCCTATGCCCTGTTCAATGGCGACCTGTTGCTGGCCGCCTATACCCCGGCCGGGGACATGCATGTGCTGCTCGGCGACTTCACCGGCCACGGCCTGCCGGCAGCGGTGGGCGCCATGCCCCTGGCCGAGGTGTTCTATGGCATGACCGCCAAGGGTTATGGCCTGCCGGAAACCCTGCGGGAGATGAACGCCAAGCTCAAGCGCATCCTGCCGGTGGACATGTTCTGCTGCGCCACCATGGTCTGCCTGAGTGTCCAGCGGCGTTCCCTGGAGGTCTGGAACGGCGGCATGCCCGAGGGATACCTGTATGCATGCGCCAGTGGCGGGCGTACGCCCCTGGTATCCCGGCACCTGCCGCTGGGGGTGCTGGGCGCCGAGGTCTTCGAGGATCGCACCGAGGTGTTTCCCATGGCGCCGGGCGATCGGGTGTTCTTGCTCTCCGACGGGGTGATCGATACCTGCAATGCTGCCGAGGAGCTGTTCGGTGTGCAGCGCTTGCAGCAGGTCTTCGCTGCCAATCGGCACGCGCAGCATCTGCTCGACGAGGTGCGCCAGGCCCTGGAGGATTTCGGCGGCCAGGCCCGGGACGACCTGAGCATGGTCGAGGTCAGCCTGCCGGAGTTGGCCGAGCTGGCGCCGCCGGCACTGGTGTATTCCGACAGCGGCCAGTCGTGCCCCCTGGACTGGTCGGTGAGCTTCGAATTCCGGGCCCAGACCCTCAAGCGCTTCAACCCCTTGCCTTACCTGTTGCAGTTATTGCTGGAGGTCCACGGCCTGCGCTCCCAGAGCGGAGCCTTGTACAGCGTGCTCGCCGAGCTCTATTCCAATGCCCTGGAGCATGGCGTGCTCAAGCTCGACTCGCGGCTCAAGCGCGATGCCGAAGGTTTCACCCGCTACTATCGGGAGCGTACTTGCCGCCTGGATGAGTTGCGCGACGGCTTCGTCCGCGTCCACCTGCGGGTCGAGCCGCTGGAGACGGGAGGGCGCCTGACCGTGCGGGTCGAGGACAGCGGCGAAGGTTTCGACGTGGCGGCGGTGATGGCCCGGCCCAGCGATCTCGGGCGCCTGTCCGGACGTGGGGTCAGCCTGATTCGCCAGATGAGCCGCCAGGCACAGTGGGCGGACGACGGACGTAGCGTCTGCGTGGAGTTTTCCTGGGAGGCTCTGGCATAATTTCCAGGTTCTTGATCAAGGAGTGAACAAGTGGCTGAGATCCATCTGGACCACACTGTGCTCAACGCATTGCAGGAAGTCATGGAGGACGAGTATCCCGTCCTGCTGGATACCTTCGTCTGCGATTCCGAGGAGCGGGTGCGCTTGCTGCACAAATCCGAGGACAGCATCCAGCTGGTGGCCGCCGCCCATAGCCTCAAGGGCAGCAGCAGCAACATGGGCGCCATTCGCCTGGCCGAGCTGTGCCATCAACTGGAGTTGCGTGCCGCCCGTTCGGGTGATGATGTGCGCGAGCTGGTGGGCGCCATCGACGGTGAGTTCGCCATTGTCCGGCGGCTGTGTGAGCAGGAGCTGCAGCGTTTCCATTGCTGAGGGCAGTGTTTTTACCCACGCTTTATAAAGCTGGCCCAAGTCTTGCTTTGAAGTCTCTCACTGTACCTATGATTCCAGTGCAGCGGAGACTGTTCCATGGCTGTTACCCCCAATTCGCTTCTTCAGGCCACCGCCCCGGCCAGCCCTCAGGCCAAGACACCAGCGGCACCTGTCAGCCCTTTGGCAAACGTTGCCCAGCCTGGGGACAAGGCGCCCAGCTTCGCCCAGCTCTATGCCAAGGAATCCCAAGGCAAGCCCCAGGGCAAGTTCCAGCCCGTCGCCGATAACGCTCCGCAGCCGTTGCGCGACAAGAGTGCCGGCATCCCGCAGAAGCAGGAGGTCGGCAGCGATCAATCTGCCGCGCCGCAACCAGCGGTTGCCGATAGCGGCAAATCCTTGCCTGCCGACAAGCCCGCCGACAAACCTGCTGGCGGCGACGCCAGGCCCGCGGCCAGCGATGATGGCAAGCCGGCCGAGACCGCCCAGGTTGAAACGCCGCCCGGCGCACAGCCACTACTGGACCCCAGCCTGGTGCAGAGTCCGCCTGTGGCCGCGGTCGAGCCAGCTCCCGTGGTGCCGCCAGCCCAGCCCCAGGTCGAGGCCACCGCTGCGGTGGTGGTGCCGGCCCAAGTGGCGGCGGCAGTGATGCCGACACCGCCGCCGGCGGCGGAAACGCCCAAGGAGACGTTCGATCCTGAGGCCGATCCCCTGGATGCGTTGCCGGCGGTACGCCTGGCCATGGAACAGAGTGGCCATGTGTCCGAATCCAGTCGCTCGCAACCCAAGGCGGCCTCGGCCAGTAACAACCCCGATGCCCAGTTGGCGTCGACGCAGAACATCGCCAGCGGCATGGCTGGCATGCTCGAGCAGGTTGGCAAGGGCGGCACCGAGCAGGGTGGCGAGAAGGCCTTCAGTGGCTTGATCACCGAAGGCCTGAAGGACCTCAAGGGCGCGTCCAGCGATACCCGGGTGGACGATTTCGCCAACCGCCTGGCAGCCCTCACGCAGGCGGCAACGCCCAAGACCGCCAACGCGGTCCCGGTCAACCAGCCGCTGGCCATGAACCAGGGTGGCTGGACCGACGAGGTGGTCAACCGGGTGATGTACCTGTCCAGTGTCAATCTCAAGTCGGCGGACATCCAGCTCCAGCCGGCCGAGCTCGGGCGCCTGGATATCCGTGTGCACATGATTCCCGACCAGCAGACCCAGGTCAGCTTCATGAGCGCCCACGCCGGTGTTCGCGAAGCCCTGGAAGGGCAGGTGCACCGCATGCGGGAAATGTTCCAGCAACAGGGGTTGGGCCAGGTGGACGTCAACGTCTCCGACCAGTCCCGTGGCTGGCAGGGCCAGGAGCAGGCGCAGCAGGGGCAGAACCGTGCCAATGGCTCCTCGGGCAACGGCACGCGCCTGGATGGCGAAGCCGGCGATGACGGTCAGCCCCACGCCGTGGCCGAAGTCACAGCGCCGGTACAGACCGTGATCGGCAGCAGTGTCGTGGACTACTACGCCTGACCTGCTGGTGAGCGGGCGGCCAGGTAAGCTGGCCCCCGCTTCGATCTTCATGACCGCGAGCCGGCTGCCCGGCTGGTCAACTTCGCAGGACACTCCCGTGCCTGCTTTCTCCTGTCATTCCTGACAAATCTGGCATAACACTTGCTCTTGCCTTGCCGTGCGACTGTGAACCCCCGAATAGTGACGGATTATTGGCATGGCGAAGAGCGAAGCAGCAGAAAAACCCACCGCAGGGAAAAGCAAACTCAAGCTTATCCTGTTGATTGTCCTGGCGTTGTTGCTGGCCATCGGCCTGTCGGTCGGTGCGACCTGGTATTTCATGCACAGTGCCCAGAGCAAACCCGACCCGGCTGCGCAAACCGCTACCAACGTCAAGCCCGCGGCGATCTTCGAGCCCATGGCCCCGGCCTTCGTCGCCAACTACACACAGAATGGCCGGCAGCGCTACATGCAGGTGAGCATCACCATGCTGGCGCGCAGCCAAGCGGACCTGGACGCACTGAAAGTGCATATGCCGGTGATCCGCAACAACCTGGTGATGCTGTTCTCCGCGCAGAATTTCGACACCCTGGCGACCCCGGTCGGCCAGGAAATGCTCCGTCAGAAAGCCACCGCCAGCGTCCAGGAAGTGGCCCAGAAAGAAGTGGGCAAGGTAGTGGTCGAGCAGTTGCTCTTTACTAACTTCGTATTGCAGTAGGAACACGACATGGCCGTGCAGGACCTGCTGTCCCAGGATGAGATCGACGCGCTGTTGCATGGCGTCGACGACGGTCTGGTACAGACCGAACACGCTGCCGAACCCGGTAGTGTCAAAAGCTACGACCTGACCAGCCAGGATCGCATCGTCCGTGGACGCATGCCGACCCTGGAGATGATCAACGAGCGTTTCGCCCGCTACACCCGGATCAGCATGTTCAACATGCTGCGTCGCTCCGCCGATGTGGCGGTGGGTGGTGTGCAAGTGATGAAGTTCGGCGAGTACGTGCATTCGTTGTACGTCCCCACCAGCTTGAACCTGGTGAAGATCAAGCCGCTGCGCGGTACGGCGCTGTTCATTCTCGACGCCAAGCTGGTGTTCAAGCTGGTGGACAACTTCTTCGGCGGCGATGGTCGCCACGCGAAGATCGAAGGGCGTGAGTTCACCCCCACCGAGCTGCGAGTGGTGCGCATGGTGCTGGAGCAGGCCTTCGTCGACCTCAAGGAAGCCTGGCAGGCGATCATGCCGGTCAACTTCGAGTACATAAACTCCGAAGTGAACCCGGCCATGGCCAACATCGTCGGCCCCAGCGAGGCGGTGGTGGTCTCGACCTTCCATATCGAGCTCGATGGCGGTGGCGGCGACCTGCACGTGACCATGCCGTACTCGATGATCGAGCCGATCCGGGAAATGCTCGATGCCGGTTTCCAATCCGACCTGGACGACCAGGACGAGCGCTGGAGCAAGGCGCTGCGCGAGGACGTGCTGGATGTGGCGGTGCCGCTCAGTGCCACGGTCGCCCGTCGCCAGTTGCGCCTGCGGGACATCCTGCACATGCAGCCTGGCGATGTGATCCCGGTGGAGCTGCCGGAAGACATGATCATGCGTGCCAATGGCGTACCGTCGTTCAAGGTCAAGCTGGGCTCCCACAAGGGCAACCTGGCGTTGCAAGTGATCGAAGCGATCGAGCGCCGTTGAGGCGCTCCAACCTGTTTGCTGTTCAATGAATTTTTGCCCGTCGAGGACCCAAGATGGCTGACGAAATTAACCCCCAGGACGACCAGGCGCTGGCCGACGAATGGGCTGCTGCGCTGGAAGAAACCGGTGATGCCGGCCAGGCCGATATCGACGCCTTGCTGGCTGCCGATGCCGGTGCCGCCTCGGCCAGTGGCCGCTTGCAGATGGAAGAGTTCGCCAGTGTGCCCAAGAGCCACGAGCCGGTGAGTCTTGAAGGGCCGAACCTGGACGTGATCCTCGATATCCCGGTGTCGATCTCCATGGAAGTGGGCAGTACCGATATCAACATCCGCAACCTGCTGCAGCTCAACCAGGGTTCGGTGATCGAGCTCGATCGCCTGGCCGGCGAGCCGCTGGATGTGCTGGTCAATGGCACCCTGATCGCCCACGGCGAGGTGGTAGTGGTCAACGAGAAGTTCGGCATTCGCCTGACTGACGTGATCAGCCCCAGCGAACGCATCAAGAAGCTGCGCTAAGTGAACAAGCTGCTTGGCGTACTGCTTGGCTTGCCGCTGAGTGCCCTGGCCGCGGAGCCGGTGGCCAGTGCCGGAGCCGCCGCGACGGCCGCGGCCCCGGCGGTGGGTAGTCTTGGCGGGCAGTTGGCCCAGCTGTTGCTGGGCCTGCTGCTGGTGATCGGGCTGATCTTTTTCCTCGCCTGGTTGTTGCGCCGCGTGCAGCAGGCCGGTCCTGCCGGCAAGGGCCAGGTGATCGAGCTGATCGGTTCCCGGGTCCTCGGGCCGCGCGACCGCCTGGTGCTGGTGCAGGTGGGCAAGGAGCAGATCCTCCTGGGTCTGAGCCCGGGCACCATCACCCCGTTGCATGTGCTCAAGGAGCCGGTGCAGGTGCCCAATGCCGAGCAGGCGACGCCCGAGTTCGCCCAGCGCCTGATGGAGCTGTTGGGCAAGGACCAGAAGGATAGGAAGTAATGCCGTTGCGCATCATCTTGATGTTGGCCCTGATGCTGGCTGCGCCGCTGGCGCTGGCGGCCGATCCGTTGTCGATCCCGGCGATCACCCTCGGCACCAATGCCGATGGCCAGCAGGAGTACTCGGTCAGCCTGCAGATCCTGCTGATCATGACCGCGCTGAGTTTCATCCCGGCGTTCGTCATGCTGATGACCAGCTTCACCCGGATCATCATCGTCTTCTCGATCCTGCGCCAGGCCCTGGGCCTGCAGCAGACGCCGTCGAACCAGATCCTCACCGGCATGGCGCTGTTCCTCACCATGTTCATCATGGCCCCGGTGTTCGACCGGGTGAACCAGGACGCGCTGCAGCCTTACCTTGCGGAGAAGATCACCGCCCAGGATGCGGTGGCCAAGGCCGAGGTGCCGATCAAGGACTTCATGCTGGCGCAGACGCGCAGCAGCGACCTGGAGTTGTTCGTGCGCCTGTCCAAGCGGACCGACGTCGCCAGCCCCGACCAGGCGCCGCTGACCATCCTGGTCCCGGCCTTCGTCACCTCGGAGCTCAAGACGGCGTTCCAGATCGGCTTCATGATCTTCATCCCGTTCCTGATCATCGACCTGGTGGTGGCCAGTGTGCTGATGGCCATGGGCATGATGATGCTGTCGCCGCTGATCATTTCCCTGCCGTTCAAGATCATGCTGTTCGTCCTGGTGGATGGCTGGGCCTTGATCATCGGCACCCTGGCCGGCAGTTTCGGCGGTGTCTAGAACCTTGTTTGCGGGTGATCGACTATGACTCCTGAAGTCGCGGTAGACCTGTTTCGCGAAGCCCTGTGGTTGACCACCATGATGGTCGCCGTGCTGGTGGTGCCCAGCCTGCTGGTGGGCTTGATCGTGGCCATGTTCCAGGCGGCCACGCAGATCAACGAGCAGACCCTGAGCTTCCTGCCGCGCTTGCTGGTGATGCTGGTGACGCTGATCGTCGCCGGCCCCTGGCTGGTGCAAACCTTCATGGAATACATCCGCCAGTTGTACGGCAGTATTCCGCAGTTGATTGGCTGAGCCCGTGTCATTGCTGGCGCTGACCGATACCCAGATCGGCAGTTGGGTGGCGAGCTTCATGCTGCCGCTGTTTCGCGTCACCTCGTTGCTGATGGTGATGCCGATCTTCGGTACCACCCTGGTGCCGCGGCGGGTGCGCCTGTATTTCGCCCTGGCGATCACCGTGGTGATCGCCCCGGCGCTGCCGCCCATGCCTGAAGTGCACGCCCTGGACCTCAGTGCCTTGCTGCTGGTGGCCGAGCAGATCCTGGTCGGCGCGGTGCTGGGGTTCTCGTTGCAGTTGTTTTTCCAGGCCTTCGTGGTTGCCGGGCAGATCGTGGCGATCCAGATGGGCATGGGCTTCGCTTCCATGGTCGATCCCACCAACGGGGTCTCGGTGGCGGTGATCGGGCAGTTCTTCACCATGCTGGTCACCCTGTTGTTCCTGGCCATGAACGGCCATCTGGTGGTGTTCGAGGTGCTGACCGAGAGCTTCACCACCTTGCCGGTCGGTGGCGGCCTGATGGTCAACCACTACTGGGACCTGGCGGGCAAGCTGGGCTGGGTCCTGGGGGCGGCGCTCTTGCTGGTGCTGCCGGCGATCACCGCGCTGCTGGTGGTCAACATCGCCTTCGGCGTCATGACCCGGGCGGCGCCGCAGTTGAACATCTTCTCCATCGGCTTCCCGCTGACCCTGGTGCTGGGCATGGGTATCGTCTGGATCAGCCTGGCCGACATCCTCAACCAGTATCAACCGCTGGCCTCCGAGGCCTTGCAGTTCTTGCGCGAATTGGCGAGGGCCCGTTGAGCCATGGCTGAGAGCGAGAGCGGTCAGGACAAGACAGAAGACCCCACGGAGAAACGCAAGAAGGACTCCCGGGAAAAGGGCGAGATCGCTCGCTCCAAGGAGCTCAACACCCTGGCCATCATGCTGGCCGGGGCCGGTGGGTTGCTGGTGTTCGGCGCGAACCTGGCGCAGAACCTCCTGGAAATCATGCGCCTGAACTTCTCCCTGCCGCGCGAGGTGCTGCTCAGCCCGCAAGCCATGGGCCTGTATCTGCTGCATTCGGGCAAGATCGCCATCCTGGCGGTGCAACCCGTGCTGCTGACCCTGCTGCTGGCGGCCATCATCGGGCCGATCTCCCTCGGGGGCTGGCTGTTCGCCGGCAAGAGCCTGGCGCCCAAGTTCAGCCGCATGAACCCGGCCAACGGACTGAAACGGATGTTTTCCTCGACGGCCGTGATCGAATTGCTCAAGGCCCTGGCCAAGTTCAGCCTGGTGCTGTTCGTGGCGCTGTCGGTGCTATCCGCGGATATCGACGATCTGCTGCGCATCGCCCATGAACCCATGGAGCTGGCGATCATCCACAGTGTCCAGTTGGTGGGCTGGAGTACCTTGTGGATGGCCTGCGGGCTGATCCTGATCGCCGCAGTGGATGTGCCGGTGCAGTTGTACCAGGCCCATAAGAAGCTGCTGATGACCAAGCAGGAAGTGCGCGACGAGCACAAGGACCAGGAAGGACGTCCGGAGGTCAAGCAGCGGATTCGCCAGGTGCAGCGCGAGATGTCCCAGCGGCGGATGATGGCGGCGATCCCGGAGGCCGACGTGGTCATTACCAACCCGACCCACTACGCCGTGGCGCTCAAGTACGACGCCGAAAAGGGCGGGGCGCCGGTGCTGCTGGCCAAGGGTACCGACTTCCTGGCGCAGCAGATCCGCGAGATCGCCACCGCCCACGAGATCATGCTGCTGCAGTCGCCGGCCCTGGCGCGGTCGATCTACTACTCCACTGAGCTTGAGGAAGAGATTCCGGCCGGCTTGTACCTGGCGGTGGCCCAGGTACTGGCCTACGTCTACCAGATCCGCCAATACCGCGCGGGCAAGGGCAAGCGCCCGGAACCGCTCAAGGACCCGCAGATTCCCGGCGATTTGCAGCGCGACAGCTCCGGCAAGCGCCCGGCCTCGGGCCCGGCCGACCCTGCTTAGTGCGGGGCTTGTCCTGATCGGGCCGGCTCGCCAGAAAAATGGCTGATTGCCATTAGCTCTCTCCATGGCCTGCGGGCTGCTGCTCCCTGCGTGATGAAATGCGTGCAAATACTTGATTGAGCTGCCCGGATGAAAGTTGGAAGGCTTCTTGCAGTAGCCGCCCTGTGCCGCTTCAGGCGTCAAAAGTTTGCTTTACGGAACGGGGTAAATCGGTGGATCGCACTCAGTTAATCAACACGGCTCGCAGTAACCTGGCCGACCTTGGTCGGGGCAATCTGGGTGTGCCGGTGCTGTTGTTGGTCATGCTGGCCATGATGATGCTGCCGGTGCCGGCGTTCCTGCTGGATGTGTTCTTCACGTTCAACATCGCCCTGTCGATCGTGGTCCTGCTGGTCTGCGTCTACGCCCTGCGACCGCTGGATTTCGCGGTATTCCCCACCATCCTGCTGGTGGCCACCTTGTTGCGCCTGGCACTCAACGTGGCCTCGACCCGGGTGGTGATGCTCCATGGGCAGGAAGGGCACGCCGCCGCGGGCAAGGTGATCCAGGCCTTCGGCGAGGTGGTGATCGGCGGTAACTACGTCGTGGGTATCGTGGTCTTCGCGATCCTCATGATCATCAACTTCGTGGTAGTGACCAAGGGTGCCGGGCGGATCTCCGAGGTGAGCGCGCGCTTCACCCTGGACGCCATGCCCGGCAAGCAGATGGCCATCGACGCCGACCTCAACGCCGGCCTGATCGACCAGAACCAGGCCAAGGCGCGCCGCGCCGAAGTGGCCCAGGAGGCCGAGTTCTACGGCTCCATGGACGGTGCCAGCAAGTTCGTCCGCGGTGATGCCATCGCCGGCTTGCTGATCTTGTTCATCAACCTGATCGGCGGTATGGCGGTCGGTATCTTCCAGCACGACATGACCTTTGCCGACGCTGGCCGGGTCTATGCCTTGCTGACCATCGGTGACGGTTTGGTGGCGCAGCTGCCCTCGCTGCTGTTGTCCACCGCGGCGGCGATCATGGTCACCCGTGCCTCGGGCTCCGAGGACATGGGCAAGCAGATCAACCGGCAGATGTTCGCCTCGCCCAAGGCCCTGGCGGTGGCCGCCGGGCTGATGGCGGTCATGGGCGTGGTGCCGGGCATGCCCCATGTGTCTTTCCTCAGCCTGGCCCTGGTGGCCGGCGGTGCGGCGTACCTGCTCTGGCGCCAGCAGAACCAGGCCAAGGTCCGCGCCGAGGAAGAGCTCCAGCGCCAGCAGGATCTGCTGCCCTCGCCGGCACGGGCCCTGGAGACCAAGGAACTGGGCTGGGACGACGTGACCCCGATCGACATGATCGGCCTGGAAGTGGGTTATCGCTTGATTCCCCTGGTGGACCGCAACCAGGGCGGGCAACTGCTCGCGCGGATCAAGGGGGTGCGCAAGAAGCTGTCCCAGGACTTGGGTTTCCTGATGCCCACCGTGCATATCCGTGACAACCTCGACCTGGCCCCCAGCGCCTATCGCCTGACGCTGATGGGCGTGATCCTGGCCGAGGCCGAGATCTATCCGGATCGCGAATTGGCGATCAACCCGGGGCAGGTCTACGGCACCCTCAATGGTATCGCCGCCCGGGATCCAGCCTTCGGCCTGGAGGCGGTGTGGATCGAGATCAGCCAGCGGCCCCAGGCCCAGTCCCTGGGCTACACCGTGGTCGACGCCAGTACCGTGGTCGCCACTCACTTGAACCAGATTCTGTACAAGCACTCCAGCGAACTGATCGGCCACGAAGAGGTCCAGCAACTGATGCAGGTGCTGGCCAAGAGTTCGCCGAAGCTGGCTGAAGAGCTGGTGCCGGGCGTGCTCTCGCTCTCGCAGTTGCTCAAGGTGCTGCAAGCCTTGTTGGCCGAACAGGTGCCGGTGCGTGATATCCGCAGCATTGCCGAGGCTATCGCCAACAATGCCGCTAAGAGTCAAGATACTGCCGCTTTGGTTGCTGCGGTGCGCGTCGGATTGTCTCGCGCCATCGTCCAAAGCATTGTAGGTACTGAGTCCGAGCTGCCTGTGATCACCTTGGAGCCAAGGTTGGAACAGATTTTGCTCAGCAGTTTGCAGAAGGCAGGACAAGGCCAGGAAGAAGGCGTTCTGCTCGAGCCAAGCATGGCAGAGAAGCTGCAGCGTTCGCTGATCGAAGCGGCGCAGCGTCAAGAGATGCAAGGTCAACCGGTGATTCTGTTGGTAGCGGGTCCGGTCCGCGCCATGCTCTCGCGGTTCGGTCGTCTGGCCGTCCCGGGTTTGCATGTGCTGGCGTACCAGGAAATTCCCGACAACAAGCAAGTGACCATCGTTGCGACAGTAGGGCCCAACGGCTGAGGTAGTGGGTTATGCAAGTTAAGCGTTTTTTCGCCGCCGATATGCGTCAGGCCATGAAACTGGTTCGTGATGAGTTGGGGGCCGAGGCTGCCATCATCGGCAACCGCCGGATCGCCGGTGGCGTCGAGCTGACGGCGGCCCTGGATTACAAGTTATCGGCCTTGTCGCCACGGATTCCGAACATGGAGCTCGAAGACGAGCTGCGCAAGACCCAGTCGCGGATCGTTACCGCCCAGGCCGAGCTGAGCCTGCGGGGCGAAGGCGACACTGCCTCGATCAGCAATCGCCAGTTGTTCGCCGGCCTGCCGTTGACGGCAGCCGAGCCCTTGATCGAGCCAACCCTGACCGAGCGCCCGCGCCCGGCTCCGGCCCCAGTCGCGCCGGCGGTGGACAACCGTGCCCTGGACTCCATGCGCTCCGAGCTCAACGGCTTGCGCGAGCTGCTGGAAGTACAGCTCGGTTCCCTGGCCTGGAGCCAGTTGCAGGGCAGTCGTCCCGAACAGGCCAACCTCTGGCGCCGCCTGCAGCGCATCGGCTTGTCCGGCCCCCTGGCTCGCGACCTGCTGGCCCTGATCACCGATATCGACGAGCCACGCCAGGCCTGGCGCATGCTCCTGGCGCACCTGGCGCGAATGATCCTGACGCCGGAAGTCGAGCCCCTGGAAGAGGGCGGGGTGATTGCCATGGTCGGCCCTGCCGGCATGGGCAAGACCACCACCCTGGCCAAGCTGGCGGCTCGCTACGTGCTCAAGTACGGCGCGCAGAACATTGCGCTGGTGAGCATGGACAGCTACCGCATCGGTGCCCAGGAGCAGCTCAAGACCCTGGGGCGGATCCTCAATGTCTCGGTGACCCATGTCGATCCTGGCCAGTCCCTGGCCCAGGCCCTGGAGCCGCTGCTGCGCAAGCGCGTGGTGCTGATCGATACCGCCGGCCTGCAGGCCAGCGATCCGGCGTTGCGCATGCAGCTTGAAAGCCTGGCCGGTCGCGGGATCCGCGCGAAGAATTACCTGGTGCTGGCCACCACCAGCCAGAAGCAGGTGCTGACCGCCGCCTACCACAGCTACAAGCGCTGTGGGCTGGCCGGCTGCATCCTGACTAAACTGGATGAAACAGCCAGCCTTGGCGAGGTGTTGAGCCTGGCCATCAGTCATGAATTGCCGGTTGCCTATCTGACCGATGGCCCGCGGATTCCTGACGACCTGCACCTGCCGCGTCGGCACCAACTGGTGAGCCGCGCCGTGAGCGTGCAGATGCAGGAAGAACCCAGCGAAGAAGCCATGGCCGATATGTTCGCTGACCTGTACCACAACCCGGCCAAGCGGGTCGGCTGAGGTACTCATGAATAGATTGCAGTGTATCTACATCGATGGTCTGCCAGGCATTGTTCTCACGGTGAACACGCAGCCAGTTATGTGGCCCCGTCTAAGTAAGACAAGGTAAAGAAAGAACATGGGCAGCATGCATCCCGTACAGGTGATCGCGGTGACCGGCGGCAAAGGTGGCGTCGGCAAGACTAATGTGTCAGTGAACTTGTCCCTGGCTCTGGCTGAGCTCGGTCGACGGGTCTTGCTGCTGGATGCCGACCTGGGATTGGCCAATGTCGATGTCCTCTTGGGCCTGACCCCCAAACGCACCCTGGCCGATGTCATCGAAGGGCGCTGCGAGCTGCGCGACGTGCTGCTCCAGGGGCCGGGTGGCATCCGCATCGTTCCGGCCGCCTCGGGCACCCAGAGCATGGTGCACCTGAGCCCCGCCCAGCATGCCGGCCTGATCCAGGCCTTCAGCGACATCGGCGACAACCTCGATGTGCTGGTGATCGACACCGCTGCGGGTATTGGTGACTCGGTAGTCAGTTTTGTCCGCGCGGCCCAGGAAGTGCTGCTGGTGGTCTGCGACGAACCCACTTCGATCACCGACGCCTACGCGCTGATCAAGCTGCTCAACCGCGACTACGGCATGAACCGCTTCCGGGTCCTGGCCAACATGGCCCAGAGTCCCCAGGAAGGGCGCAACCTGTTTGCAAAGTTGACCAAGGTCACTGATCGCTTCCTGGACGTGGCCTTACAATATGTCGGCGCAGTTCCCTACGACGAAAGCGTGCGCAAGGCCGTGCAAAAGCAGCGTGCGGTCTATGAAGCCTTTCCTCGCTCGAAGTGTGCATTGGCGTTCAAGGCCATCGCACAGAAAGTCGATACCTGGCCGTTGCCGGCGAACCCACGCGGGCACCTGGAATTCTTTGTCGAGCGGCTAGTGCATCAAACAGCGGGACCGGTGCTATGACTGCCAGTGGCTACAACCTCTACAAGAAGTCGGCGCGTGACAGCCAATACGAACTGATCGAGCGCTATGCGCCCCTGGTCAAGCGTATCGCCTATCACTTGCTGGCGCGGTTGCCGGCCAGTGTCCAGGTAGAGGACCTGATCCAGGCCGGGATGATCGGTTTGCTCGAAGTATCGACCAAGTACGACGCGAGCAAGGGCGCGAGTTTCGAGACTTACGCGGGTATCCGTATCCGTGGCGCGATGCTCGACGAGGTTCGTAAAGGCGACTGGGCACCGCGTTCGGTGCACCGTAATACGCGCATGGTCAGTGATGCCATTCGCGCAATTGAAGCTAAAACCGGTCGTGACGCTAAAGATCACGAGGTTGCGGCCGAACTTCAATTGAGTCTCGACGATTATTACGGGATTTTGAACGACACCCTGGGCAGCCGGCTGTTCAGTTTCGACGACCTGTTGCAGGACGGCGAACATGAAGGGCTGCACGAGGATGGCGCCAGTGCTCATCTCGAGCCGTCACGGGACCTGGAGGATGAACGCTTCCAGGCCGCGTTGGCGGATGCGATTGCCAATTTGCCGGAGCGCGAGCGACTGGTGTTGGCGCTGTACTACGACGAAGAGCTGAACCTCAAGGAAATCGGTGAGGTCCTGGGGGTCAGCGAATCGCGGGTCAGCCAGTTACACAGCCAGTGCGCGGCCCGCTTGCGGGGGCGTTTGGGGGAGTGGCGAGCGCGCTGACAGGCAGTGTGGGGACACTGCGCCCAAGACCGGTCAGGCCTTGCGCCTTGCCGGTTTTGCAGTATGTGCTCCATGCAGTCGTTGCGTGTTATGCCGGATTGATTGAATGGCGCGTCCAGGAACTGGATGCGTTTAAGACTGCTTGGAGGTCGAATTGGACAAGAACATGAAAATCCTCATCGTTGATGATTTCTCAACGATGCGGCGGATCATAAAAAACCTGTTGCGTGATCTGGGTTTCACCAACACGGTCGAGGCCGACGATGGCACTACCGCCATTCCGGTACTCAACAGCGGGAGCATCGACTTTCTGGTAACGGACTGGAACATGCCGGGCATGACCGGTATCGATCTGCTGCGCCACGTGCGCGCCGATGAAAAGCTCAAGCACCTGCCGGTATTGATGGTGACTGCCGAAGCCAAGCGCGAGCAGATCATCGAAGCCGCCCAGGCCGGCGTTAACGGCTATGTCGTCAAACCATTCACGGCCCAGGCGCTGAAAGAGAAGATCGAGAAGATCTTCGAACGCATCGGTTGAGATGCGTAGCCATTGCGCCACGGGGGAGCTATGGAGCATAACGAATCTTCACTGGGCGACTTTGAGTCGACCCTGAAAAAACATGCGCTGGAACTGGTCGAGAGTCTGGAGAAGGGCAGGTTCGGCGAAGCCGTGCAACTGATCCATGAGCTCAATCAGACCCGTGACCGCGGCCTGTACCAGGAAGTGGGCAAGCTCACCCGCGAGCTGCATAGCGCGATCGTCAATTTCCAGATTGACCCGCATATGCCGCAAGCCGAGGAAGTTTCACAGATCACGGATGCCACCGAGCGCCTGTCCTATGTGGTCCGGCTGACGGAAGCCGCAGCCAACCGCACCATGGACCTGGTGGAGAGCAGCACCCCGCTGGTCAACGGCCTGAGCGCTGAAGCCCAGGCCTTGAGCGTGGACTGGGGCCGCTTCATGCGGCGCGAGGTCGGTGCCGAGGAGTTTCGCGAACTGGCGCGGCGGGTCGACGGTTTTCTGACTCGTAGCGAGCAGGAGACCCGTACCATCTCCGGCCACCTCAACGACATTCTGCTGGCGCAGGATTACCAGGACCTCACCGGCCAGGTGATCAAGCGCGTGACCCAGTTGGTCACGGAAGTCGAAAGCAATCTGCTCAAACTCGTCTTGATGGCCAGCCAGGTCGATCGTTTCGCTGGTATCGAACATGACCGCGCATCGATCCTGGCGGAAAAAGATCCGCAAAAACATCTCGCCAAGGGTGAAGGTCCGCAGATTCATGCCGATAAACGGGAAGACGTCATGTCCGGTCAGGACGATGTTGACGATTTGCTTTCCAGCCTTGGATTCTAGGAGCACCCATTAATGAGCTTCGGCGCCGATGAAGAGATCCTTCAGGATTTCCTGGTTGAGGCCGGCGAGATTCTAGAGCAACTGTCCGAACAATTGGTCGAGCTGGAAAGCCGGCCAGATGATGCGGATCTGCTCAACGCAATTTTTCGCGGTTTTCACACTGTTAAAGGGGGCGCCGGCTTCCTCCAGCTCAATGAGCTGGTGGAGTGCTGCCATATCGCCGAGAACGTTTTCGACATCCTGCGCAAGGGTGAGAGACGAGTCGACTCGGAACTGATGGACGTGGTGCTCGAGGCTCTGGACACGGTGAACAGCATGTTCGGCCAGGTCCGCGAGCGTACCGAGATCACTCATGCGACACCTGAATTGCTATCCGCCCTGGCGCGCCTGGCCGAACCGGCCGGTGCGCAGCCCGCTCCTGCCCCCGTGGAAGAGGTGGTCGAGGCCGTGGCGGAACCCGAGCCCGAGCCGCAAGCGCCGGCGGGCGATATTACCGACAACGAATTCGAACTGTTGCTCGACTCGCTGAGCGCCGCCAAGGCCGATGCCGATGCCGCGCCCGCCGCCGTATCTGCCGCCGAGGGTGAGCCTGCCGGCGACGAGATCACCGACGCCGAGTTCGAGTCCCTGCTGGACCAGTTGCACGGCAAGGGCCAGTTCGCCCCCGATGCGCTCGCTCCCGCCGCGGCCGATGCCGAGGGTGGCGCCGCTGCCGGCGGCGATGAGATCACCGACGACGAGTTCGAAGCACTGCTGGACCAGTTGCATGGCAAGGGCAATTTCGCCGTTGACGCACTGGAATCGGCGGTAGCTGCCGCACCTGCCGCCGCTGCGCCAGATGCAGCTGCGGCTGGCAGCGACCTGATCACCGATCACGAATTCGAATCCCTGCTCGATGAGCTGCACGGCAAGGGCAAGTTCTCCGACACGCCAGGCACTGCCCAGCCAGCGGCCACGGTCGCTGCGGCTCCTGCCGTGGCGGCACCGGCGGCTGCCAGTGCCGCGGTGGCCAAGCCTGCGGCAGCCAAGCCGGCCGCCGCTGCCAAGCCTGAGGCCAAGGTCGAGGCGCCAAAACCCGCCGCGGCTCCTGCTCCGGCCCGCGCGCCAGCCGCAGCAGCCGAGAAGCCGGCCAGCGAAGCGGAAACCACGGTGCGCGTGGACACTGCGCGCCTGGATGAAATCATGAACATGGTGGGCGAGCTGGTACTGGTGCGTAACCGCCTGGTGCGCCTGGGGCTCAACAGCGGCGACGAAGCCATGTCCAAGGCGGTGTCGAACCTCGATGTGGTCACCGCCGACTTGCAGACCGCGGTGATGAAGACCCGCATGCAGCCGATCAAGAAGGTCTTCGGGCGCTTCCCGCGCCTGGTTCGCGACCTGGCCCGGCAGCTCAAGAAAGAGATCAACCTGGAGCTGGTGGGGGAAGAAACCGACCTCGACAAGAACCTGGTGGAGGCCCTGGCCGACCCGTTGGTGCACTTGGTGCGCAACGCGGTGGACCACGGTATCGAATCTCCGGAAGAACGCGAGGAATCGGGCAAGTCGCGCCAGGGCAAGGTGGTGTTGGCCGCCGAGCAGGAAGGCGACCACATCCTGTTGTCGATCTCCGATGACGGCAAGGGCATGGATCCCAATGTCCTGCGCGCCATCGCGGTCAAGCGCGGGGTGATGGACAAGGACGCCGCCGATCGCCTGAGCGATACCGAGTGCTACAACCTGATCTTCGCCCCCGGGTTCTCCACCAAGACCGAGATCTCCGATGTCTCCGGTCGCGGTGTGGGCATGGACGTGGTCAAAACCAAGATTTCCCAGCTCAATGGCTCGATCAACATCTATTCGACCAAGGGCCAGGGTTCGAAGATCGTGATCAAGGTGCCGCTGACCCTGGCGATCATGCCGACGCTGATGGTCATGCTCGGCAACCAGGCGTTCGCCTTCCCGTTGGTCAACGTCAACGAAATCTTCCACCTCGACCTGTCGCGCACCAACGTGGTGGACGGCCAGGAAGTGGTGATCGTGCGGGACAAGGCCTTGCCCTTGTTCTACCTCAAACGCTGGCTGGTCAGTTCCGCCGCTCATGAAGAGCAGCGCGAGGGCCACGTAGTGATCCTTTCGGTGGGCACCCAGCGGATCGGCTTTGTCGTCGACCAGTTGGTGGGCCAGGAAGAAGTGGTCATCAAGCCCTTGGGCAAAATGCTCCAGGGGACCCCGGGCATGTCCGGCGCCACCATTACCGGTGACGGTCGCATCGCGCTGATCCTCGATGTTCCGAGCATGCTCAAGCGTTACGCCGCACGGCGTATTTGATTCGGTGGGGAGGGGCGCTTGGCCTCGCCCCACCTAACGGAGTGTTTATGGCAGTCAAAGTCCTGGTGGTGGACGATTCGGGTTTTTTCCGCCGCCGCGTCTCGGAAATTCTTTCAGCGGATTCGAGCATCCAGGTCGTCGGTACCGCGACCAATGGTAAAGAGGCGATCGATCAGGCCCTGGCCCTCAAGCCGGACGTGATCACCATGGACTACGAGATGCCGATGATGGATGGCATCACCGCAGTGCGGCACATCATGCAGCGCTGCCCGACCCCGGTCCTGATGTTCTCTTCCCTGACCCATGAAGGCGCGCGGGTGACCCTCGATGCGCTGGACGCCGGGGCGGTGGATTTCCTGCCGAAGAATTTCGAGGACATCTCGCGCAACCCCGAGAAGGTCAAGCAACTGTTGTGCGAGAAGGTCCACAGCATCTCGCGCAGCAACCGGCGCTTCAGCAGCTACAGTGCCCCGGCACCGCAAAGCAGCGCGCCGACTCCGGCCACCTCGAGCTTCGCCAGCAGCCGTCCGGCCGCATCGGCCCCGGCCCCGGTTCCGAGCCGTGCCCCGGCGCCCGCCGCGAGCCCGGCAGCGCCTGCGCCCAAGCGCAAGGCCTACAAGCTGGTGGCCATCGGTACTTCCACCGGCGGCCCGGTGGCGTTGCAGCGGGTACTGACCCAGCTGCCGGCCAACTTCCCGGCGCCGATCGTGCTGATCCAGCACATGCCGGCGGCCTTCACCAAGGCTTTCGCCGAGCGCCTGGACAAGCTTTGCAAGATCAGCGTCAAGGAGGCCGAGGACGGCGACATCCTGCGCCCAGGTCTGGCGCTGCTGGCCCCTGGCGGCAAGCAGATGATGGTCGACGGCCGTGGCGCGGTGAAGATCCTGCCTGGCGACGAGCGCTTGAACTACAAGCCGTGCGTGGACATCACCTTCGGCTCTGCAGCCAAGTCCTACAACGATAAAGTCCTGGCGGTGGTGCTCACCGGCATGGGCGCCGACGGTCGTGAGGGCGCGCGCCTGCTCAAGCAGGGCGGCAGCGCGGTGTGGGCCCAGGATGAAGCCAGTTGCGTGATCTATGGCATGCCCATGGCTATCGTCAAGGCCAACCTGGCGGACGCGGTGTATAGCCTGGACGATATCGGCCGGCACCTGGTCGAGGCTTGCATGTAATGGATGTACTGAGCCTTATCGGGATCATCATGGCGTTCGTCGCCATCATCGGCGGCAACTACCTCGAAGGTGGCCATCTTTCGGCCCTGGCCAACGGCCCGGCTGCGCTGATCGTGCTCGGCGGCACCATCGGCGCGGCCTTGCTGCAGTCGCCGTTGAGCGCCTTCAAGCGCGCCATGCAGATCCTCGCCTGGATCCTGTTCCCGCCGCGGGTCGACCTGCCGGCGGGCATCGACCGGGTGGTCAACTGGAGCCTGACCGCGCGCAAGGAGGGCCTGCTGGGCCTGGAAGGCGTGGCGGATGCCGAGCCCGATACCTATTCACGCAAGGGCCTGCAGTTGCTGGTGGATGGCGCCGAGCCGGAAGCCATCCGCAGCATCCTCGAAGTGGACTTCTATACCCAGGAAAGCCGGGATATCGAGGCCGCCAAGGTTTTCGAGAGCATGGGCGGCTACGCGCCGACCATCGGGATCATCGGTGCGGTGATGGGCCTGATCCATGTCATGGGCAACCTGGCCGATCCCTCGCAGTTGGGTAGCGGTATCGCCGTGGCCTTCGTCGCCACCATCTATGGCGTGGCCAGCGCCAACCTGGTGCTGCTGCCGATCGCCGCCAAGCTCAAGTCCATCGCCCTGCGCCAGTCGCGGTACCGGGAAATGCTCCTCGAGGGCCTCCTGTCGATCGCCGAAGGCGAGAACCCGCGTTCCATCGAGTTGAAGCTGCAAGGCTTCATGGACTGATCATGGCTCGTCGTCGTCAACATGAAGAACACGTCAACCACGAACGTTGGTTGGTTTCCTACGCCGACTTCATCACCCTGTTGTTCGCGTTTTTCGTGGTCATGTACTCGATTTCCTCGATCAACGAGGGCAAGTACAAGATCATCTCCGAAGCGCTGGTCGGGGTCTTCACCGATTCCGATCGCGCCCTCAAGCCGATCCCTATCGGCGAAGAGCGGCCCAAGACCGTGACCCCGGCCAAGCCGCTGGTCAAGGACAGCGAGCAGATCGATGCCGGCATCTCGGGCGGCAGCGACCCGCTCAAGAGCATTGCCGATGACATCAGCGCGGCCTTCGGCGATCTGATCAGCTCCGACCAGATGACCGTGCGTGGCAACGAGCTGTGGGTGGAGATCGAGCTCAACTCCAGCCTGCTGTTCGGCAGTGGCGATGCCATGCCCAGCGATATGGCGTTCACCATCATCGACAAGGTGGCGAAGATCCTCAAACCCTTCGACAATCCGATCCACGTCGAGGGTTTCACCGACAACCTGCCGATCCAGACTGCGCAATATCCCACCAACTGGGAGCTGTCTTCGGCGCGCTCGGCGAGTATCGTGCGGATGCTGGCGATGCAGGGCGTTAACCCGGCGCGCATGGCTTCGGTGGGGTATGGCGAATTCCAGCCGGTGGCCAACAATGCCACCGCCGAAGGCCGGGCGCGTAACCGCCGGGTGGTGCTGGTGGTCTCGCGCAACCTGGATGTGCGCCGTAGCCTGACCGGTACCGGTACCGCCAATGCGACCCCGGATGCGGCTCTGAAGCGGGCTGGCACACAAACTGCACCAACCGCGGTGAAATCGCCGGTACAGGGGAGTGCCGTCAATTCTCCGTCACCTGCTTTATAACTTAGCGCTATGTCTCGCCCTGCTGTGGCTGGGCGGGAGGAACAAACTGAATGAGAGTCTGGGCTGTTGCCAATCAAAAGGGTGGTGTCGGTAAAACCACCAGTTCCATCGCTTTAGCCGGCTTGCTGGCGGAGGCGGGCAAGCGCGTGGTCGTGGTCGACCTCGACCCCCACGGGTCCATGACCAGCTATTTCGGTTATGACCCCGACAGCCTGGAGCACAGCAGCTACGACCTGTTCCTGCACAAGGGCAGCGTGCCCGAGGATCTTCCTGGGCAACTGTTGCTGGGCACCAGCCACGAACGGATTTCCCTGTTGCCGTCGAGCACGGCCCTGGCCACCCTGGAGCGCCAGTCTCCCGGGCAGAGCGGCCTGGGCCTGGTGATCGCCAAGAGCCTGGCGCAGCTGTGGCAGGACTTCGACTATGCAGTCATCGACAGCCCGCCGCTGCTTGGGGTGTTGATGGTCAACGCCCTGGCGGCCAGCCAGCAACTGGTGATCCCGGTGCAGACCGAGCACCTGGCGGTCAAGGGGCTGGAGCGCATGGTCAATACCCTGGCGATGGTCAACCGCTCCCGCAAGCAGCCGTTGCCATTCACCATCGTGCCGACTCTGTTCGACCGGCGGACCCAGGCCTCGCTGGGCACCCTGCGGATTCTGCGGGACAAGTTCCCGGAGCAGATCTGGCAAGGCTACATTCCCGTGGATACGCGCCTGCGCGATGCCAGCCGGGCCGGGGTCACGCCTTCGCAATTCGACGGCAAGAGCCGTGGCGTGCTGGCCTACAAGGCCTTGCTCAAGCATTTGCTGGCGCAACAAGCCGTGGCGCAGGTGGCCTGACGTGAAGCACCATTCAAGTCGCCCGGCAGCCCGGCCGATAACCCCTACAGTTCACTGTGTGGGGTTTTGTGCGTGGGTGTCCTCATGAACCGTCCCCTGGATGTCAAGAACCGGCCGCAGCTGGCGCTGCAGTCGTACCTGGATGCTTTGCTGCAGGATGCCACCGAGGAAGAGCCGCTTCCCGAGATCGTTGCTGAGCCGATTCCGCCTGTCGTTGAGGCCCGTACTGAAGCCTCCAGCGAGGTACTGGACGAATTCCAGGCTGCGGTACTGGAGGAGCAGGCCCGGGATGCACGGATCCAGCACCAGGCACCGCCTGCTGCTCGGGTCGAGGCGCCTGCTGTCGTACCCGCGGCTCCCGTGCAGGATGCACCGGCACCCCTGCCGGCCTCGATCTCGCCCGTGGTGCCGATGCTCCAGGCCCTGGTGCCGCCCGTGGTGGACGTCCATCTGCCACCTGGCAACACACCGCCGCCGGTCGCCGGTAGCGATCGCCCGTCATGGGCGGCCGAGCCTTTCGAATGCCTGTTGTTCGATGTCGCTGGCCTGACCCTGGCGGTACCCCTGGTGTGCCTGGGGTCGATCTATTCCCTGGCGGGTCAGGAGCTGACGCCGTTGTTCGGCCAGCCGGAATGGTTCCTCGGTATCTTGCCGAGCCAGGCCGGCAACCTGAAGGTGCTGGACACGGCGCGCTGGGTCATGCCGGATCGCTATCGCGACGATTTCCGCCAGGGCCTGCAATACGTTATTTCGGTCCAGGGCTATGAGTGGGGGCTGGCCGTGCACCAGGTCAGCCGTTCGCTGCGCCTGGACCCCAATGAAATCAAGTGGCGTAGCCACCGGGGCCAGCGTCCGTGGCTGGCCGGTACGGTTATCGAACACATGTGCGCGTTGCTCGACGTCGCCGAGTTGGCGGAATTGATCGCCACCGGGGGCGCCAAGCAGCTGGCAATCAGTCAAGCGGCCCACAAGCCGAAGTGAACCAACAACAGGCCGTGCCAATGGGGCGCGGCCATACAGAACACACGCCGTTGCCAACGGTATTTTGAGGGGTCAGGGTATGAATAAGTCGTCGTCTGCACAGGGTTCCGAAGATCCGATCCTGCAATGGGTCACCTTCAAGCTCGATAACGAGTCCTACGGCATCAACGTGATGCGCGTCCAGGAAGTCCTGCGCTACACCGAGATCGCCCCGGTGCCGGGTGCTCCGAGCTATGTGCTGGGCATCATCAACCTGCGCGGCAACGTGGTGACCGTGATCGACACCCGCCAGCGCTTTGGCCTGGTGCCCACCGAAGTCAACGACAACACCCGGATCGTCATCATCGAGGCTGACAAACAGGTGGTCGGGATCATGGTCGACAGCGTGGCCGAGGTGGTCTACCTGCGCCAATCCGAAGTCGAGACCGCGCCGAACGTCGGCAACGAAGAATCGGCCAAGTTCATCCAGGGCGTCTGCAACAAGAACGGCGAGCTGCTGATCCTGGTGGAGCTGGACAAGATGATGAGCGAAGAGGAATGGTCGGAACTGGAGAGTATCTGATTGATCCTCGAGGTAGCGGTAATTGTCCTGGCGATCCTCTGGGTCGCCACTCTCGCGCTGTTCCTGTCCTTCGCCCGCAACCAGCGGCAGATCGCTGCGCAGCAGGCCGAGGGCGATGCCCTGCGCGACCTGCGAATCAAGGAGTTGGCCAAGCGGGTCGATCATTACCAGAACGGCACGGTGCGCATGGGCGAGGACTTGCACGAGCTGCGGGCTGTGGTGGCGCCGTTGCCGGACAAGCTGGCCCAGCTGGAACAGCGTGACCCTTCCACCTTGTCCTTTGCCCAGGCCGCACGGCTGGTGGGCATGGGCGCCAGCATCGACGAGCTGACCCAATCCTGCGGCCTGACCCAGGCCGAGGCCGAGCTGGTGAGCAAGCTGCACAAAGGCTGAGCATCAGCTTCAAGCTTCAAGCTTCAAGCTTCAAGCATGCAGCTTGCGGTTTATGGCTTGCAGTTGCTCTTCTAGTAATCGTCGCCGCGCTCGGTGATGTCCTTTTCCGACTCTATCTGCCGTGGATCGTGGCCTGCCGGGAACTTGCCCTTGAGGTTCCAGGCGAAGGCGATGATCTCGGCGATGGTCCGGTACAACTCCGGCGGGATGCTGTCGCCCAGCTCCAGGCGCGCCAGCAACCTCACCAGTTCGGCGTTCTCATAGATCGGCACTTCATAGTCGCGGGCGATCTTCAGGATGGCTTCGGCCAGTTCGTCATCGCCCTTGGCGGTGAGTGTCGGAGCCTGCTGGCCATCGTATTTGAGGGCGATGGCCTGGCGAGGTGGGGCAGAGTGCTTCATGCGGTTTCGTCGACCCAGCGTTGTTCCAATCGGGTATGCGGGCCTTGGGGCGGGATGCCGAGATGGCAATCCAGGTCGCCGACATCCAGGCCCGAGGCCAGCAGGCGCTCGCGCAGGTTGCCCAGGTGGCTTTCGATCAGGCTCGCGGTGTAGGGGCGTTCGGCCCAGAGTTGGCTGGACAAGCGGCCCTGGAGCAGTTGCGCCTGGACCTGCAGCGGGCCCAGCGGCTCCAGGTCGAAGGCCAGGTCGACCCGCCACAAGGCCTGCCGGGGCTCGCGTTCTTCACGTTTGTCCGGGGTTTGCTGTTCTGCTTGCGCCGGCTCTTCGCGCTGCAACTTGACCTGCAGGGGCACGATGTCCTGCAGGTTGCGCATGGGGATTTCCAGCTGCCAGGTGGTCAGCTGGCGGCCATCGTCGGTACGCCCGCTTTGTTCCAGGCCCGCCAGTTGGTGGCTCTGCAGGCGCGATACCGCCGCGGCGGCCAGGCGCAGCAGTTGCTCCAGGCTGCCTGAGCCTTCCAGGCTTTGCAGCAGGCGCTCCGGCAGCGGGAAGCCGCCGGCAGTGGTCTTGGCGCTGACCTGGCCCAGGGTGCCCAGGGCGCTGCGTACAAAGCTGGGTAGCGACTGGGCCAGGGTATTGGCGGCGAGGATTGCGTTGAAGCTGGTGGAGGAGGGCAGTGCCGGAGTCAATTGGGCGATCAGGCGTAGCAGGTCGGCCTTCAGGTCTGTGGCCTGGCCCGGGTTGCCTGCGGCCAGTTGGGCCTCGAGGAACACGCCGCTACCCAGCAGCGCCTGGGCCACGCCGCGGGCGGTGCTCATTTGCTGTGCATTGGGCAGACTGCCCAGCAGGCGTTCGACTGCGGCGCGCAGGTCGCTGGCCGGGCCGGGCTGGTCGTCGACGGGCAAGTTCTGCAGGGCATTGAGCAGGCCGCCCAGGGAGCCCTGGCGACTTTGCTGGCTGGCCAACTGGGCGGCGATCGCCAGTTGGTCCTGGCGGTTGCTCAAGGGGACGAAGCTCAGGGTCCGGGCATCTGTCACCAGGGCGCTCAGCAAGCTGCCGATACCCAATGGCTGCGGGCTCTCGATGTCCAGGGTGCTGCCGCTCTGGGCGGTATTGAGCAGGCTCACCAGGGAACGGTACAGCGCTGGCTGGTTACTGCCCTGGGGCAGCAATTGCGAGGTCAGGACCTTGCCCTGCAACAGGGTGCCCGGAGGCAGTTGGGCGGTATCCAGGCTGGTCAAGGCGGCGACACTGGACGCGATGGCCTGTTGCACGGTGATGGCCAGGTTGGCTGCCGATGGCTGGGTCACCGCCAGGCTGGTGCCCTGGGGCAGGGGTTGGTTGCTGGTGGCTTGCAGGGTGGTTTGCCGGCCGTTGTCCAGGGTCAGCTTGAGCAGCAGCTCGAAGGTCTGGTTCGTCTGCTTGAGCGACAGCACCTCGGCCCGGGCGCTCTGGCCGGGCGCGATCAGCCCCTCCAGCGGCGGCGTCAGCTTGAGCAGTTCACCGCTGGGCAACTGCGCGCGCGAGGCTCCGGGAGCGGGCGTCGGTGGCAGCGGGGGGATGTTCATTTCGCCTGTCATTCGGACACAACCTGTGGAAATTAACCCCCTGTAAGGTAGGGACTCACATGTATAATGCCGCCCGTCTTTTAAGGAGTGGTAAAAACAATACAATTGTTTGACGCAGCTCTCTAGAACAGGCCGCCAATGCATTTATCCTGCATTCCTTTAACGGCCGCTCCACTGCCGACTTGAACCCGTAAAGGCCCGCTATCCCTTGACCAGCCCTCTTCTCGAAGCCGTTGCACTCGCTTGTGAGCGCGATTGGCGGATGCTCTTTGAACACCTCGAGTTGCGTTTGACGGCTGGAGACATGGTGCAGATCAGCGGTCCCAATGGCAGCGGCAAGACCAGCCTGTTGCGCCTGCTCGCCGGGCTGATGCAGCCCACCAGTGGCCAGGTGCTGCTCAACGGCCAGCCATTGCAGGCCCAGCGCGCCGAACTGGCCCGCAACCTGTTGTGGATCGGCCATGCCGCCGGCATCAAGGACTTGCTCACCGCCGAAGAGAACCTCAGCTGGCTCTGTGCCCTGCACCAGCCGGCCCGGAGCGAGGCGATCTGGCAGGCCCTGGCCGCCGTCGGCCTCAAGGGGTTCGAAGACGTTCCCTGCCATACCCTGTCCGCCGGCCAGCAGCGCCGTGTGGCCCTGGCCCGCCTGTACCTGGACAGCCCGCCGCTGTGGATCCTCGATGAACCCTTCACTGCCCTGGACAAGCAGGGCGTGGCGCAACTCGAGGAACACCTGGCCGGCCATTGCGAACGCGGCGGCACGGTGGTGCTGACCACCCACCACACTCTTGGCCGCATGCCCTCGGGATACCGCGATATCGACCTGGGACGGTGGGCCGCATGAGTGTCTTCGTCTTGTTGGTGGCCCGTGAGGCTCGGCTGCTGTGCCGGCGCCCGGCAGAGTTGGCCAACCCCCTGGTATTTTTCGCGATAGTCGTCGCCTTGTTTCCGCTGGCGGTGGGACCTGAGACACAATTGTTGCAAACCTTGTCTCCCGGCCTGGTCTGGGTGGCGGCGCTATTGTCCGTCCTGCTCTCGCTGGACGGGCTTTTTCGCAGTGATTTCGAGGATGGATCCCTGGAGCAGTGGGTCCTTTCGTCGCACCCCCTGGCCCTTCTGGTGCTGGCCAAGGTGCTGGCACACTGGATCTTCTCCGGGTTGGCACTGGTATTGCTCGCGCCCTTGCTGGCGGTGATGCTCGGGCTGCCGGCCGCCTGCCTGCCAGTACTGCTGCTCTCGTTGCTGCTGGGTACGCCGGTCCTCAGTTTGCTCGGGGCGGTGGGCGCGGCGCTGACGGTAGGGCTCAAGCGCGGCGGCTTGTTGTTGGCGCTGTTGATCCTGCCGTTGTACATCCCGGTGTTGATTCTCGGCAGTGGCGCCTTGCAGGCGGCATTGCAGGGCCTGCCGACTACAGGGTTCCTGCTGTGGCTTGGTAGCCTGGCTGCGCTGGCAGTGACCCTGACACCCTTTGCAATAGCTGCTGGCCTGAAGATCAGCGTCGGCGAATAATGAGGTCTGGTTGTTTTTTGACCAGTAAAGACCCTGGCTGTTCGTGTAGACGAAGAGCAACCGTGATGGAAGCAACGAATGAACTGGACCTGGTTTCACAAGCTCGGCTCGCCTAAATGGTTTTACGGCATCAGCGGCAAGCTGCTGCCCTGGCTGAGCGTCGCCGCCGTGTTGCTGATTGGTATCGGCGTGGTCTGGGGCCTGGCCTTCGCGCCACCGGACTACCAGCAAGGCAACAGCTTTCGCATCATCTATATTCATGTGCCGATGGCGATGCTGGCCCAGTCTTGCTATGTGATGCTGGCGGTGTGCGGGGTGGTCGGGCTGGTATGGAAAATGAAGCTGGCCGACGTTGCCCTGCAATGCGCGGCGCCCATTGGCCATTCCATCACGTTCCTGGCGCTGGTGACCGGGGCCATCTGGGGCAAGCCGACCTGGGGGTCCTGGTGGGTCTGGGATGCCCGGCTGACCTCGATGCTGATCCTGCTGTTCCTGTACGCCGGCCTCATGGCCCTGAACGCCGCCATCAGCAACCGTGACAGCGCCGCCAAGGCTTGTGCGGTGCTGGCGATCGTCGGGGTGGTGAACATCCCGATCATCAAGTACTCGGTGGAGTGGTGGAACACCCTGCACCAGGGGGCGACCTTCACCCTGACCGAAAGGCCCGCCATGCCGGTGGAAATGTGGCTGCCGCTGTTGCTGACGGTACTGGGTTTCTATTGTTTCTTCGCCGTGGTCCTGTTGCTGCGCATGCGCCTTGAAGTACTCAAGCGCGAAGCCCGGACCAGCTGGGTCAAGGCCGAAGTCCAACGCAGCCTGGAGGCCGCGCAATGAGTTTTGCATCCTTCAGCGACTTTCTCGCCATGGGCCATCACGGCCTGTACGTCTGGTCGGCCTACGGTATCTGCCTGGTGGTCCTGGTGCGTGAGCTGGTGGCGCCGATCCTGGACCGCAGGAGCTATCTGCAACAAGAGGCGCGTCGTCTGCGCCGGGAGAACGGTAAGTGAATCCGCTGCGTAAAAAGCGTCTTTTGATCATCCTGGCGATCCTGGTGGGTGTCGGCATCGCCGTCGGCCTGGCCCTCAGCGCGCTGAAGGAAAACATCAACCTGTTCTACACCCCGACCCAGATCGCCAATGGCGAAGCCCCCCATGACACCCGCATCCGCGCCGGTGGCATGGTCCAGGCCGGCTCGCTGGAGCGCTCCGCCGACTCGCTGGACGTCAAGTTCGTGGTCACCGACTTCAACAAGTCGGTAACCATCACCTACCGCGGCATCCTTCCGGACCTGTTCCGCGAAGGGCAGGGCATCGTCGCCCTGGGCAAGATCAACGCCGATGGCGTGGTAGTCGCCGATGAAGTACTGGCCAAGCACGACGAGAAGTACATGCCGCCGGAAGTCACCAAGGCGCTGAAAGACAGCGGCCAGTCGGCACCGACGCCGGCCAAGGAGGGTTGAGCCATGAGTTCCGCTTTGTTCGTTCCCGAGCTCGGCCACCTGGCGATGATCCTGGCGCTGTGCCTGGCCCTGGTCCAGGCGGTGGTGCCGTTGCTGGGCGCCTGGCGTGGCGACCGGTTGTGGATGAGCCTGGCGCAGCCGGCGGCCTGGGGGCAGTTCGCCTTCTTGGTATTCGCCTTCGGCTGCCTGACCTACGCCTTCATGAATGACGATTTCTCGGTGGCCTACGTCGCCCATAACTCCAACAGCGCCTTGCCCTGGTACTACAAGTTCAGCGCCGTATGGGGTGCCCACGAAGGCTCGCTGCTGCTCTGGGCGCTGATCCTGGGTGGCTGGACCTTCGCCGTGTCGGTGTTCTCGCGGCAGTTGCCGCAAGTGATGCTGGCCCGGGTGTTGGCGATCATGGGCATGATCAGTACCGGCTTCCTGTCGTTCCTGATCGTCACCTCCAACCCCTTCGCGCGGATCCTGCCCCAGGTCCCGGCCGATGGCCGCGATCTCAACCCGCTGTTGCAGGACATCGGCCTGATCGTCCACCCACCGATGCTCTACATGGGCTATGTCGGTTTCTCGGTGGCCTTCGCCTTCGCCATCGCCGCGTTGCTCGGCGGTCGCCTCGATGCCGCCTGGGCCCGCTGGTCGCGGCCCTGGACGATAGTCGCCTGGGCCTTCCTCGGCATCGGCATCACCCTGGGCTCCTGGTGGGCCTACTACGAGCTGGGCTGGGGTGGCTGGTGGTTCTGGGACCCGGTGGAAAACGCCTCCTTCATGCCTTGGCTGGTAGGCACCGCGCTGATCCACTCCCTGGCCGTCACCGAGAAGCGCGGGGTGTTCAAGAGCTGGACCGTGCTGCTGGCCATCGCTGCCTTCTCCCTGAGCCTGCTGGGCACCTTCCTGGTCCGCTCCGGGGTCCTGACCTCGGTCCATGCCTTTGCCGCCGACCCTGAGCGTGGCGTGTTCATCCTGTTCTTCCTGTTGTTCGTGGTGGGGGGCTCGCTGACCCTGTTCGCCTTGCGCGCACCGGTGGTCAAGAGCCAGGTGGGCTTCAACCTGTGGTCCCGGGAAACCCTGTTGCTGGGCAACAACCTGGTGCTGGTGGTGGCGGCCTCGATGATCCTCCTGGGGACCTTGTACCCGCTGGTGCTGGACGCCCTGAGCGGCGCCAAGCTGTCGGTGGGGCCGCCGTACTTCAATGCGCTGTTCATCCCGCTGATGGCCCTGTTGATGGTGGTGCTGGCGGTGGGCGTGCTGGTGCGCTGGAAAGACACCCCGGTCAAATGGCTGCTGGGCATGCTGGCTCCGGTGCTGCTGGGCAGCGTGGCCCTGGCCGTGGTGGCGGGCATCGCCTATGGCGACTTCAACTGGGCGGTGCTGGCGACTTTCCTGCTGGCGGCCTGGGTGGTGTTGTCCGGAGTACGGGATATCTTCGACAAGACTCGCCACAAGGGCCTGGTCAAGGGCCTGCCGAACCTGACCCGCAGCTACTGGGGCATGCACCTGGCGCACCTGGGGATCGCGGTCTGCGCCCTGGGCGTGGTGCTGTCGAGCCAGAACAGCGCCGAGCGCGACCTGCGCCTGGAGCCGGGCGAGTCCATGGAACTGGCGGGCTACCACTTCATCTTCGAGGGTGCCAAGCATTTCGAAGGCCCCAACTTCACCTCCGACAAGGGCACTGTCCGCGTCGTGCGCAACGGCAAGGAAGTGGCCGTGCTGCATCCGGAAAAGCGCCTGTACACCGTGCAGAGCTCGATGATGACCGAAGCCGGGATCGACGCCGGTTTCACCCGCGACCTGTATGTCGCCCTCGGCGAGCCCCTGGGCAATGGCGCCTGGGCGGTGCGCGTGCACGTCAAGCCGTTCGTGCGCTGGATCTGGCTCGGCGGCCTGCTGACAGGCCTTGGCGGCGTGCTGGCGGCGATGGACCGGCGTTATCGAGTCAAGGTGAAGAGCCGGGTGCGTGAAGCGCTGGGCATGACAGGAGCCACTGCATGAAACGCTGGATGATGATGTTGCCCCTGGCGCTGTTCCTGGTGGTGGCGGTGTTCCTCTATCGCGGGTTGTACCTGGACCCGGCCGAGCTGCCGTCGGCGATGATCGGCAAGCCGTTCCCGGAGTTTTCCCTGCCTTCGGTGCAGGGCGACAAGACCCTGACCCGCGCCGACCTGCTGGGCAAGCCGGCGCTGGTCAACGTCTGGGGCACCTGGTGCATTTCCTGCCGGGTCGAGCACCCGGTGCTGAACAAGCTGGCCGAGCGTGGCGTGGTGATCTACGGGATCAACTACAAGGACGTCAACGCCGATGCCCTGAAGTGGCTGGCCGAGTTCCACAATCCCTACCTGCTGGACGTGCGCGACGAGGAGGGCTCCCTGGGCCTGAATCTCGGTGTGTATGGCGCTCCGGAAACCTTCTTCATCGACGCCAAGGGCATCATCCGCGACAAGTACGTCGGGGTGATCGACGAAGTGGTCTGGCGTGAGCAACTGGCCGCCAAGTACCAGGGCCTGGTCGACGAGGCCAAGCCATGAAGCGCTGGTTGATCGCGGCCCTGCTGGGCCTGGGTATCGTCGGGGTGGCCCAGGCCGCCATCGACACCTACCAGTTCGCCAATGACGGCGAGCGTGAGCGGTTCCACGAGCTGACCAAGGAGCTGCGCTGTCCCAAGTGCCAGAACCAGGACATCGCCGACTCCAATGCCCCCATCGCCGCGGACCTGCGCAAGGAAATCTTCCGCATGCTCGGCGAAGGCAAGGACAATCAGCAGATCATCGACTTCATGGTCGATCGCTACGGTGATTTCGTGCGCTACAACCCGGCCTTGACCGGCAAGACCGCCTTGCTCTGGTTCGGCCCTGCCGGGCTGCTGCTGGGCGGCATGGTGATCATCGCCGTGATTGTCCGGCGCCGCCGCGCCCAGCGCAGCGATAGCCCGAACACGCTTTCCGCCGAAGAGCGGCAGCGCCTCGACCAACTGCTGGATAAAAACCACCCATGACTGATTTCTGGCTCGCGGCAGGCCTGTTGCTCCTGATCGCCTTGAGTTTCCTGCTGATCCCGATACTGCGTGAGCGTCGCGCCCAGCGCGAAGAGGACCGGACCGCGCTCAACGTTGCGCTGTATGAAGAACGCCTGGCCGAGTTGCAGGGCCAGCAGCAGGAGGGCGTGCTTAGCGCCGAGCAATTGGACAGCGGCCGGGCCGAGGCCGCCCGCGAGCTGCTGGCAGACACCGAAGGCAACGGCCAGGTGCGCAATTCGCGGCTGGGCAAGCCGCTGCCCCTGCTGGCGGCAGTGCTGGTGCCGCTCCTGGGCCTGGGCCTGTACCTGCACTTCGGAGCCAGCGACAAGGTCGAGCTGACCCGCGAGTTCGCCCAGGCGCCGCAGACCATGGAAGAAATGACCCAGCGCCTGGAGCGTGCGGTGGCGGCCCAGCCGGACTCCGCCGAAGGCCTGTACTTCCTCGGGCGCACCTACATGGCCCAGGATCGGCCGGCGGATGCGGCGAAGATCTTCGAGCGCACCGTGGCCCTGGCCGGGCGCCAGCCCGAGCTGCTGGGACAGTGGGCCCAGGCCCAGTATTTCGCCGATGACAAGAAGTGGTCGGACAAGGTCCAGGCCCTCACCGACGAAGCGCTCAAGGCCGATCCCAACGAGGTCACCAGCCTGGGTCTGCTGGGCATCGCCGCCTTTGAAAGCGAGCGGTTCCAGGATGCCATCGACTACTGGAAGCGCCTGCAGGCGCAACTGCCGCCGGACGACAAATCCCGTGCAGCCCTGCAAGGCGGGATCGACCGGGCCAGCGAGAATCTGGTGGCAAGCGGGGGCAAAGTGGCCGCCGAGCCGGCGACCAAGGCCAAGGGCGCGCTGCTCAAGGTCCGGGTCGACCTGGCCGCCGAGCTCAAGGCCAAGGTCCAGCCGGGCGACAGCGTGTTCATCTTCGCCCGCGCCACCCAGGGACCACCGGCGCCCTTGGCGGCCAAGCGCCTGACCGTGGCCGACTTGCCGGCCACCGTCGAGCTGGGGGATGCCGACGCGATGATGCCGCAGCTGAAACTGTCGAACTTCCCTGAAGTCCAACTGGTTGCGCGTGTTTCCCGCGCTGGCCAGCCAACGGCCGGTGAATGGGTCGGACACAGCCAGCCCCTGGCCAGCAGCACCACCACGGCCCAGCAGCTGACCATCGACAGCCCGGATAAATAAAGAGAAACCACTATGACCGCCATCGCTCGCATCACCCTGTTGTCCCTGGTCCTGGGGTTGAGCGCTTGTACGGTCCAGCGGCCAGTACCCACCAGTTCCGAGCCCATCCCGCCAGCGGAGCCGAGCACGCGCCCGGCTCCTTCCACGGCGCCCTCCGGCAAGCCCGCCACGCCCCATGCACCAGCACCTGCAACCAAGGCCCTGCCACGCACTTCGGCCAGCTTCGCTCCGCCTCCGGGTGGGCACAGCCACTGGGACCCACGACTGGGGGTCTACGTGCTGGACAACCAAAACAACACCTTCTACCGCCAGCGCACCTACTATCGCTGGAACAACGGCTGGAGCCGCTCCATCAGCCCCGACGGCCCCTGGGAAGATACCGATATCCATGGCGTGCCCGCCGGGCTCGGCCGCCAGTTCCAGTAACGCTGCTGGCGCTTGTACCGCCAGACCCTCGCCAAGGCCCATCCCAGGGCCTTTGTCGCAAATGCTTAAGCCTCGTGGGCCTTGGCCGATACAGCGAGGTGTTCCTGAGCCGCTGCCGTTGAGCGACCGATGAAAAAATCCCTGAACAAACCCTATTTCCTGCCGATGCTGTTCTGGCTGGCGCTAAGCGGTGTGCTGTTGCTGCTCTACGGATTGGGCCCGGCCGAAGTGCCGGAACTGATCTACCTGTCGGTGCAGCCACTGTCCTTGCTGGTGGTCTTCGCGTTTTTCTATTACTTCTGCTGCTGGACCTTCATCTCGGTATTCCCGCTCACCGAGGTGGGTTGGAAGAAGGTGGACTACGGCTGGCTGACGCTGGCGTCCCTGGCCCTGATCAGTGCCACCCAGGTGGTGCGGGTGGATTGGTTCCAGAGCGGCTATCGCCTGGCGCAGAGCACCCAGGCCGGATTGCAGCGGGGTGTCGCGGCGGATATCGACGACCTGCTGGGCAAGCAGCACTGCCGGGCCGCCACCCAGCTGCACGAACCCCAGGATGCCGCCCAGGTGCTCAACCTGTGCGAACGTTTTGCCAGCTTGCCGCGCATGGACGATGGCCGATTGTCGATACTGGCCGTGACCCGGGTACAACAGGCCCTGGGGGATCTGCGCGGCGAGTACTCCTCGGCCGTGGTCGGCCAGTGGCTGGAGCGCCTGGCCGAAGACTTCGCCGAACAGCAGCGCCAGCGCAAGGAGGTCGATCGCCTGCGCGCGCTGACCGAAACCAGCCGGGCCGAGAAAATCTATAGCTACTTCGCCCCCTTGCTGCTGGTGTTCGCCCTTGCCCTGCGGGCCTCGAAGGTCACCGGCGAAGTACGGCTCAAGGTGCCGAAGCGGCGCAAGCTGTGGCTGATCGTCAACCGCCGTGTAGTGCTCGACGGCCTGGGATTTGCCCGGGGCGCACGGGCCCGGCTCGACGAGGCGCTGGGCAACTGGCGGGTGGCGGGGTGGGGCGTGGTGCACCTGGCCTGCGACTTCATCACCGCGGCCGGCCCCCAGGACACCCCGGTGGCGGTGAGCGCCGGCTTCTACGAGAACGAATTCCACCTCGCCAGCGCGGCCGACTTCGATGGCAGCGAGTTCGTCGAGTGGGCGGCCACCCAGGTCATCGACACCCTCTACCTGGTGGGCGAAACCGATCCGCAACTGCTCGCGCTGGTTCGCCGCTGGGGCGCGGCGGCGAACATCGAGGTGCTGATCCGCGAGCGCATCTGAGCCTTGGCCATGCCAAAGCCCGGGTTACCAGCCGAACACCGGGCTTTGGCCGAACCATTGCAGCGCCTGTTCCCGCAAGGCGTTGACCAGCTGCGAGTCGCTATGGCTCTGCAACTGCGCCAGGACGATACGCTGCAGCGGCAAGGCTTCGCTGATGGGGCGCACCGCCAATGGTTGGCCGTCGTAGCTGTGATCGCCAAATGGCCGGGTATAGGCCAAGCCCACGCCCAGGCCGTTGGCCACCAGCCCGCGTTGCAGTTCGAAGGATTGGGTCTTGGTCAGGCTCTGGGGCTGCAGCCCATGGAAGCGCAGCAGGTCCAGGAAGTGCTGCCAACTGTAGGCCTGCCCGGTCAAGACCAGGGGATGCTTGCACAGCTGGCCCAGGCTGACCGCTTGCTGGGCAGCCAGGGGATGCCCGGACGGCAATAAGGCATGGGCCGCCAGCTCGCATAACACGGTGGTCTGCACGCCATCCGGCAGGCCCAGGTCATAGCTCAGCGCGGCATCCAGGCTGCCGTTGCCCAACTGCTTGCCGATCTGGTCGAACCCGCACTCGCGGATCCCCACCTTGATCCCTGGATGGCGCTGTTGCAGGCCGCGCAGCAGTTGCGGCAGGCAGTAGGGAGCCAGGTCTTCGAAGCACGCCAGCATCAGTTCGCCGGACAGCGAATGGCCGCTGTCCGCCAGATGTTCCAGCTCATGTACGCCGGCCAGGATCTGCCGGGCCTTGTCCATCGCCAAGCGGCCGAAGGGGGTGAGGGTCATCCCTTGCCCGCGTTGGCGGATGAACAGCATCTGCCCCAGGTGGCCCTCCAGTTCGCTGATCGCCGCCGAAATCGCCGGCTGGGACACGCTCAGGTGTTCGGCGGCCTGGGTGATGTTGTTGTGACGAGTGACCGCCAGGGCATATCGAAGGTGGCGCAGGCTGATCTTCATAAGAAATTCCGAGGAGCCAGATCGGAACATATTATTTTATTTTTCCCAGGACCTGGGGCGATAGTCAGCGTGCCGTAGCGACCGGGTCCGCCCTGGCGTACCGGCGACATCCTACAAGAGCCTGACAGCGTCTGAGCCGACGATCGGGCCGTACGACACCGCTGAGGAGTAACCCATGCCGAACCAAGCGATCCTGCCTGAAGTACATGCGTTGACCCCCGCCATGATTGCCCTGCGCCAACACCTGCATGCCCATCCCGAACTGAGCTATGAAGAATTCGAAACCAGCCGCCTGGTAGCCGCCAAGTTGCGCGAGTGGGGCTACGAAGTCCACCAGGGGCTGGCCGGCACAGGTGTGGTCGGCTCGCTGCGCAAGGGCCGCAGCGGTCGGGTCATCGGCCTGCGTGCGGACATGGACGCGCTGCCGATCCTGGAGACCAGCGGCTTGCCCTATGCCAGCCGCCATGAGGGCAAGATGCACGCCTGTGGCCACGACGGGCATACGGCGATGCTGCTCGCCGCCGGCCAGTGTCTGGCTCGGGATATCGACTTCGAGGGCACTGTGCGCCTGATTTTCCAGCCCGCCGAAGAGGGGCATGTGGGGGCACGCAAGATGATCGAGGATGGCCTGTTCCAGCTGTTCCCCTGTGATGCGGTGTTCGCCATGCACAACTGGCCGGGCCTGCCGGTGGGGCGCTTCGGTTTCCTGGCCGGGCCGTTCATGGCCTCGGCCGATACCGTCACTATCCGCATCCACGGTCGTGGTGGGGATGGCGCCATCCCCCACGACACGGTTGATCCGGTAGTCGCCGCCGCTTCACTGGTCATGGCCTTGCAGACGGTGGTGGCACGCAACGTACCACCGCTGGACATGGGCGTCGTCGGGGTCGGGGCGATCCACGGCGGCAGCAGTTCGTCGGTGGTACCCGCCAGTGTCGAACTGGCAGTGACGGTCCGGGCCTTGAAGAACTGCACCCGCGACCTGCTGCTCAGGCGTATCGAAGAGCTGGCCCACGCCCAGGCCCAGGCCTATGGCGCCAGGGCCGAAGTGCTGGTCAGCCCCAATGCCTTTCCGGTGCTGTACAACCATCCGCGCGAAACCGCGCTGGCCCGGGGGGTGGTCCAGGATTGGCTGGGCGATGAGGGTTTGGTGGCCGATATGCAGCCGATGACCTGCAGCGAGGATTTCTCCTTCATGTTGCAGGCCTGCCCCGGCAGCTACCTGGTCATGGGCAACGGCGAGGGCAGTGAGGGCGGCTGCCTGCTGCACAACCCCGGTTATGACTTCAACGATACCAGCCTGCCCTATGGCGCCACCTACTGGGTGAAGCTGGTGAGCACTTTCCTGGGGACGGACGACTGATCCGTAGCCATTGACCGTGATCCGGCCGGGCCTGCCCGGGCTGGCCGGTGGTGAGTGCCTATTGCCTCGTGCCCAGGAGAATGTCATGAGCATTGTTCAGCAGTCCTATGCGCCGCTGCTGGCGCCTGATCTCCCCGTATCCCGTCGCCGGGTGATTGTCGGTACCACTATTGGCAACGCCCTGGAGTTCTTCGACTTCACGGTGTTCAGTTTCCTGATGCTGTTCATCGGCCCGTTGTTCTTTCCCGCTGCTTCTTCCTACGGCCAGTTGCTCTTGACCACCGCCACCTTCGGCGTGGGGTTCCTGATGCGTCCGGTGGGTGCGTTGCTGATCGGTTCCTATTCCGATCGTTTCGGCCGGCGTTCGGCGTTGACCTTGACGTTGCTCCTCATGGGTCTGGGTTGCGCGATGATGGCCCTGGCCCCGACCTACGCCCAGGTTGGCATGGCTGCGCCGCTGGTGATGGTCCTGGCGCGGCTGATCCAGGGTTTCGCCGCCGGGGGCGAGGTGGGGGCGGCGACCACCTTGCTGGTCGAGCATGCACCGGCATCGCAGCGGGGCTTCTATGCCAGCTGGCAATTCGGCAGCCAGTCCCTGGGGATTTTCCTCGGGGCGATCATGGTCGCCGCCCTGGTGGCCGGCCTGGGCCAGGCGGCGATGGCTGAATGGGGGTGGCGCATCCCGTTCTTCATCGGCATGCTCACCGCGCCGGTGGGTTGGTACATCCGCCGGCACCTGGAAGACACGCTCGTGGCCGGCGTATCCAGCGCCCATAGCCGGCAGGCCATGGAGCGGGCCGCCCACAGCAGCCCGTTGCGCGAATTGTTCGGCCAGCACAAGGCCACCTTGGGCAAGAGCGTGTTGCTGATGCTGGGCGCGATGGTCTCGACCCAGATCATCGCGTTCTACATGCCGGCCTATGCCGCCCGGGTGCTGGGCTTGCCTACCACCTCCAGCCTGCTGGCCAGCGTGGTGGTGGGGGCCGTGTGCTTCCTCTTGTCGCCGCTGGTGGGCTGGGTAGCCGATCGCTGGGGGCGCAAGCGGGTGATCTTCCATTCGCGGCTGTGGACCCTGGTGGCGATCGTCCCGTGCTTCCAGTGGTTGATCGCCGCCCCCAGCCTGGCCAGCCTGTTGCTGATCATCGGTTTGTTGTCGGTGTTGCTGACGCTGCAGACCGTGCCGGGGATCACCATGCTGCCGGAGATGTTCCCCAAGTCTGTACGTACCTCCGGCATGGCTGCGGCTTATGGCATCGGCGTCTCGGTGTTCGGCGGCTTCGCCCAGTTCTTCGTGACCTGGTTGTTGCAGGTGACCGAACAGCCCCTGGCCCCGGCCTGGTACATGATGGTGACGGTCGCCTTGTCCACCCTGGTGTTGCTGTGGGTTCGCGATCGAACCGGTGAAGACATCGATGCGAGCTGAGCCCGGGTGCAAGGCATCTGGATCAACGGCAAAAGCGGGACGTGCCTGGCCGCCAGTCGGCCCAGGCGCTGGCCAGGCATTTACTTGGCTCGCGCCTGGTAGCAGGCTGGTGGTCTTTGCGGGCCGGCTGCTGGCTCGGCCCTGTACCGCTTCGCTCAGCCGAGGACCTTGTTGCCATGAAACGATCTCTGCCTGGTGTGTTGTGCGTTATCCAATGCTTCGCCCTGATGGCCCTGCTCGGCAGTGCCCTGGCCCAGGATGCGCCCGGCATGCGCATCGGCGTGCGGGGGGAAATCACCGGCATTAGCGGCGATGTGCTGCGGGTGCATGCCAATAGCGGGGAGAACGTCAGCATCGAGTTGACGCCGCAGACCCAGGTGCGTGCCGTGACCCTGGCCAATATCGAGGACATCAAACCGGGCAGCTACATCGGCTCGGCGGCGGTGCCCATGGCCGATGGCACCCTCAAGGCCCTGGAAGTGCATGTGTTCCCGCCGCAGATGGCCGGCACCGGCGACGGCCACCGGCCTTTCGACCTGGCCAAGGGCAGCAGCATGACCAACGGTAGCGTCGGCGACCTGGTGGTGAGCAATGGCCGGACCCTGACCGTCAACTACAAGGGCGGCCAGCAGAAGATCCTGGTGCCTGACGATGTGCCCATCGTCAACCTGGTGCCGGGGGATCGCAGCTTGCTCAAGACCGGGGTCAAGGTGGTGATGTTCGTCACCCAGGGCGCCGACGGCAAGCTGATCGCGCAATCGATTTCCGCCGGCAAGGACGGGGTGACGCCTCCGATGTAGGTCCGCCATCCGCTGTTGCGTTGCCGGATGTTGCTGCGCCGGGCTGGTGCTGGAAGTCCGCGGGGCCCTGGTTTAGGGTTTGCGGTCGTTCATCGAGGCGGAGGTCCTTATGCAAAAGTCGACGTTCAATCCCGGCAGCGTGTTCGATTCACTGCAGTACGGCTTCAGCCAGGCCGTGGAAGTGCGGGGCGGGCGGCGCCTGCTGCTGTCCGGCCAGGTGGGAGTGGATGAACATGAACGCACCGTAGGCCCGGGCCTGCGGGAGCAGACCGAGCAGGCCTTCGACAATATCCAGCGGGTGCTGGCCGAGGCCGGAGGGACGCTGGCGGATGTGGTGATGTTGCGGATCTATATCGCCGAAGCGGCCCGCGATCAGCAGGAGCACATCAGCGCGGTCTTGCTGGAGCGCTTCGCCAGCCAGCCGCCGGCGTCTTCATGGATCATCGTCAGCGGCCTGTCGCTGCCCGAGTGGCTGATCGAAGTCGAGGCCGAGGCGGTGCTGGAGGAGCGGCATCAGGCCGCCGAAGCGGCGCTGTTCAATCCGGCGCTGGCCCTCTGACTGCCACCTGAAGCATAAAAAAAGCGACCGTGGAGGTTGATGGGTGCCGGTCAGTCAAGCAGAGGTGATTCTCTGCCATTGCCTTGACTGATCGGCATTAACCGCACAGGTCGCTTTTTTCATTCACCCGCGAGGGATCACTTGGCGTTGGTGTAGATCTGGTCGAAGATCCCGCCATCGTTGAAGTGGGTCTTCTGTACGCTGCGCCAGTCGCCGAAGGTCTTCTCCACCGAGAGGAAGTCGACTTTCGGGAAGCGGTCGGTGAACTTGGCCAGCACCTTCGGATCCCGTGGGCGCAGGTAGTTGTTGGCGGCGATCTCCTGGCCTTCCGGCGACCACAGGTACTTCAGGTATTCCTCGGCGGCGGCGCGGGTGCCTTTCTTCTCCACCACCTTGTCCACTACCGACACCGGAGGCTCGGCTTCGGCGGAGACGCTCGGGTAGATCACCTCGAACTGATCGCGGCCGAATTCGCGGGCGATCATTTCCGCCTCGTTCTCGAAGGTCACCAGCACGTCGCCGATCTGGTTGGTCATGAAGGTCGTGGTGGCGGCGCGGCCACCGGTGTCCAGCACCGGCGCCTGCTTGAACAGCTTGCCGACGAAGTCCTTGGCCTTGTTCTCGTCGCCGCCGTTCTTGAGCACGTAGCCCCAGGCCGAGAGGTAGGTGTAGCGACCGTTACCCGAGGTCTTGGGGTTGGGCACGATCACCTGTACGCCGTCCTTGAGCAGGTCCGGCCAGTCCTTCAATGCCTTGGGGTTGCCCTTGCGCACGATGAACACCGTGGCCGAGGTGAAGGGGGCGCTGTTGTCCGGCAGGCGGGTGACCCAGGTGTCCGGGACCAGCTTGCCGTTGTCCGCCAGGGCGTTGATGTCGGTGGCCATGTTCATGGTGATGACGTCCGCCGGCAGGCCGTCGATCACCGAGCGCGCTTGCTTGCTGGAGCCGCCGAAGGACATCTGCAGGGTGATGTTTTCGTTATGCTCGGCCTTCCAGTGTTTCTGGAACGCGGCGTTGTAGTCCTTGTAGAAGTCGCGCATCACGTCGTAGGAAACGTTGAGCAGGGTCGGTGCGGCCTGGGCGGCGCCAGCCAGGGCCAGGCCGGCGGCCAGGAGCGAAGCGCTGAAGAGTTTTTTCACTGCACATTTCCTTTTATTCGAGAGTGAAGGCAATTTGCCGCCGACTATAGCCGGGGCGCTATATCTCTTTAAAGATTGAAAAGTACTTTGCTTATTCCATTTTCTTAAAAAGGGCATTACCGCAGCGTGAGCAGAAGGCGGCGGCCGGCTCGTGGCTGTTCTTGCGGCACACCGGGCAGTCGTGCTTCTGCTGCTCGCCGCGCATGGCGCTGGCCAGCTCGGCGGTGAAGATCCCAGTGGGCACGGCGATGATCGAGTAACCGGTGATCATCACCATGGACGAGATCACCTGGCCGATCACCGTCTTGGGCACGATATCGCCGTAGCCCACGGTGGTCAGGGTGACGATGGCCCAGTAGATGCCCTTGGGAATGCTGGTGAAGCCGTGCTCCGGACCTTCGACCACGTACATCAGGGTGCCGAACACCGTGACCAGGGTGCAGACGCTGAGCAGGAACACCAGGATCTTCTGCTTGCTGCCGCGCAGGGCGTCGAGCAGGTAGTGGGCCTGCTTGAGGTAGGGCGCCAGCTTGAGCACGCGGAAGATCCGCAGCATGCGGATGATGCGGATGATCAACAGGTACTGGGCGTCGCTGTAGTACAGGGCGAGGATCCCGGGGACGATCGCCAGCAGGTCCACCAGCCCGTAGAAGCTGAAGGCGTAGCGCAGCGGCTTGGGCGAGCAGTACAGGCGCAGCCCGTACTCGATGGCGAAGATCAGGGTGAAGCCCCATTCGATGTACGCCAGGACGTTGGCGTAGTCGCGGTGCACCTGGTCGATGCTGTCGAGGATCACGATCACCAGGCTGGCGAGGATGATCAGCAGCAAGGTGGTATCGAAGCGTCTTCCAGCCACGGTGTCGGTCTGGAAGATCATCACGTAGAGGCGTTGCCGCCAGTTGTCGCTGTTACCCATGGAAATCGCCTGAATCGAAGATCAGCGAAGCCTAGGTGGATTCGTTGCGCTAGCGCAAGGCGCGTCGCGGCGCGGGGTGCGGCCCAACACCCGGTTGCAGGCCAGCACCAGCCAACAGGCGAGGACGAAGGGGCCGGTAAGTGGGGGTAGGCCTATCGCGGCGATGCCCGGGGTGATCAGCAGCGCCAGGACCATGCCCAGCAGCGGCCACCAGGGGCGCAGGCCGATCTGGCCCAGTGCCAGGGCCACCAGCGCGCAGTTATAGCCGGCCAGTCCCGAGAGCGCCTGGCCGGGCTCCTGCAGCATGACCGCCACACCCAGGCCGAACCCCGAGCCGCCCAGGGCCCAGATCGCCGCCCGGCGGTTGGCCAGCAACAGGCCGGCGAAGACCAGCAGCCCCGCCAGCCAGTCGCCGAGGAACATCACCTGGCCCAGGCCCTGGAACAGGCCGCCCAGCAGCCCCATGGGCGATAGCCCGGTGGGCGCCGGGTTGGCGGCCAGCGGCGTGAACAGGCCGGCCAGGAGCCAGCCGAGGCCGACGAAGGGCGCGGTGTAGGCCGGCAGCCGGGCGGGTTGCCGGGCGCGCTTGAGCCACTGCTGGGTGATGATCGCGCTCAGGCCGCCGGCGGCGATGATCAAGGGCGGCAGCAAGATCGTCCAGGGCAGGTACAGGCTCAGCAGCAGCCCGAGCAACACGCCGTTGTAGCTGAACAGCCCGGCTTGCCGATCGGCCTTGGCGTAGCCCCGTTGCTGGGCCGTCAGCAGCCCGGCCAGGGCGCCGAGCAGGGCGCCACCGAGCAGCGCCGGGGCGCAGGCCAGGATCGCCAGCAGGCACAGCAAGCCGCACAGCGGGTCGCGCTGGAGAAAGATCTGGCTGAAGCCATTGAGCAGGGCAGTGGCCCAATCGGGGCAGAAAGCGTTGAACGACTGTGACGGCATGATGGATATCGGTCAGTGCGGCCGCTGGTTGGCTGCGTCCGGGCCATCAGGCTCCCTCTCTGGAGAGCTCTGAATGGACCGGGGCCGCAGCACCGGCAGGGGGGCAGGTCAGAGAAGGGTTTCGACACGCAAGGAGTTAGTCGTCCCCGGCTGGCCGAACGGCACACCGGCGGTGATCACTACCGTGTCCCCACGCTGCGCCAGGCCTTGGGCCTGGGCGATCTCCAGGGCCGTACTGCAGACTTCATCGACCTGGCGCAGGCGGTCGTTGACCACCGAGTGCACGCCCCAGGCCAGGGAAAGGCGGTGCGCGGCCTGCAGGTTGGGGGTCAGGTTGAGGATCGGCACCGACGGCCGTTCCCGGGCGGCGCGCAGGGTCGAGCTGCCGGACTCGCTGTAATTCACCAGTACCGCCACCGGCAGGATGCTGCAGATACGCCGGATCGCGCAGCTGATGGCATCGGACACCGTGGCTTCGGCCTGGGGCCGGTTGACGTCCAGTTGGGTTTGGTAGTCCGGCCCGGTTTCCACCTGGCGGATGATCTTGCTCATCATCTGCACGGCCTCCAGCGGGTATTCCCCGGAAGCGGTTTCCGCCGACAGCATCACGGCGTCGGTGCCTTCGGCCACGGCATTGGCCACATCGGTGACTTCGGCCCGGGTGGGCGCCGGGGAGAAGCGCATGGACTCCAGCATCTGCGTGGCCACCACCACCGGCCGGCCCAGCTGGCGGCAGGTGGCGATGATGTCCTTCTGGATCTGCGGCACGGCTTCGGCCGGCACCTCGACCCCCAGGTCGCCCCGGGCCACCATGATCGCGTCGCTGAGTTCGGCGATGTCCCGCAGTTGGGCCACCGCCGAGGGTTTCTCGATCTTGGCCATCAACAAGGCCTGGTTGCCGATCAGTTCCCGGGCTTCGCGAATATCCTGCGCGCGCTGTACGAACGACAGCGCCACCCAATCCACTCCCAGTTCCAGGCCGAAGCTCAGGTCGCGGCGGTCCTTGGCGGTCAGCGGGCTCAGCTCCAGCACCGCCTGGGGCACGTTGACGCCCTTGCGATCCGACAGCTCGCCACCGGCCAGCACCGTGGTATCGATGGCCTCGGCATGCCTGGCGTCGACCCGCAGGCGCAGCTTGCCGTCATCCAGCAGCAGGTCCATGCCGGGCTCCAGCGCGGCGATGATTTCCGGATGGGGCAGGTTGACCCGCCGGGCATCGCCCGGGGTCGGGTCCAGGTCCAGGCGCAGGGCCTGGCCGCGTATCAACTGGACCTTGCCGGCGCTGAAGGTGCCGACCCGCAGCTTCGGCCCCTGCAGGTCCATGAGAATCCCCAGGGGTTGGTTCAGCTCGCTTTCCACCTGGCGGATCCAGGCGTGGCGCTGGGCGTGGTCGGCATGGCTGCCGTGGCTGAAGTTGAGGCGGAAGATATTCACCCCGGCTTGCACCAGCTCACGGATATCCTCGATACCGTCGGTGGCCGGGCCCAGGGTGGCGAGGATCTTGACCTTTTTGTCAGGCGTCATGTTTGGTGGTCTCGAGAATCAGGATGGCGCGCAAGTCGTTGACATTGGTACGGGTCGGCTCGGTGACGATCAAGCTGTCCAGGGCCGCGAAGTAGCCGTAGCCATTGTTGTTGTCCAGCTCGTCGCCGGCGTTCAGGCCCAGGGCCGTGGCACGGGCGAAGCTGTCCGGGGTCATGATGGCCCCGGCGTTGTCCTCGGAGCCGTCGATGCCGTCGGTGTCGCCAGCCAGGGCGTAGATGCCGGGATGGCCCTTGAGACTGTCGGTCAGGCTCAGCAGGAACTCGGCATTGCGTCCGCCACGGCCGTTGCCGCGTACCGTGACCGTGGTCTCGCCGCCGGACAGGATCACGCAGGGCGCGGCCAGGGGTTGGCCATGCAGGGCCACCTGGCGGGCGATGCCGGCGTGGACCTTGGCCACCTCGCGGGACTCGCCCTCCAGGTCGCCGAGGATCAACGGGCTGAAACCCGCCTGGCGCGCCTTGACTGCCGCCGCCTCCAGGGATTGCTGGGGCCGGGCGATCAGCTGGAAATGGCTGCGGGCCAGGCACGGGTCGCCGGGCTTGACGGTTTCCGACTCGGGGCTCTGCAGCCAGGCGCGCACCGCCGACGGTACCTCGATGGCGTAGCGCTGGAGAATCGCCAGGGCCTGGGCCGAAGTGCTGGGATCGGCCACGGTAGGCCCGGAGGCGATGACCGTCGCCAAATCGCCGGGCACATCGGAAATCGCGTAGGTGTGCACTGTGGCCGGCCAGCAGGCCTTGGCCAGGCGCCCGCCCTTGATCGCCGAGAGGTGCTTGCGCACGCAATTCATCTCGCCGATGGTGGCGCCGGACTTGAGCAGGGCCTTGTTGAGCGCTTGCTTGTCGGCCAGGGTGATGCCGGCGGCGGGCAGGGCCAGTAGCGCCGAGCCACCGCCGGACAGCAGGAAAATCACCCGGTCCTGTTCCGTCAGGTCGCTGACCATCTCCAGCACGCGCCGAGCCACGGCCAGGCCGGCGGCATCGGGCACCGGGTGGGCGGCCTCGACCACCTCGATCTTGTGGCAAGGGGCGCCGTGGCCATAGCGAGTGACCACCAGCCCGCGGACTTCGCCCTGCCAGTTGCGTTCGACCACCTGGGCCATGGCCGCGGCGGCTTTGCCGGCGCCGATGACGATGACTCGGCCGCTGCGGTCGCTGGGCAGGTGGGCTTCGAGGACATGTTGCGGATGGGCGGCGTCGATGGCTGTGGCGAACAGCTCACGCAGCAATTGTTGCGGATCGACCGACATGGCGGGCTCCCGGATTCTTGTTATGGGGGGCGTGGAACAGGTGTAGCCACCGCCAAGGGCGGTGTCAGGGTCGGCAGGGCCTGTCCGTGGCCCGCAGTGATGCGTTTCCTGCGGACCTTCGCACAGCCCGGGGCGGTGGCTACGAATGCTGCTTAGTGTTTGTCGCGGATCGAGAAGTTGGCCATGTGCTCCAGGCCCTTGATCAGGGCCGAGTGGTCCCAGTTGCCGCCACCGATGGCGTTGCAGGTGCTGAACACCTGCTGGGCGTTGGCGGTGTTGGGCAGGTTGATGCCCAGCTCGCGGGCGCCGCTGAGGGCCAGGTTGAGGTCCTTCTGGTGCAGGTTGATACGGAAGCCCGGGTCGAAGGTGCCCTTGATCATGCGTTCGCCATGCACCTCCAGGATGCGCGAGGAGGCGAAGCCGCCCATCAGCGCTTCGCGCACCTTGGCCGGGTCGGCGCCGTTCTTCGCGGCGAACAGCAGCGCTTCGGCCACGGCCTGGATGTTCAGGGCGACGATGATCTGGTTGGCCACCTTGGCGGTCTGGCCGTCGCCGTTGCCGCCGACCAGGGTGATGTTCTTGCCCATGCTCTGGAACAGCGGCAGGGCGCGTTCGAAAGCCTGGCTGTCGCCGCCGACCATGATGCTCAGGGTCGCGGCCTTGGCCCCGACTTCACCGCCGGACACCGGGGCGTCCAGGTATTGCGCGCCTTTTTCGTTGATCTTGGCGGCGAAGGCTTTGGTCGCGGTGGGCGAGATCGAACTCATGTCGATGACGATCTTGCCCTTGCCGATCCCGGCGGCCACGCCGTCGGCGCGCAGCAGCACGTCTTCGACCTGGGGGGTGTCGGGCACCATGATGATCACGAACTCGGCTTCCTGGGCCACCTCCTTGGGGGAGGCCAGGGCCACGGCGCCGGCAGCGATCAGGTCGGCCGGGGCCTTGCCGTGGTGTTCCGAGAGCAGCAGGCTGTGGCCGGCCTTCTGCAGGTTGGCGGCCATGGGGTGGCCCATGATGCCGGTGCCGATGAATCCGATTTTAGCCATGGGGAAAATCCTCTTTTTATTGCTCTATAAGGTTGCGGGTGCCAAGGCATTCGTCTCGCGGGCAGCCTGGCTCCTACCGTAGGAGCGAGCCGGCGGCGATCCGACTGGCCCCAGATGAACGATGACGCGGTGGCCGATCAGATAGCGTTGTGGCTCTTGAGCCAGCCCAGGCCCGCTTCGGTGGTGGTCAGCGGCTTGTACTCGCAGCCGACCCAGCCCTGGTAGCCGATGCGCTCCAGGTGCTCGAAGAGGAAGCGGTAGTTGATCTCGCCGGTGCCCGGTTCGTTGCGCCCGGGGTTGTCCGCCAGCTGCACGTGGTTGATCTGCTCCAGATGGTTGGCCAGGGTCCGGGCCAGGTCTCCTTCCATGACCTGCATGTGATAGATGTCGTACTGCAGGAACAGGTTGGCACTGCCGACCTGTTCGCGGATCGACAGCGCCTGGGCGGTGTTGTTGAGGTAGAAGCCGGGAATGTCGCGAGTGTTGATGGCTTCCATCACCAGCTTGATGCCCACGGCCTGGAGCTTGTCGGCGGCGTACCTGAGGTTGTCGACGAAAGTCTTTTGCACCAGGGCCTCGTCCACGCCCTGGGGGCGGATGCCGGCCAGGCAGTTGACCTGGGTATTGCCCAGGACCTGGGCATAGGCGATGGCCAGGTCGACCCCGGCGCGGAACTCCGCGACCCGGTCGGGCAGGCAGGCGATGCCGCGCTCGCCCTTGGCCCAGTCGCCGGCCGGCAGGTTGAACAGCACCTGGGTCAGGTCGTGGGCGTCGAGCTGGGCCTTGATCTCGGCCGAGCTGAATTCATAGGGAAACAGGTACTCGACTCCGCTGAAGCCGGCATCGGCGGCAGCCTTGAAGCGAGCGAGGAAATCCTGCTCGGTGAACAGCATGGACAGGTTGGCGGCAAAACGCGGCATGGTGGTCTCCTGTGGATCTATCAAGTCCTGTAGTCGCCGGGGCAGTAGGCGCCAAGGTCCGGTGGACCCTGGCGGCTCGCGAAGACGGCGTTGGCTTGGCGCTCGAGCGCGGTCCTGGGCGGCTACGGGAGTTGTGCTGGCTGGTTAGTCGAGCAGGGCGATGGCGGTGGGGGCGTCGTTGCCCACCAGCGCCAGGTCCTCGAACTCGTTGACGGCGTTGATCTCGGTACCCATGGAGATATTGGTCACCCTTTCCAGGATGATCTCCACCACCACTGGCACCTTGAAGGTTTCGACCAGTTCCTGGGCCTGGCGCAGGGCCGGTTGGATGTCCTTGGGCTCGAATACTCGCAGGGCCTTGCAGCCCAGGCCTTCGGCCACCGCGACATGGTCCACGCCGTAGCCATTGAGCTCGGGAGCGTTGAGGTTGTCGAAGGACAGCTGTACGCAATAGTCCATGTCGAAGCCGCGCTGGGCCTGGCGGATCAGCCCCAGGTAGGAGTTGTTCACCACCACGTGGATATACGGCAGGTTGAACTGCGCACCCACCGCCAGCTCTTCGATCATGAACTGGAAGTCATAGTCGCCGGACAGTGCCACCACCTTGCGGCTCGGGTCGGCCTTGACCACCCCCAGGGCTGCCGGAATGGTCCAGCCCAGCGGGCCGGCCTGGCCGCAGTTGATCCAATGGCGCGGCTTGTAGACGTGGAGGAACTGCGCGCCGGCGATCTGCGACAGGCCGATGGTGCTGACGTAGCAGGTGTCCTTGCCGAACACCTGGTTCATTTCCTCGTAGACCCGCTGCGGCTTGACCGGCACGTTGTCGAAGTGGGTCTTGCGTTGCAGGCTGGCCTTGCGTTGCTGGCAGTCGTGCAACCAGGCGCTGCGGTCCTTGAGCTTGCCGGCCGCCTGCCACTCGCGGGCCACTTCCAGCAGTACGGTGAGGGCGCTGCCAGCGTCGGAAACGATGCCCAGGTCGGGAGTGAAGACCCGGCCGATCTGGGTCGGCTCGATGTCCACGTGGATGAACTTGCGGCCTTCGGTATAGACGTCCACCGAGCCGGTGTGGCGATTGGCCCAGCGGTTGCCGATGCCCAGCACCACATCGGACTTGAGCAGGGTGGCGTTGCCGTAGCGATGGGAGGTTTGCAGGCCGACCATGCCCACCATCTGCGGGTGATCGTCGGGAATGCTGCCCCAGCCCATCAGGGTCGGGATCACCGGGATGCCGGTGAGTTCGGCGAACTCCACCAGCAGTTCGCTGGCATCGGCGTTGATCACCCCGCCGCCGGCCACCAGCAGCGGCCGCTCGGCCTGTGCCAGCATGGCCAGGACTTTCTCGGCCTGGACCCGGGTGGCCGAGGGCTTAGCCAGGGGCAGGGGCTGGTAGGCGTCGATATCGAATTCGATTTCCGCCATCTGCACGTCGAACGGCAGGTCGATCAGTACCGGGCCAGGGCGGCCGGAGCGCATTTCATGGAAGGCTTTCTGGAAGGCGTAGGGCACCTGGCCCGGCTCCAGCACGGTGGTGGCCCACTTGGTCACCGGCTTGACGATGCTGGTGATGTCCACGGCCTGGAAGTCTTCCTTGTGCAGGCGGGCACGGGGAGCCTGGCCGGTGATGCAGAGGATCGGGATGGAGTCGGCCGAGGCACTGTACAGGCCGGTGACCATGTCGGTGCCGGCGGGGCCCGAGGTGCCGATGCACACACCGATGTTGCCGGCCTTGGTGCGTGTGTAGCCCTCGGCCATGTGCGAGGCGCCTTCGACGTGGCGAGCGAGCACATGATCGATGCCGCCGACCTTCTGCAAGGCAGAGTACAGCGGGTTGATGGCGGCGCCCGGGATGCCAAAGGCGGTGTCGACCCCTTCACGGCGCATCACCAGAACGGCGGCTTCGATTGCTCTCATTTTGCTCATGGTTTTGTGCCTCTTACGTTTTGTAATTGTATACAAGTGGCTTTGCGAAGAGTGTATTCATGGCGAGCAGCACAGGTCAATGGCTTTTCTTGGAAGCTATCGGCTGCGCTTTGAGCCCTGATAAACCGGTGTCATTTTGTCGCATGGGCTATATTTCAATAAATATTGTATACAAAAATACAACTCATTGTGTTCTATTTGTTGTATCGAGCTTCTCCTTAAAGGAGCTCCACCAGGCTTTCCAATAACAAGATGAGGACGGCACCCATGAGCGCTTTAACCTTGAAAGTCGCAGTCAACCTGGCCAACCAGGCCATCCAGGCGGGGCGCAACATCAGTGCCGCGCCACTGGCCATCGCGGTACTCGATGCCGGTGGTCATCTGGTGACCTTGCAAAGGGAGGATGGCGCCAGCCTGCTGCGCCCGCAGATCGCCATCGGCAAGGCCTGGGGGGCGATCGCCCTGGGCAAGGGCTCGCGCCTGCTGGCGCTGGATGCCCAGCAGCGCCCGGCCTTCATCGGCGCGCTCAACAGCCTGGGGCAGGGCAGTGTGGTGCCGGCACCGGGCGGGGTATTGATTCGTGATCAGGCGGGCCTGGTGATTGGCGCCATCGGCATCAGTGGCGATACCTCGGACATCGATGAGCAGTGCGCCATCAGCGCCATCGAAGCCCAGGGCCTGGCCGCGGATGCCGGTGTCAGCGCCTAGGTCGCGCAGTACGTGTAGCCGCTGTCGAGCCTGCGAGGCTGCGATCGGGTGCGCAGCGCCCGCCAAACCGGGCGACGCGGTACCTCGGGTTGATTGCCGATAGCCACCAGGCGGCTCGTGCCGGGTCGTGCGCAGCCTGGGGCAGCGGCCACACGAACCCCTTGGCGCCCGTGAACCGGGCGACGTCATGAGGGTGGGTTATGCGGATTCGGGTTCGCAGCCCTTGAGCACCAGGCGGATGATGGTCTGGGCGGCGGCTTCGTAATCTTCGTCAGCCAGCTTGGCCTTGCCGGTGACCACCGAGATCTGCCAGTCGAAGTCGGCGTAGGTCTGGGTCGCGGCCCAGATGCTGAACATCAGGTGGTGCGGGTCCAGAGGGGCGATCTGGCCACGGTCGATCCAGGTCTGGATGCACTCGATGTTGTGCTTGGCCTGGGCGTTGAGCTGTTCCACCTGGTCCGGGCTCAGGTGCGGGGCACCATGCATGATCTCGCTGGCGAACACCTTGGAGGCGAAGGGCAGGTCGCGGGAGATGCGGATCTTCGAGCGGATATAGCCGCTGAGCACTTCGCTGGGTACGCCGTCGGCGTTGAATGGAGTGGAGGCCTGGAGAATCGGCTCGATGATGCTTTCGAGCACCTCGCGGTAGAGGTTTTCCTTGGACTTGAAGTAGTAGTAGACGTTGGGCTTGGGCAGCCCGGCCTTGGCGGCGATATCGCTGGTCTTGGTCGCGGCGAAGCCCTTGTCGGCGAATTCTTCACTGGCGGCCCGCAGGATCAGTTCTTTATTGCGCTCGCGGATGGTGCTCATAAACCGGGGGATTCCTTGCCTGTTCGGCGGTTGCGCATGGTAGCACCGGGCTCGCGAAAGGCTCAAGAATGCCCATTGGCCGTGGTCTTGCCAGCATTCGAGAGGGGGGGCGACCGTTTGCCGGCATCTCGCTTGGTCCTCCTGCGGCGCGGTATGCTGCGCGCCTCATCTCACGCAGGGAAGCCTGGCCCATGGCAGGAAGCAGTTTGCTGGTTTTGCTCGACGATATCGCCGCGGTGCTGGACGACGTGGCCCTGATGACCAAGATGGCGGCGAAGAAGACCGCCGGTGTGCTGGGCGATGACCTGGCCCTCAATGCCCAGCAGGTGTCCGGGGTTCGCGCCGAACGGGAGGTCCCGGTGGTCTGGGCCGTGGCCAAGGGCTCGTTTCGCAACAAGTTGATCCTGGTGCCGGCGGCCCTGGCCATCAGCGCCTTCGCTCCCTGGCTGGTGATTCCACTGCTGATGCTCGGAGGCGCCTACCTGTGCTTCGAGGGTTTCGAGAAGCTGGCCCACAAGTTTCTCCACAGCAAGGCCCAGGACCAGGCGGCCCATGACCAGCTGATCGAGGCCGTGGCGGATCCGGCCACCGACCTGGTGGCCTTCGAAAAGGACAAGATCAAGGGCGCGGTGCGCACTGACTTCATCCTCTCCGCCGAAATCATCGCCATTACCCTGGGTACCGTGGCCGACGCGCCGCTGGCCCAGCAAGTGGTGGTGCTGTCGGGTATCGCCATCGTGATGACCGTCGGCGTCTATGGCTTGGTGGCCGGCATCGTCAAGCTCGATGACCTGGGCCTGTGGCTGGCGCGCAAGCCGGGACAACTGGCCAGGAGCGTGGGTGGGGCGATCCTGCGGGCCGCGCCCTACATGATGAAGAGCCTGTCGGTGATCGGTACTGCGGCCATGTTCATGGTCGGCGGCGGCATCCTCACCCACGGCGTGCCGGCGGCCCACCACCTGATCGAAGAGCTCACCGCGCGCAGCGCCAGCCTGGTGGGTGGTTTTTCGTTGCTTATGCCGACCCTGCTCAATGCCGTGGCCGGGATCGTCGCCGGTGCCGTGGTCTTGCTCGGCGTGACCCTGGCCAGCAAGGCCTGGCGCGCCGTCCGCGGCCAAGCGGCCTAGGCCGGCAGCAGCGTGGCCAGGTAGCGGGCCACGGCTTCCTCGCCGCAGTGACCGATCACTGCGGCCTCCGGCAAGGCCCGCCGGACATCGTGGTGGGCGCTGTCCATCACCACCGCTTGTCCGGCCTTGGCCAGCATCGACACATCGTTCATGCCATCGCCAAAGGCCACGCAGCGCTTGAGGGCAACCCCCAGCAGCTGCGCCAGGCGCTGCAGGGCATGGCCTTTGCTGACCCCGCCGGCCATCACCTCCAGGCACCAGGGAAAGGAGAAGACGCTGCTGATCCGCGCGCCGAAGCAGGCGTCGAGGTGCGATTGCAGGCGCGCCAACGCCGCGTGGTCCTGGTCGTGATGGAAAAAGAACAGCTTCTGTACCCCTTGCTCGAGAAAATCCGCCGGCGCGCAGAGCGTCGGTTGGAATGCCGGGTTCTGGCTGAAGTTGTCCAGGTTCGGGTAGTGGTCGCTGATCAGCCACTGTGCCTGGCAGTAGGCGTTGATCACCCACTGGCGGTCCGTGGCGCTGGCGATCAGCTCGCGCACCAGTTCGTTGTCCAGTTCCTGGACCAGGCGCAGGTTGCCGCAGGCGCTGGCGATGCTGGCGCCATTGGCGGTGATCAAGTGCACCGGCGGTAGCCGCTTGCCGATCAGCGAGCGGACATCGCGTTGGTGGCGGCCGGTGGCCAGCACTATCTGGCGGCCGGCCTGGTGCAGCTGCCAGAGGGTATTGCAGGTGTAGTCGCCGATCCGGTCCCCTGGCAACAGCAGGGTTCCGTCCAGGTCGGACGCTATCAGGTCGTACATCGCAGGCTCCGGTTGGCACGGGCCGGGTCATGCCAATGGGCCGACCCGGCCGTCGGGAGGGGCGGCATGCGCCTCAGGCGGGTTTCGCGGCGCTCTGGGCCAGCAGCTCCAGGGACTTGGCCTTGGTGAAGGTCATGCGCTCCTCAAGGCGCAGATTGTCCCGCTCGTAGTAGATGCTCATCTGCCCATGGTCCTGGGGCACCGGGGTGATGCGGTAGATCAGCGGCAGGCTGTCGCTGAGCAGTTGCCGGGCATACCCCATGGCGCGCTGGTAGGTGTCGCCGACCTCTTCGAACTCGGGAAAGATATCGAACGCCACCTGGCTGAGGATCGGGCCGTCGTCGATGCCCTCGTTGATTTCGTGGAGGGTCACGCCGTGGCGCCGCTCGCCGTTCTTCAGTGCCCAGTTCACCGGACGCACGCCCCGGTAGTGGGGCAGGTAGGACAGGTGCAGGTTGAGGATCTTGGCGCAGCAATCGATGAAGGCCCTGGGCAGGATCCGCTTGTGGAAGATCACCAGGCACAGGTCGCAGGAGAACGCCTGCTCGGCGTATCCCGGCAGGTTCTCGAAACGCCCGTCCTCGACCACCGGGATCTGCTGCTGGTGGCAGTAGTCGATCAGCGTCTGTTCGCTGCTCACCGGTTCGAACGGGTCGGCGACCACGTGGCTGAGCAGGTAGTCCGGGTGATCCTGGAAGTAGCGGCAGGCGAAGATCGCCAGTTCGCCCTTGCCGCAGATCACCACGCGCTTAGGCGAATGCATGGTCGTTCTCCTGTTGATGGGCATGGCCATGATGACGGGCCAGTTGTGCCATGACGTTCTTGAGGGCCAGGAGCAGCTCGATGTTTTCCTCGCGGGTGCGGCAGGAAATCCTCAGGTACTGGTCGGAACCCTCGTTGCGTTTGCCCGAGCATTCCTTGACGTAGATGTGATGCTGCTCCAGGAGCAGGCGGCAGAGGGTCCGGGCGTCGGCGTAGTGAGTCTTGCAATAGACGAAGTTCGATTCGGTTTCGAAGCTGCTGAGGCCGTCGATGTCGTTCAGAGCGATCTGCAGGTCCAGGGTGTCGCCGATCACCGTCTGGCAACTTGCCAGGTACTGGTCCTTGTACTGCGGCAGGTGCAGCAGGAATTCCTCGGCGAAGCCGTTGAGGTTCCAGATCGGCAACTGCGCGTTCAGGGCCTTGAGCAGCGCCTGGTCGGCGCTGGCCAGGTAGCCGATGCGAATGCCGCCGATGCCGAAGGTCTTGCTCATGCTGCGGATCACCACCAGGTTGGGGTGTTCGTCCAGGGCGTGGAGCAGGGTCTGGTCGGCATGCCGGGAGAAGTCCAGGAACGATTCGTCGACGATCAACGCGATCTGCAGCGCCTGCAGCTCGCGGGCCAGGGCCTGGAGCGCGGCCGCCGGGGTGAGGGCGCCCGTGGGGTTGTTCGGCGACTCGATCACCACCACCGAGGGGCGCTGTTCGTGGCAGAGCGCCAACAGCGCCTGGGTGTCGATGGCGAATGCCTCGGCTTCGCGAGTGTGCAGGCACAGGGTGCGGTCTTCGCCGAAGACGTTGGCGTACTCGTTGAACGAGGGCACGGTGACCAGCACCTTGCCCGGGTACAGGTCCGGCAGGATCTTGATGATCTCCGCCGCGCCGTTGGCCACGCACAGCCGTTGGGCCGGGACATCGATGAACTCGGCCAGCGACTCCTCGATCAGCCGGCGGCCGCCCGGGTAGTTGAGCAGGATGTGCTCGAAGTTGTCCTTGATCTTGTCCTTGAGCTGTTGCGGCGGGAAATGGAAGTTGTAGATCAGCGCGAAGTCGCGCAGCGGGTAGCGCCAGTAGCCGCCGTGGCGGTTCTGCACGAAGCCCAGGCGATCCTGGTGGGAGATGTAGTTGCAGATGGTCAGGTCGTAGTAGTTGTCGACTTCGTACCACTGGGTGTTGTCGACGATCACCGGCTGGATGTTCCACTGGCTGTCCAGCGAGGCCTGCTTGAAGACATCTTCGTAGTAGGTGTTCTTGTCGCCCCGGGCGATGTACAGGTCCAGTTGGCGGACCACATGGCGGGCGAACTCCTGCGTACCGATCTTGTACAGGTTGACGGTCTTGTAGTGGCTGTCCAGGGTCTGGTGCCCAGCCTCCTTGGTGGAGCCGAAACCCAGCAGCCGGTCGTTCTCGATGGTGGTGTAGGTGCCTTCCATGTTCGGCCCGAGGGCGGACACCAGGGTGACCAGGTCAGCCGACTTGGCCATCAGCTGTTCCAGGCATTGCTGGGAAAAGTAGATGTCGCCTTCGATGATCAGCGTGTCCCGGCCGATATGTTCCCGGGCCAGGTACAGCGAATAGATGTTGTTGGTGGTGGCCCAGTCCGGGTTGTAGACGAACTCGAAGCAAAGGCTGGTGTTCATCTGCTCCAGGTGCGCGGTGATGGTCTCGGCCTGGTAGCCGACCACGACCACCACCTTGCCGGCGCCGAGCCGTTCCAGGTTGGCCAGGGCGTTGTCGATGAAGGCGATGTCGTTGGTCTGGACCAACGGCTTCGGAGTATTTTCGGTTCGGTTGGCCAGGCGGCTGCCTCGGCCCGCGCAAAGCAGGATGGCTGTATTGTTATTCATTGGAATTTCCTTATTTACCAAATATCAATCCGGGCACTACGTGCTGGTAGACCCATACGCCGTCGATCCGCCCGGAAAAGCTTTCTTCGCCGCCACTGTCGCCACCGGTCTTGATGCCTGAGCCGAGGCCGAAGGTATGGAAGTCCTCCAGCGCCCGGCCATCCGCGGCCAGGGGGTTGAGGCGGGCATTGGTCAGCAGGCCGTGGGCGTCCTGCTGCAACTGGATCGGGCGGCTGTCGGCGTCCAGCAACTCCACGGCCCTGGCGCTGTAGCCGGTGCTGTTGAGCAAGACGGCGCTGGCGTTGATCAAGGCGTCGACCTGCTCCGGGGACCGGGTGGAGATATCCACCACCTGGAGGTTGTCGATCTGCCCTTGCTGCACCTTGCGGGCGAACTCGAAGGAGTCGTAGCGCAGCCCCGAGTAGCGGTTGATCCGCCCGCTGGCGTTGCACACGTCAGCGTCGGTGAAGTGATAGCCCTGGGCCCGGGCGCTCTCGGCACAGTCGAAGAACAGCTTGAAGTCGCGCTTGGCCAGCAGGGTGATGGGGCCCCGGTAATCCAGTTGCTCCACCAGGCGTATCAGGCAGGACACCGCACTGTGGGACGAGCCGAGGATGGCCACCGAGTCCGGGGCCGATGTGCAAAATTGCCGGTCGTGCAGCCCCTTGATGAACTCGTCGGAGTTGATGTTGCAAGAGGCGTGGCGCGGGCCGCGTTGCTGGGGCTGCCCGCCGAGGTTGCAAATGACCTTGCGGCACTGGGCCTGCATCAGCACGCCGTCCAGGCTGTAGCTGACCAGGTAGCCGCCCTCGGGCAATTGGCGGATCGCCTGGACGCAGCTATCGGTGGAGAACACGAAGCGCTGGCGCAGGGCCTTGTCGGCCATGACGAAGGCAGCGATCTGTTCAAGGAAGGCGCCGACCTGGCTCAGCTCGACGGCCCGATCCTGGTTTTCGCGCAAATAGCGCCATTGCGGGGTGTCCTTGAGGAAGCGGCTGAGCCGATCTTCCTGGTCCTGGAATTTTTCCAGGAATACGCCCCCCAGGGAGTTGGCGGTGATCCGGTACTGGCCGATTTCCCCGGCGCCTACGACATGGTTCTTTTCCAGGATCAGGCAGCGGCCGGCTTGTTCGTTCCGAATCAGCTCCGGCAGCAGCGAAATATTGGCTGGGCCGGCACCGCACAAGATCACGTCATAGTTCTGGATGGGCATCTAATGCTCCTGGTTGAAGTTATATAAGCGATAGAAGTTGCAGGCGAGGCTGGGCCGCTGAGATATCAGTTGAAGTTTAGGAGTTGATATAGAAGTCGTTTGTCGCGCCGACTTTATTCAGCCGCTGGATACGGGGGATGCCGTGCCGGAACTGTCATCTGCTGTTTGGCGGGGCTTGCCGGCATGTTTGAAGATGCTGAAGAAGATATAAGTCATGAGGCTGCTGGCAATGCCCAGGAAGATGAATAGCGCAGTACCGTCGAGCCATTGTATGAAGAGCCCGCCAACGATGGGCGACAGGGAAAATCCAACTCCATACAAAGAAGCGGCACCGAAGTAGGCTCCCCGCAAGTTGTTGGGAGCCAGGCTGTCGACGAACATGTTGATACAGGGGAACAGAATGGTCTGGCTGATGCTCATGAGTAATACGGCGCTGTACCACAGGGCCTTGGTTTCATAGTGGTGGGCGGCCAGGGCGAAGATGAATTCGCTGGCGATCAGCAGGACGCTGCCGACATAGATCTTCGCGTCCAGGCTCCAGGATGCCAGCGCGCCGGACAGCGGCAGTTGCAAAAGGACGATGGTGGTGGCGTGCAGGACGATCAGCGAGGCGATGAAGCCCAGGTAGCCTTCGAAGCCGATGGCGGTGATCAGCTGGGGCAGGCTGGAGTCGAAGTTGCCGAAGATGAACATCATCAGGATGTTGTTGAGCACCAGGGCGAGGAAGATGTGGTCCCGGGACAGGACCTTCATGGTGTTGGCGAAGCTGGTGCTGTTGATGGCCTTGAGCACGATGCCACGACCGAACACCACCACGCCGAGCAGCAGCAGGACATAGGACAGGGTCACCAGGACGAAGGCCAGGGAGCCGGCGCTGATCCCCAGTTGCAGGCCGAGATAGGGACCTACCGCGGCGCCGGCGTTGAGGAAGAAGTAGCGCAGGTGCATGGCCCGCTCCACCAGGGGGCGGGACTCGATGATGTCGCCGATCACGGTCTTGATCGGGTTGTTGACCAGGGCCCAGGACAGGTTGGCCAGCAAGGTACCGGCAATGTAGCCCTGGGCGCTGCCGGACAGGCCGAGCAGGCAGTAGGACAGGGTGGCGACCACGCAGCCGAGGATGATGATCTTCAGCCGGCCGATCTTGTCCGAGATGTAGCCACTGTAGAAGCTGACTGCCGAGGAGATGGCGATCGAAAGGGTCAGCACCAGCCCGATGAAGGTCGGGCTGAAGTCGAAGCGGGTATAGAGCACCACGGAGATGAATGGCCAGACCATCATCGAGGTCGCTCGGGTAATGAAGGTCCCGATGAACAGGATCCAGATGAAAAGAGGCAACTCGCTGAAGTAACGCTGCACGCGGGACTGGGGTCTGGCCGATAGTTTCATGGTAACGGATGTCTGGATTACTTGACGGAATACTGGCCCGGTCGAATACATCGACCAGCCCTCGTTAGTTGCCGGGATTTGCCTGTTTGGTTTTCAGCGGGCAATAGCGATGCACTTTCCGGGAACCGGCACGCAATGGCCTGGAACTTGGGGAAATCAATGCGTTTGGTATTGGCTGAAGTTACCGGCAGTTCAGCGGGCAAACATCTGCACAGCAATAATCACGGGCGCAAGTTGACCATGATCGACCTGTGCGGTAGTTGGTGCTGAAGATTGGCGGATGAACGCCCGGGAGGAATAGCGAGGATGGACGACATCAGTCCCTGATTATCGTAGAACACGTTACTGCTTCCTTAGCTGTGTTGCGCTGGAGCTTACACCGACCGTCACAATAAGTTAATAAAAAATTCACATTTGTTTTTTTAAGTTCGTTTGTGCGCTACGAGGCCTAGGTTTTTCCGGGGTTCCACGGCCATGGCGGCTGGATTACGGCAGGTTGCAGGCAGTGTGAATCGCGCTGCCGTCGAGGCCGGAAGTGCCGGGCTAGAGCATTTCGCGGGGCGTGTGGCGGGCCCGGAGACCCGGGCTCGCCGTGGCGGGAGGTTACTCGGCGATCTGCAGTTTGCGCGCTTCGGTATAGACGTAGCGCACTTGTTCGTACTCGAACGGCGAGTTCAGCTCGCCATAGCGGAAGTTGGTCTGGTAGCGCTTGTCGACGCCACGCAACAGCCAGAGCTCCGGATGGTTCTTGCTGACTTCGGCGACGTTGAGGAAGTTGATCGCCGACTCGGCGCTGTAGTCCACCGCCAGGCCCGCGGTGTCGCGCAGGTTCGAGGGGCCCAGGAGCGGCAGCACCAGGTAGGCTCCGCTCGGGACCCCGTAGAAGCCCAGGGTCTGGCCGAAGTCCTCGCTCTGGCGCGGCAGGCCCATCTTGGTGGCCGGGTCCCACAGGCCGGCGATGCCGATGGTGGTGTTGACCAGCAGGCGGGCGGTGGTCTCCATGGAGCGCTGGCCCTTGAACTGCAGCAGGCTGTTGAGCAGGCTGGGTACATCGCCCAGGTTGTTGAAGAAGTTGCTCACTCCGGTGCGCAGGAAGCTCGGGGTGATGTAGCGGTAGCCGTCCACCACGGGCAGGAACACCCATTGGTCGAAGCGATAGTTGAAGTGATAGACCCGGCGGTTCCAGGACTCCAGCGGGTCGTAGACGTTCAGCGCGCTGAGGGTCGAGCGTTCGAACTCGCGCTGGTCCAGCCCCGGGTTGAACTTGAGCTGTTTCAGCGGCTCGGTGAAGCCGTCGGCGTCGGGCGCGGTGATGGTGCCGGCATGGCCGTCGTCGGCGTGGACATAGCCTGCGCAGAGCAACGCAGCGATAAGCAGGAGATGTTTAGCCACGGAAGAACTCCAGCATGGCGTCGCTGTTGACGCGGTAGTTGAGGTTGCCGCAATGGCCACCATGGGGGTAGACGGTCAGGCGATCGCCAAAGGTCTGGCGCAAGAAGCCCAGGTCGCCGGGGCCCAGGATGACGTCGTCGGCGTTGTGCATCACGGCGATCTTCGGGCTGGCCTTGAGGTAGTCCTGCAGCGCATAGAGGCTCACCTGGTCGACCAGTTGCAGCAGGCTGCCGCCATCGGTACGGGCGCGCCACATCGGGATCACCTGCTCGGTCAGGTAGCAGTCGAAGTCGCACTGCAGGGCGCGCTTGAAGAATGGCGTGAGACTGGTGCCCTCGCGGATCGGGTATTTGGGCGGGGTGATCAGGCCGCGCCGGTTGATCAGGTCCGAGGTGAAGGCGATGTCCGCCGCCGAGAAGCGGAAGGCGGTGCCGATCAGCATCGCCAGTTGTTCGTTGCTCAGGTGCTGCTTGGATTGCTGCAGGTCATAGAGCAGGGCGTCGTTGAGATCGATATAGCCCTTCTGCTGGAAGTAGCGGGTCAGCTTGGCCAGCATCAGCTCGTAGAACGTGGTGCTGCTGCTGATGCCCTTGACCTCGGTCTGTACCAGCTTGTCCAGGTTGCTGATCGAGGTGTAGAGGTTGACCGGCGGGTTGAGCAGCAGGACCTTCTTGAAGTTGAAGGTGCGCCGGGTCTCGTCGAGCTTGCTGATGAACGCCGCATCCAGGGCGCCCAGGCTGTAGCCGGTGAGGTAGTAGTCGGTGACCGGCAGCTTGGAGTTCTGCGCGCGCACCGCTTGCATCACCCGGTACATGTCCTGGGCGTCCTCGGCGGTCACCCCGGGAGTGGCGAAGCGCGATGCGGCGCTGATGAAGTCGAAGCTGGTGGGCGAGGACAGCTGCACCACGTGGTAGCCGGCCTTGTAGTAGAGCTTCTTCAGGTATTCGTTGAGGGTGCTGTCGTAGCGCGCGCCGGTACCGGCGATCAGGAAGATCAACGGGGCGGCGTGGTCCTGGGTGGCGATGCGGTAGGTGAGTTTCTTCACTGCCCAGAAATTGTCCGGCAGGGTGAATTCGCGTTCCGGGCGCAGGGTCAGGCTGTAGTCGGACTGGCGGATGTCATCGTCCGAGGGCAGCTCCGGGCGCAAGTCCGGCGGTGTGGTGGCGATGGTGGCTTCGAAGGGATTGGTCAACGGGTAGCCGTAGCTGGCCGGATCGACATCGACCGCCAGTGCGGACGCACTCAGGATAAGGCCACCGAACAGGGCGGTGAGGCGCAAGGAACGAAGCATGACTGTATCCCTAGAAGGAAGGTGCCGAATGAGGTTCGCAGGCTATGACCACCGTGCTGCTGCCGAAGTGCCATGTGCGGGCGCAAATAACGTCCGTGGCAGTCTGGCCTGGGGGTAGTGGTGATAGTAGCCGGACGATACACGTTGCCACCCTTGGCTGAATAGCTATGCGTGCATGGTGCTTGCCAAGTGTTTCCGGGGGATTATGCTGGGCGCCGTTTTGATTGCCTGGAGTGCCCCATGTCTCGCCGCTTTCCCCTGTTCTTGCTGCTGTTGGCCCTGGTGCTGTGGCTGGCCGCCAGCTATGGCCTGCGCTATGGCTTCATGGAGGATGCCCGCTGGGTGGGCGTATGCATCGATGAGGCCGGCCGCTGGGAGTGCTCGTTGCGCTCCAGCCTGGGGTGGATGATTCATTTCAAGGTATTGGGCTGGAGCGCCCTGGGCGCGGCGCTGCTGGCTTTCGTCGTGCCAGGGCGGCTGGGCTGGGGGCTGGCGCTGCTGGCCATGGCGGCCGGGATCCCGGCCCTGGTGCTGTATAACACCAGCCTGGCGGTGTTCGCCCTGGTGATCGCCAGCCTGCGCCTGGTGCGCGCTCCTCGCCCCTAGCCGGGCGGATCAGCCGACCCGCGCCCGCAAGCTGCGCCACAGCGCGGCGACCATCAGCAGGCCGACCAGGGCCCAGCCCCAGGCCTGCTGGTTGGCCAGGCCTTCCTGGTACAGCTGCGGCGCGATGCTGGCACCGATGATGAAGGTCAGCAGGGCGACCTCGCGCCGTGGTACTCGCACCGGTCGGCAGAGGAAGGCCAGGGCCGGCACCAGCAGGGCGGCGCTGGGGAAGCTGCGATAGCGCGGATCGAACACCAGCTCGAGCATCATCACCGCCGCGGCGAAACCGGCTGCCGCCAGGAGCCAGCCGGCACGCTTTTCCAGGATGCTGAACAGCCGCCGGCGCCAGCCTTCACGCGAGCCCAGGGCCAACGCGGCGTGGGCCAGGATCAGCAGGTTCAGGCCCAGCAGCAGGGCGGCCCAGGCCCACTCGCTGGCGAAGCGACTGGTGACTCGCGTCAACTCGGCGAAGGTGCCGATGCTGCAGGCCGCCACGGCACCCAGCAGTGGCAGAAGGACGGCCGTCCGAGTGCTGCCGACCCTGCCACCCAGCAGCAGGGTACCGCCCAGGAGCGCCGCTCCCAGGCCCAGCCACAGGGGCCAGTAGGGCAGGTTGGATACCGGACCTTCGAGGATCCCCTTGTCTTGGCGATCGGCGTCGAACAGCCCCCAGTAACCACCGACCGCGCCTTCGCTGGCGCGTTTCCAGGGTTGGTCGAAGGCCTCGATCAGGTTGTAGTGCCAGCCATTCTGCTCGGCCAGGGCGACGAAACCGCGGATGAACCGGGCTTCGTTGACCCGGCTGGGGATCGCGGTCTCGCGCTGGCGACCTTCGCTGGGCCAGCCGGTCTCGCCGATCAGCACGTCCTTGGGGGCGAAGCGGTTGCCGAACACCTGGCGTACCTGGGCCACATGATCCAGGGCCACGTCGATGTTCGATGGATCGTCTTCCCAGTAGGGCAGCAGGTGGATGGTCAGGAAGTCCACGGCCGGGGCCACTTCCGGGTGCTTGAGCCAGAACTCCCAGACATCGGCGTAGGTCACTGGCTGCTTGACGTTGTGCTTGACCTTGGTGATCAGCCGGGCCAGCTGGGCGCCGGTGATTTCCTTGCGCAGCAGTGCCTCGTTGCCGACGATCACCGCGCTGACCACATCCGGGTTGGCGTTGGCCGAGGCGATCAGCAGGTCCACCTCTCTTTCGTTATCCGCCGGGTTGCTGTTGATCCAGGCTCCGATCATCAGCTTCAGGCCGTGCTTGCGCGCCAGCTCCGGCAGGGCCTCCAGGCCGCTCATGGAATAGGTGCGGATGCACTCGAAGCGGGTCGCCAGCAGCGCCAGGTCGGCGTCCATGCGCTCGGGGCGCAGCTTGAACGGCTGGTCGAACGGCGACTGGTCCTTGTCGAACGGAGTGTAGGAGGCGCATTGCAGCTTGTGGCTGGCGCTGGCGACGTCGGGCAACTGCACCGGCCGGCCGAGGCCGTACCAGTAGCTGCACAGGGCCAGCAGGGCAATCAGGCAGGCGCACAGGTAGGCAAGGAGGGGGAAGCGTGGAGTGGCGGGCATGGTCAGGCCGTCAGGGGGGCAAAGCCGGGCATCTTACCTGTATTCGACTGTGCCTTGGGGCTGCCATGCGAAGTTCGCGCAGGCTTGTTGTCGCGGGAGCAGGGACGGCTACTGGCTTTCTGATGTCGCTGGCTGTTGCCTTGAGGTCGCAGTCAGAGCAGGTCGCCGCCGGTGGCGGGTTGATGATCCAGGCATCAGTACTCCGCTGATGATCGAACGTGTTCGCGGTCGGGCGTGATGGAGGCGCCGAGCACCATAACCATACGTTGATGTGCCCGGCAGCTGCCCGGCACTGCACTTTTCGGGGAAGTAACGATGAAGATGCGACGACTCTTAGGCGCAGGTGCCGCAATGGTACTTGCCATCAGCTCCACCTTGGCCAGCGCCGACAGCAAGACCCTGAGCATCGGCTATGTCGACGGCTGGTCCGACAGCGTGGCGACGACCCATGTGGCGGCGGAGGTGATCAAGAAGCTCGGTTATGACGTCAAGCTGCAGGCCGTGGCGACCGGGATCATGTGGCAGGGCGTGGCCACCGGCAAGCTCGACGCCATGCTCTCGGCCTGGTTGCCGGTGACCCATGGCGAGTACTGGGCCAAGAACAAGGACAAGGTGGTGGACTATGGCCCCAACTTCAAGGACGCCAAGATCGGCCTGATCGTGCCGGAGTACGTCAAGGCCAAGTCCATCGCTGACCTGAAGGGCGATGCCAGCTTCAAGAACAAGATCGTCGGGATCGATGCCGGCTCAGGGGTGATGCTCAAGACCGACCAGGCGATCAAGGACTATGGGCTGGACTACAAGCTGCAGGCCAGTTCCGGGGCGGCGATGATCGCCGAGCTGACCCGCGCCGAGGAAAAACAGGATTCCATCGCGGTGACCGGCTGGGTGCCGCACTGGATGTTCGCCAAATGGAAACTGCGCTTCCTCGAGGATCCCAAGGGCGTGTATGGCGCCGCCGAGACCGTCAACAGCATCGGCAGCAAGGAACTGGAGAAGAAGGCGCCTGAGGTGGCGGCGTTCCTGAAGAAGTTCCAGTGGGCGTCCAAAGACGAAATCGGCGAAGTGATGCTGGCTATCCAGGAGGGCGCCAAGCCTGATGCGGCGGCCAAGGACTGGGTGGGCAAGCACCCGGAGCGGGTGGCCGAGTGGACCGCTAAATAGTAGCGCGGCGTCTATTTCAAGGGTCTTGGGGGTGTCTGCGACGGCGTTGCGGATGCCCCCGTTTTTTTGTGGGGGAGAATTGGCGCGGGAGTTAATGTCGTTCTAATACTAAGGTCGTCTAGAACGCGTTTGAGAGCTGCATAGAGTGGATTAGGTTCCACCTAAAATCTGTGCTGCGAGGATAAAAACAATGAACGACAGCATTTACCTCTCGATTCAAAACAGCCCGCGCTTCAAGGAGCTGGTGAGCAAACGGGAGCGGTTCGCCTGGATTCTTTCGGCGATCATGCTTGGGCTTTACTCGGCTTTCATCCTGTTGATCGCCTATGGACCCCAGATCCTGGGGAGCAAACTCAGTCCTTCATCATCCATCACCTGGGGCATTCCCATCGGTGTCGGCTTGATTGTCTCGGCCTTCATCCTGACGGCCATCTATGTGCGGCGCGCCAACGGTGAGTTCGACGAGCTGAACAACGCGATCCTGAAGGAGGCTCAGCAATGATCCGCCGTCTATTCGCAGCGCTCGGCCTGGCCGCTTTCGCTCCCGCCCTGTGGGCCGCAGACGCCCTGACGGGAGAAGTCCACAAGCAACCTCTCAACGTATCGGCGATCGTGATGTTCGTGGTGTTCGTCGGTGCCACCCTGTGCATCACCTACTGGGCTTCCAAGCGCAACAAGTCGGCTGCCGACTATTACGCGGCGGGCGGCAAGATCACCGGCTTCCAGAACGGCCTGGCAATTGCCGGCGACTACATGTCGGCGGCGTCCTTCCTGGGGATTTCCGCTCTGGTGTTCACCTCCGGCTATGACGGGCTGATCTACTCCATCGGCTTTTTGGTGGGCTGGCCGATCATCCTGTTCCTGATCGCCGAACGCTTGCGCAACCTGGGCAAGTACACCTTCGCCGACGTGGCGTCCTATCGCCTCGGGCAAACCCAGATCCGCACCCTGTCGGCCTGTGGTTCGCTGGTGGTGGTGGCGTTCTACCTGATTGCGCAGATGGTGGGTGCCGGCAAGCTGATCCAGCTGCTGTTCGGTCTCGATTACCACGTGGCGGTGATCCTGGTGGGCATCCTGATGTGCCTGTACGTATTGTTCGGCGGCATGCTGGCCACTACCTGGGTACAGATCATCAAGGCGGTGCTGTTGCTCTCCGGCGCATCGTTCATGGCGTTGATGGTGATGAAGCACGTGGGCTTCGACTTCAACGTGCTGTTCTCCGAAGCGATCAAGGTCCACCCCAAGGGTGAGGCGATCATGAGCCCGGGCGGCCTGGTGAAGGATCCGATCTCGGCGTTCTCCCTGGGCCTGGCGCTGATGTTCGGTACCGCCGGCCTGCCGCATATCCTGATGCGCTTCTTCACCGTGAGCGACGCCAAGGAAGCTCGCAAGAGCGTGCTCTATGCCACTGGTTTCATCGGCTACTTCTACATCCTGACCTTCATCATCGGTTTTGGCGCGATCTTGCTGGTGAGCACCAATCCGGACTTCAAGGACGCTGCAGGCGCCTTGCTGGGCGGTAACAACATGGCGGCGGTGCACCTGGCCAATGCGGTGGGCGGCAGCGTATTCCTGGGCTTCATCTCGGCGGTGGCCTTCGCCACCATCCTGGCTGTGGTGGCGGGCCTGACCCTGGCCGGTGCTTCGGCGGTGTCCCATGACCTGTATGCCAGCGTGATCAAGAAGGGCAAGGCCAACGAGAAGGACGAGATCCGCGTCTCCAAGATCACCACTGTGACCCTGGGCGTGCTGGCCATCGGCCTGGGCATCCTGTTCGAGAGCCAGAACATCGCGTTCATGGTGGGCCTGGCGTTCTCCATCGCTGCCAGCTGCAACTTCCCGGTACTGCTGCTTTCCATGTACTGGAAGAAACTCACTACCCGTGGCGCCATGATCGGTGGCTGGATGGGCCTGGTGAGCGCAGTGGCACTGATGATCCTCGGTCCGACCATCTGGGTGCAGATCCTGCATCATGAGAAGCCGATCTATCCGTACGAGTACCCGGCGCTGTTCTCGATGATCATCGCCTTCGTCGGTATCTGGTTCTTCTCCATCACCGACAAGTCGGCGGCGGCGGCCAATGAGCGGGCGCTGTTCTTCCCGCAGTTCGTGCGTTCGCAGACCGGCCTCGGTGCCAGTGGGGCGGTGTCGCACTAAGTTCCTGGCACTGGGCTTCTATCTATATAGGGGCTCGATGATGGCGAAATGCCCTGGTCGCAAGGCCAGGGCATTTTTATTGGCCGTGGATCTGCTGGTTGCGTCGGGTGGGGAGGTGCCGGTGTCAGGGGGCGGCAGAGAGCTTGTACAGGCGCTTGCGCTGATGGCTGCAGGCCTTGTGC